>NZ_CP187112.1:422500-740833 GCF_050613275.1 Anoxybacillus dikiliensis
GGGCTGACACCTGCCCGGTGCTGGAAGGTTAAGGGGAGCGCTTAGCGCAAGCGAAGGTGCGAACCGAAGCCCCAGTAAACGGCGGCCGTAACTATAACGGTCCTAAGGTAGCGAAATTCCTTGTCGGGTAAGTTCCGACCCGCACGAAAGGTGTAACGACTTGGGCACTGTCTCAACGAGAGACCCGGTGAAATCATAGTACCTGTGAAGATGCAGGTTACCCGCGACAGGACGGAAAGACCCCGTGGAGCTTTACTGCAGCCTGATATTGAATGTTGGTGCGACATGTACAGCATAGGTGGGAGACTGAGAAGCCTGGACGCCAGTCTAGGTGGAGTCGCCGTTGGGATACCACCCTTGTCGTACTGAGATTCTAACCCGCACCCCTGATCGGGGTGGGAGACAGTGTCAGGTGGGCAGTTTGACTGGGGCGGTCGCCTCCCAAAGCGTAACGGAGGCGCCCAAAGGTTCCCTCAGAATGGTTGGAAATCATTCGAAGAGTGTAAAGGCAGAAGGGAGCTTGACTGCGAGACCTACAAGTCGAGCAGGGACGAAAGTCGGGCTTAGTGATCCGGTGGTTCCGAATGGAAGGGCCATCGCTCAACGGATAAAAGCTACCCCGGGGATAACAGGCTTATCTCCCCCAAGAGTCCACATCGACGGGGAGGTTTGGCACCTCGATGTCGGCTCATCGCATCCTGGGGCTGTAGTCGGTCCCAAGGGTTGGGCTGTTCGCCCATTAAAGCGGTACGCGAGCTGGGTTCAGAACGTCGTGAGACAGTTCGGTCCCTATCCGTCGCGGGCGTAGGAAATTTGAGAGGAGCTGTCCTTAGTACGAGAGGACCGGGATGGACGCACCGCTGGTGTACCAGTTGTCCCGCCAGGGGCACAGCTGGGTAGCTATGTGCGGAAGGGATAAGCGCTGAAAGCATCTAAGCGTGAAGCCCCCCTCAAGATGAGATTTCCCATCGCGTCAAGCGAGTAAGATCCCTTGAAGATGACAAGGTTGATAGGTCCGAGGTGGAAGCGTGGCGACACGTGCAGCTGACGGATACTAATCGATCGAGGACTTAACTAAGCACACAAGAAAGGCGTAGGCGACTGTTCAGCCACGAAGAGCGCGGAAGGCCTGCGAGGAGGCTGTTGCCGCCACAGCAGGACTGAAGCGATTCGAGGGGCTAGGAGCCGAAGCTAGACAGTAAGAAAAGCGGAGAACGGTTCTTGACGTAGTCAAGAAAACATCCGACGGAGCTAAAAGCTTTTGACGAAGACGTGCGTGCACGTCGAACGGAAAAAGCGAAGGCGTAGGAGGATGTTAGTTCGAAGCTAGACAACAAGAAAAGCGTAGGCGACTGTTTAGCCCTGTTATCTAGTTTTGAAGGAATAAAAAATGCTTGACAACAAAAAATATTCCGTTATAATAACATTTGTCTAAAGCATTATTGCTCGGTGACGATGGCGGAGAGGTCACACCCGTTCCCATCCCGAACACGGAAGTTAAGCTCTCCAGCGCCGATGGTAGTTGGCGGGACACCGCCTGCGAGAGTAGGACGTTGCCGGGCAAAAGAAATGATTAACTTTAACGCATCATTCCGCAGTAGCTCAGTGGTAGAGCACTCGGCTGTTAACCGAGCGGTCGTAGGTTCGAATCCTACCTGCGGAGCCATTTACGGAGAGCTGTCCGAGTGGTCGAAGGAGCACGATTGGAAATCGTGTAGACGTGATAAGCGTCTCAAGGGTTCGAATCCCTTGCTCTCCGCCAGCCACTTAGGAAATATATGGCCCGTTGGTCAAGTGGTTAAGACACCGCCCTTTCACGGCGGTAACACGGGTTCGAATCCCGTACGGGTCATCTTTTGTGGAGGATTAGCTCAGCTGGGAGAGCACTTGCCTTACAAGCAAGGGGTCGGCGGTTCGATCCCGTCATCCTCCACCATGGATGAATTTGTGTGTATTTTATCATCGCGGGGTGGAGCAGCCAGGTAGCTCGTCGGGCTCATAACCCGAAGGTCGCAGGTTCAAATCCTGCCCCCGCAACCAAAATGGTCCCGTAGTGTAGTGGTTAACATGCCTGCCTGTCACGCAGGAGATCGCGGGTTCGAGTCCCGTCGGGACCGCCACTATATAAGTGAATTACTTAAACGGCTCGGTAGCTCAGTCGGTAGAGCAAAGGACTGAAAATCCTTGTGTCGGCGGTTCGATTCCGTCCCGAGCCACCATGTTAAATGATGCCGGCTTAGCTCAATTGGTAGAGCAACTGACTTGTAATCAGTAGGTTGCGGGTTCAAGTCCTGCAGCCGGCACCATCTGCGGAGGGGTAGCGAAGTGGCTAAACGCGGCGGACTGTAAATCCGCTCCCCTTGGGTTCGGCGGTTCGAATCCGTCCCCCTCCACCATCTTGACTTTAGGGGCATAGTTTAATGGTAGAACAGAGGTCTCCAAAACCTCCGGTGTGGGTTCGATTCCTACTGCCCCTGCCAAAAAAACATGGCGGCTATGGCGAAGTGGTTAACGCACCAGATTGTGGCTCTGGCATTCGTGGGTTCGATTCCCACTAGTCGCCCCATATATGCTTGAGAATTTTGGGGTATAGCCAAGCGGTAAGGCAACGGACTTTGACTCCGTGATGCGTTGGTTCGAATCCAGCTACCCCAGCCACATATAATGCGGAAGTAGTTCAGTGGTAGAACACCACCTTGCCAAGGTGGGGGTCGCGGGTTCGAGTCCCGTCTTCCGCTCTTTGTTTCATGGCGGCATAGCCAAGTGGTAAGGCAGAGGTCTGCAAAACCTTTACCACCGGTTCGAATCCGGTTGCCGCCTCCATTTTTTTATGCGCCGGGGTGGCGGAATTGGCAGACGCACAGGACTTAAAATCCTGCGGTAGGTGACTACCGTGCCGGTTCGAGTCCGGCCCTCGGCACTGAACAGGCTTGACAAAGCTAGGTGTCGTGGTATAATTGAATCGCTGTATTTAACATGCCGATGTGGCGGAACTGGCAGACGCGCACGACTCAAAATCGTGTGGGGTAGCTCCCCGTGTGGGTTCGACTCCCACCATCGGCATCGAAAATAGGGAAAAGGCTTTAGGATCAAGGGTTCTCACGAATGTGGAAACCCTTTTTTGTGTTATACTGAATACGATTCGAGAAGGAAAAATCGTGTGCGTAAACAATTTTTAGAAACTAAAAAAACTACTAAGAAAGAAACCAATTCATAAGGTTGACTATTGAGCCTTTGCAGAATTTGCAAGGCTTCTTTTGTTTCTTGTTTAATGAGGTGATAACTGAAAAAAACGGTTCATGGTTTTACATGGACATTTTTCGTTCACCTGGCACCCTTACATCCTTTTTTGTTTTGCTGTTGAGAATAGATAACATCTTTTGATTGTCTTTTGATACGGAAAATGTCATGTTGAAACTTTATATAAATATTCTTCGTCATTAAGATAATGAATATTCAGAAAAGGAGGTATTATGTTGTTCAGAATAACGGAAGATATTCCTACATTTATTAAACGATACCCAATTACAACACTTATGGTTGGAATCTGTACAGTGTTGATGATTATTATTACATTTATGGGAGGTTATAATAGCAAGACAATTCTTCAATTGGGAGCATATGATATTCAATTGGTTAATGAAGGACAAGTATGGCGTTTGCTTACTTGTGCCTTTGGACATATGAGTTATTTTCATTTCTTTCTAAATATGCCTTTTATTTTACTTTTTTCTCGTCCTCTTGAACGTATATTAGGAAGTAAAAAGTTTTTTTTGAGTTATATCTTCATGAGTGTTTTTGCAACCTTAATGATTCATTTATTTTCTGGTTACCCTATTCCTTTGGCAGGTTCTTCTGGAGTAGGATACGGATTATTAGGAATGTATATATATTTATTTCTTAGACACGGTAATCAATTTTCTTCATACGATAAAAGATTTGTTATTATGTTTACTCTACTTGGTTTTATCATGACTTTTTTAATTCCAGGAATAAGTATTGCAGGGCATATAGGTGGCTTTGTCGGAGGAATTATTTTGTCTCCTTTTGTATTTAAAGAAACAAAAAGATTGAAGTATAGTATGAGTGGATAAAAATTTTATTTTACTAACACGTGTGTTGATTAACCAATAATATCCATAAAAACATAGAAAAAAGAGCACTTTTCCTGTAGAATGTAAGTAACCACACAAACAAACCCAGGAAAGAGGTGCTCTTTATGAACAAGCATACCACACTCCCGAATTTGATGCAAAAAATTGTGTCAGACGAAGACATTCAAACCATCACAGAAGCAGTCGGTTATCACGACTCATCTCGTAAATTTACCGTACGTACGTTAATCGACTTTTTCCTTCTCGCTGCTGTCCATGAGTGGAAGAGTTTTCGTCATGGTGCTGATGTGGCGCCCACTTACCAATTGCCGCGTTTTCATTATTCGACGGTGGCAAACAAGGCGAAGGAGATTCCATATGAAATCATGAAGCGTTTGTTTGCACGAATCGTTTCGAAGTGTAATCGCAAAATACGGCGATCTCTTCGATTCCCGAAACCTCTTCGCATTGTCGATTCGACAACGGTGACAGTCGGAAAGAACCGCCTACCATGGGCGCCTTATGATGGGGAACGGTCAGGGATTAAACTGCATGTCGCTTATTCTCCTGAACACCAGTCACCAATGGATGCCACGGAAACAACCGGTCTACGCCACGATGGTCCTGTCGGGGAAGCGTTGACACATCCGAAGCAAATTCTTGTGGAAGATCGGGCGTATTTTAAAATCGAACGGATCGACCAATTTGCCGAAAATGGACAACTTTTTGTCATTCGCATGAAAGAAAATGTAGAGATTCATCGTCGTCACCGTTTACAGCGTCTTGTTTCTTCCGATTCCAATGTCATCGCTGATTTTACTTGTCAGCTAGGAACGAAGCAATGCCGTTCGAAGAAACGTCATCGAGTGGTCATCTTTCGTGATGCCCATGGAAAGGAGATTCGCGTCGTAACGAATGTCTTTGACGTATCGGCAGAAAAGATTGCCGACATGTATCAAGAGCGTTGGGCAGTCGAGGTCTTTTTTCGATGGATCAAGCAATACTTGAATGTACCTACCTTATTTGGGACAACAAAAAACGCCGTCTACAATCAGCTGTTTGCGGCGTTCATTGCCTATGTGTGATTGAGATGGCTATATGACTGAACAGAGAAACGAACGCAAACCACCCTCACGTTCATTTCTTTCGTTCGTCGGGTTTTATTTGGGCAACTTCCTCTCGATTGGAAATCAGAGATGGTAGCTGTCTTATTTGAGCATGCCCATTTTTACGGGAGAAGTATTCCTAATTTTGGATAATCAACAGCCGTGATAAAATTTCAGCTAAAGTAGTAGAGCACTTTTATTTAGTGGCTATCGCCATATCGGTTATATTGGGGGCTTACCGGGGGCGCAAGTGACAAAAATTCGTGAAAAAGGATTTCGAAACACGATGAAAGAATTTGGGTTAACGATTCATGATGAATGGTTCGCTCAAGGGGACTTTTTTGTAGAGAGCGGCTGTCAACTACCCCCACTTAGCTAACGCTTGAAGCGGGGGCTTGCAACTCCCCAGAAGTGCGAACGGACTTCGTCCTCCTTCCTTGACTTGGGGTTGCATCAGGGGCAGGTTGACGACTACCCAACGACATAGGTCATGCCTATATCGCTACCGAGTGGCTCGGCATGTCTGTAGGCAGTACTTGACTTCCACGCACAACAGACGGATGTACGCTCGATGTTTTACGGTTGCAACGTTTCCTGCAACCAACTCCCTACATCGAGTAACGGGGATTGGAGTGCCTTGATTCAACGGTTTTCTCCACATTCTTATTCTATCATATACAAAAGAAAGGAGGAAGGGCGATTCCTCCCCGACTTTCGCTCTCGCTTAGAAGTCGGGGTCTCCTCGCCAAAGATGATGAAGCGATGAAAAAGATTTTGAGCTCGTCACAGCGTCCCGAAGCGGTATTTGCGGCGTCGGATTTAATGGCGTTTGGCGCGATGAAAGCGATAAAAGAGCAAGGTTTGAAAGTACCTGAAGATATTGCGGTCGTTGGGTGTGATGATATCGAAGCTTGCAACTATACTGATCCGCTTTAACTTCCGTTCGGCAAGATAAAGAGAAAATCGGACGGCTTGCTGCATATATGTTAAGAGATATTATACACCGCCAATTTCAGCCGAAAGCGGTTATGGTTGAACCGGAATTAATTATTCGTGAATCTTGTGGAAGCAATCGATTGTACGGGATGACATGAGAAGCGATTACCAGAAGAGGTGTAGTAAGCAATTTGAAGCTTGTCTTTCCTTTCAAACTTTTAAATCGTTTGAGGATCGTTTTTGAAAGGATGACAAGCTAGTTTTTTATCTTCTTATATGGGAGGATAGGCGTTTGATGAAGGGAGTATTGTACGTGGTTGTGTTATTTTTGACAGCAGCGGGAATCATATTTCTCATTGACATCGAAGAAAAAAATATGATCGAGTCTCAAACTGATTCGGGATGGAATTTAGTTTGGGAGGATGAGTTTGATGGTGATCAATTAGACACGTCAAAATGGAACTATGATATCGGAAACGGGTTCACTACTGATGATGGAACGTACGTATCTGGTTAAGGAAATCAAGAGTGACAATCCTATCAAAAAGAAAATGTAAGTGTCAAAGGCGGAAAGTTGATTATTGAGGCTCGAAAAAAATCGGTTTCTGATGATTGTAAAAAGAGTATTGACTTGTCCTAGGGAAGTCGATATAATGTAAAACGTAGTTAAAAAACAGGGAGTCCTGTTTTTTATTTTTGCATCTTATTCGACAAATTTCTACTTTTTCTGCATGTGCGGGTGTAGTTTAGTGGTAAAACCTCAGCCACGAGCGACCCATCATCGAGTAATTGGCGAGTTGCCTCGACGCATCCATCATCATCGAGCAAGCGAGTAGAGGAAGAGGCATGACAAAGCATAGAAGTAAAAATGGTTATGTGAGTAATTTATCGCGCGGGTGTAGTTTAGTGGTAAAACCTCAGCCTTCCAAGCTGATGTCGTGGGTTCGATTCCCATCACCCGCTCCATACATACGGGGACAACGCAGTGTTTCGTTTCGAAGATGAACGGGGCATTGCGTTTTTTTATTTCGCTTGCCCCGTGCTTGTTATAATATAAGTTGTGTATATGCATGACCACCATGGATTTGAATAAACATCTCTTTCATTGCTTCTAGCATTTGTTCGCATTGTTTTTCTGTAAATGATGGGAGAAAGTATACGATTTGAATTGCATGTGTTGTTTGTTCCGTAACCATCGTTCGCTTTGAGTCAACGATTGGACTGCCGAATGCCCCTTTGGCGTCTTTTGAGACAAGTTTTCGTTCAAAATTTGTCGTGCGATCGTTGATGCCGATATATTCATCTGCTTGTGTACCGATCGTGATAACGATATCTCCTATGAGATGATCTCGGTCATAAATGCCGATTGGTAGTTTATAATATAAGGAAAAAAAGTTATTCACATCAGCTGCTGAATGAATGGATGGAATAAAAGTTTTCTTTTGTACGCGCCGAAGCAAACTTTCTGATGAAGGACGGTATCGGCTTGCATCTGTGCCGACCTGTTTGAACACCGATCGCCATTCTTTCACTTCAGGCCAGTCAACCAATGGTGTTTGCTCCATGTCAAAATACAATAGTTCTTGAAATTGACGGAGTTTTCCCTTCAACATATTTGGAGATGCGCCGACGACAATTTGTTCATATGTAATGACTCCAATTTTAAAATGAGCCACATGCTGTTTGATTGTGTCAGAAATGGTTACCATATCGTTCACTCCTTTTTCTTTACATTGTATCATAAACAGCGATGAAAGGAGGGATGGGTAGTGGACGTTGCTGCATTAAAAGAGGAAATTATTCAATATAGTCGAACGATTGGTATCGACAAAATCGGTTTTGCCAGTGCTGATCCGTTTAGCGAATTAAAAGAACGGCTACGTGAGCAACAACGACTCGGTTATGAATCAGGATTTGAAGAGCCGGATATTGACAAACGAACAACTCCATCTTTGTTGTTGAAAGAAGCGCGTTCCATTATTGCGATCGCCCTTGCCTACCCGTCAAAATTGAAAAACGCTCCACGAAGTACAAAAAAAGAACATCGAGGCATTTTTTGTCGCGCATCTTGGGGACAAGATTATCACATCATTTTACGCGATCGGCTGCAAAAGCTAGAGCAATTTATTCTCACCCGTGTACCAGATGCAAAAGTAAAATCGATGGTCGATACCGGGGAGTTATCGGATCGGGCGGTAGCCGAGCGTGCAGGTATCGGGTGGAGTGGGAAAAACTGCTCAATTATTACGCCAGAGTTTGGATCGTACGTATATTTAGGAGAAATGATTACAAATATCCCGTTTCCTCCGGATGCGCCAATTGAAGATCAATGCGGAACGTGCACGCGCTGCATTGATGCTTGTCCGACAGGGGCGCTTGTACAAGGGGGACAGTTGAATGCGAAACGATGTATCGCTTTTTTAACGCAAACGAAAACGTTTATTCCTGATGAGTTTCGCGATAAAATTGGTAATCGATTGTATGGGTGTGATACGTGTCAACTCGTTTGTCCGAAAAATAAAGGAAAAGACTTTCACTTCCATGCGGAGATGGAACCCGATCCGGAAGTGGTGAAACCGCTATTAAAACCAATTCTTCATATGACGAATCGGCAATTTAAAGAGACGTTTGGGCATTTATCGGGGGCATGGCGTGGGAAAAAACCGATTCAACGGAATGCGATCATTGCATTGGCTCATTATAAAGATGAGAGTGCGATAGATGATTTATTCGTACTGCTTCAGGAAGATTCACGTCCTGTCATTCGCGGAACCGCGGCGTGGGCGCTTGGGAAAATCGGAAACAGGAAAGTTGTGCCGATGTTGCAGCAAGCAAAAGAAAAAGAACAAGATGAGGACGTTATTCGAGAAATTGATAACGCGTTAGCGATGCTTAAAAGAGTGTAGTTGTTTTTCTATTGTTTACGACATAACGTAGTAAAAAAGGTAAAAGTGGTGAGCGAGATGAGAAAACAGCTACACGCCCTTCTCGATCAGCGTATTCGTTCCTTTTTTGCGGCTAATGTGACGGATGAGGAAATGGAACGAAAAAAGCAACTGCTTGCGAAGCGACAGGCGAAGCTTGTGAAATGCGAAGGAAAAGGAGTCGTAATAGAAAAGAAACATATTGCCCCTCACACGTTCGTCCGCTACATCGTTCATTTCCGTTTTTTTATTTGGCAAGACGGGTGGATGTATGTCGAGGAGAAACAAGAGGTACGGGAAGCCATTTTTGAACGTGGTAAGCTTGTGAGCGACCATCTTGTTGTGCCTCATCTCAAGACAGAGCAAATGGAAAAAAAACAAGAACGTCATGAAGATGAACGAGTTCGTTATACGTATGATCGGCTGGCAGCGGTGAAATATGCTGAAATATGGTGGAACGATTATAATCCAGCTTTTCATACATTTCCCGTTGATTGTACAAATTTTGTCTCTCAATGTTTGCATGCGGGCGGCATTCCGATGATGGGCTATCCAAACAAAACAAAAGGATGGTGGACGCGCAAAAACGACTGGAGCTATACGTGGACGGTCGCGCATGCGTTTCGTTGGTATTTAAGCGGATCGAAAACAGGCATTCAAGCTATTGAAAAAAAAACACCAGAACAGTTGTCTCTCGGTGATGTCATTTGTTATGATTTTCAAGGGGACGGGCGATTTGATCATACGACGATCGTCGTTGCCAAAGATAAACAAGGGATGCCGCTCGTCAATGCCCATACGTCCAATAGTCGCATGCGTTATTGGTCGTATGAAGATTCCACGGCTTATACGCCAAATATTCAATATAAATTTTTTCATATTATTGATCACACATAGGAGTGAAGAATGTGGCTTTACATGTCGTTTTATATCAACCAGAAATTCCAGCGAATACGGGTAATATTGCACGTACATGTGCAGCAACAGGAACGTCGTTACATTTAATTCGTCCACTCGGATTTTCAACGGATGATAAAATGTTGAAGCGTGCCGGATTAGATTATTGGGAATACGTAGATATTCACTATTACGATTCATTACAAGAGCTTTTTGATAAATATAAAGAAGGCGAATTTTTCTTTATTACAAAGTTTGGTCAAACATACTACACGTCGTTTGACTATAGTGATCAAACGAAAGATTACTTTTTCGTTTTCGGTCGCGAGACGAGTGGATTGCCAAAAGACTTAATCGAAAAAAATATGGAACGTTGTTTACGCATTCCGATGAACGAATACGTTCGCTCACTCAATTTATCGAACACAGCAGCCATTCTCGTGTACGAAGCGTTAAGACAACAAAACTTTCCAAACGTATTTTAAGCGACTTTCGAATGAAAGTCGCTTAATTTTTTACTTCCGGCTTATCGTTATATCCTGCTGTAAAGATCGCAGCCAAGAAGGCGAAAATGACGCCAAGAACAAGAAGCGTTTTCATATGAAATCTCCTCCCTTATGAAGTGACAATAAAATGTCCACGCTTTCATTATAGCTTAATTGTACATTGAGATGAAAGTCATACTTTCGCGAATGATTACGGACATCCTCGCATACATATGGTATTAATCATGACGCTAGACATCAAAGGTGGAGGAGGTCCGTGTATGGACATTTTAAAAAAAATACAAAAATATAGAGAAGAAGAACAAAAATTAAAGTGGGAAGGTACATTTGCGGAGTACTTAGAAATCGTAAAAGAAAAGCCGTGGGTAGCTCAATCTGCTCATTCTCGCGTTTACAATATGATTAAAGATGCAGGGGTAGAAGAAATAGACGGAAAGAAAAAATACAACTTTTTTAGCGGGCAATTGTTTGGACTTGAGGAAGCGTTAGAGCGGCTTGTGGAAGAATATTTTCATCCAGCTGCCAAACGTTTAGATGTTCGAAAGCGCATTTTGTTGTTAATGGGTCCAGTCAGCGGCGGGAAATCGACGCTTGTGACGATGTTAAAACGCGGGCTTGAAGCGTATTCATATACGGATCGTGGCGCCGTATATGCCATTAAAGGATGTCCGATGCATGAAGATCCCCTTCATTTAATTCCGCACAACTTGCGCGATGAGTTTTATAAAGAGTACGGTATTCGTATCGAGGGAAATTTGTCGCCATTAAATATGATGCGGCTTGAAAAAGAATATGGTGGGCGCATTGAAGATGTGATGGTCGAACGCATCTTTTTCTCAGAAGATAAGCGTGTTGGAATTGGGACGTTTAGCCCGTCCGATCCGAAGTCGCAAGACATTGCTGATTTAACGGGCAGCATTGATTTTTCTACGATTGCTCAATATGGGTCAGAATCTGATCCGCGCGCATATCGCTTTGATGGGGAGTTAAACAAAGCAAATCGCGGCATTATGGAATTTCAAGAAATGTTAAAGTGCGATGAAAAGTTTTTATGGCATTTGCTTTCTTTAACGCAAGAAGGAAACTTTAAAGCAGGACGTTTTGCGCTTATTAGTGCAGATGAATTGATTGTTGCCCACACGAACGAAACAGAGTATCGTTCGTTTATTGCAAATAAAAAGAACGAGGCGCTTCATTCGCGCATTATCGTTATGCCAATCCCGTATAACTTAAAAGTGTCAGAAGAAGAGCGCATTTATGAAAAAATGATTCGTGAAAGCGATGTGGCGGATGTGCATATTGCCCCACATACGTTGCGGGTGGCGGCGATGTTTACAATTTTAACGCGTTTGAAAGAGCCGAAGCGTGGCGATATTGACCTTGTGAAAAAAATGCGCTTGTATGATGGCGAGCTTGTCGAAGGATTTAATGAAGTTGATGTAGAGGAATTGAAAAAAGAACATCCAGATGAAGGAATGAGCGGCATTGATCCGAGGTATGTCATTAATCGCATTTCGTCTTGTATTATTCGAAAAGAAGTGCCGTCCATTAATGCGCTAGATGTATTACGGGCATTGAAGGAAGGATTAGAGCATCACCCATCCATTTCGAAAGAAGATCGGGAACGTTACTTAAATTTCATTTCAATTGCTCGAAAAGAGTATGATGAGATTGCTAAACGTGAAGTCCAAAAAGCGTTCGTCTACTCATATGAAGAATCAGCGAAAACGTTGATGGACAATTATTTAGATAATGTAGAGGCGTATTGCAACAAGGCGAAAATTCGCGATCCGCTAACGGGAGAAGAAATGAATCCAGATGAAAAGCTAATGAGATCGATTGAAGAACAAATTGGCATTTCAGAAAATGCGAAAAAAGCGTTCCGTGAAGAAATTTTAATTCGCATTTCGGCATATGCGCGTAAAGGTCAGCGTTTTGATTATAATTCACACGAACGGTTACGCGAAGCGATTCAGAAAAAGCTATTTGCTGATTTGAAAGACATCGTCAAAATTACGACATCAACAAAAACGCCGGATGAACAACAATTAAAGAAAATTAATGAAGTTGTCGCCCGTTTGATTAATGAGTACGGTTACAATTCCACTTCGGCAAATGAATTGCTTCGTTATGTTGGAAGTTTATTAAACAGATAAGCATGCCGCACTTGGCATGCTTTGTTTTATCATTTTAGAAAACAGGCTTGTCCAACAGAAAGGGATTCGAGTAATTTTCGAAATCATTTGTCAATTTTTTTCGGTCGCTGCATAGGATAAAGTAACCAACCATTCATTTATCATTTTTAAAAGCCAACATATTGTATGCAAGAAAAAGGGAAAGTGTGCATCATTATTTTACATGTAGGAGGGGAAAAAATGAGTAGAAACTTCATTGTGTCAAAGGAAGATTGGTCCCTCCATCGAAAAGGCCACGATGATCAAAAACGGCATGAAGAAAAGGTAAAAGAAGCGATTAAAAATAATCTTGGCGATTTAATTACAGAAGAAAGCATTATTATGTCAAATGGTCGCGATGTCATAAAAATACCGATTCGTTCGTTAGATGAATATAAAATTCGTTATAACTATGACAAAAATAAACATGTCGGCCAAGGCGATGGGGACAGTCAAGTTGGCGATGTGATTGCGCGCGACGGTTCTGGAGACGGTCAAAAAGGACCAGGAAAAGGTCAAGGAGCAGGTGATCTAGCAGGGCAAGATTATTATGAAGCAGAAGTGTCTTTAATGGAGCTAGAAGAAGCTTTGTTTAGTCAATTGGAGCTTCCAGATTTAAAGAAAAAGCAACACGCAGATCACGTTGTTCAACATATCGAATTTAATGATATTCGTAAAACAGGGCTCATGGGGAATATTGATAAGAAAAAAACGATGATGGCTGCCTTTAAACGAAATGCATTGAGCGGTAATCCAAGCTTTTATCCAATTTATCCGGAAGATTTAAAGTTTAAAACGTGGAATGAAGTCATTAAGCCTGATTCAAAAGCGGTTGTTATTGCGATGATGGATACGAGCGGCTCAATGGGCGTATGGGAAAAATATATGGCTAGAAGCTTTTTCTTTTGGATGACGCGTTTTTTACGAACAAAATATGAAACGGTTGATATTGTTTTTATCGCTCATCATACCGAAGCAAAAGTTGTAACAGAAGAAGAGTTTTTCACAAAAGGGGAAAGCGGCGGAACGATTTGTTCATCAGCGTATCGCAAAGCGCTTGAAGTCATTGAAACGACCTATTCACCGACGAAGTATAACATTTATCCATTTCATTTTTCCGATGGCGACAACTTAACATCCGATAACGCGCGCTGTGTGAAGCTCGTACAAGAGTTAATGAAAGTATCGAATATGTTTGGATACGGGGAAGTAAATCAGTACAATCGCCATTCCACGCTTATGTCCGCATATAAGCATATTAAAGATGAAAAGTTTCGTTACTACATTTTGAAACAAAAGTCTGATGTACTGCAAGCGATGAGAAGCTTTTTTAGAAAAGAAGAACATAAAACGCTTGTTTAATTCCTTGTGTTACACAAGGTTTTTTTTCGTAAAAAAACGGTTGACAAAGTAAACGTCAGACAGTCTTATCCTTTTTGAAGACTAGGACTTAAAGTATTATTGAGTTAACCGACTTCGCGAAAAAGATTTGACGTTAACGATCGTCAGGCATATTGGTTGTTTACTCTCTGAAGATGACAGGAAGTTATACGGGGCATTTCGCGACAGAAAAAAATGTAGGACGATTAGCAGAAGAGATGAAGAAGAAAGGTTATCCAACTGTGATTCCCCTGCTACTCGGCAGGGGATTTTTTTTGTTTTTATGACATGTTTCGACATTTTCCATGATGGTTGTCTGATATGATAATAAACAAAAAATAACTAGGAGGATCAAAAATGTACGTTGTGGATAGTGTTGGTAGAGTCACTTATCCATCTAACTTTGCAAATAATCTATGGAGTGAGCAAACGCTAAAAAGAGGTGATCGAAATGATTATGTGAAGACATTGCAATCTTGGCTTTACAGAGCCGGATTTAACCCTGGGGGAATTGATG
The DNA here is from genome assembly GCF_050613275.1 of Anoxybacillus dikiliensis. Lineage (GTDB taxonomy): Bacteria > Bacillota > Bacilli > Bacillales > Anoxybacillaceae > Anoxybacillus. The sequence continues at coordinate 437,035 of NZ_CP187112.1, forward strand.
GAGTTTACGGAGCAAATACAGAGAAGGCTGTGAAGGAATTTCAGAAGAAGGTTGGAATTACAGCGGACGGAATTGCAGGAAAGCAAACGTACCAAGCTCTACAAAAGTATGTTAGAACAGAAACGACAACATCACAATCAAACTCATCGAACACCAATGACCAGTGGACAGGTCAGACACTTAGAGAAGGAAATCGGGGACAAGCGGTAAAAGATTTGCAGTTAATGTTGAAATATGTAGGCTATAGTGTTAGTGTTGATGGTGTATATGGTTCTGAGACCGAGAAATATGTTAAGGACTTTCAAAAATCAGTAGGTCTTCAGGCAGATGGGATTGCTGGGAAAAATACTTACAATGCTTTGAACAACAAGGTCGAACTTATAAAATCTCAAAAAAACACCTATAAAAATCCTAGGTTGCAAATTATCAACTAGGAAATAGATATAAAGAATGTTGCTGATGCCGTACATTATATCACATTAGGTCCTTTGAATGCTAAACTTGAACAGTTCCTTGATCTTAAGATAGAAATTAAATTCGATCAGTCAATGAGAGTTACACAAAATGGAAAAACGATTAAGTTCGCAACCTCCTCAGGGGATACACTACAGTTGGATGTAAGTAATTTACTTAAAGCGAAACTCAATAATACCGCATTGTATGAAAGGAATTATGCAGATACTATACAATATGGGAATACAGGATTTGAATCAAAATACTTTGTACTGTTAGATGCTTTGAAACCGAATTCACTTCAACCTGATGGTTATTATTTAATGTCAAGTTCTACTCATTCATTGATGCAAGACATTGATTTCTCAGATTTTCTTGGTTTGAAAACTAAAAAAGGATTCGAAAATCTAAAGATAACATTAAAAATGGAATTAACACAAAATTATAAAGTTAAGAAAGAGTATTATGATTCAATGGCAACCGTATTTGCAGCAGCTGCGTCAACAGGTAAAATAGCTGAGAAGTGGGTTGAGAAATTTGTGGATTTCATGATCAAAAATATAAAAAATCCGAAAGCGATATTTTAATTAATGAGTTCTGTTCTGTATCTTTACAATGTTGTATTTCTTAAGTTAAATTTATTTCAGTTGCACTATGAAATAGTTTGGAGGGGATTCGTATTAAAGAAATTCGATTTATCTTTTTATTAACTATACTTATCTCAATAATAACAATAAATTTAATACCCAAAGTTGTCTTTGCTAATGACGAAGAAAATTGGATTGTTCGTCACATTTTACTAAATTACAAAATTGAAGAGACAAGTAAATCTCTAAAAGTATATTATGTCCAAATTCAACAACAAAAAGGGAAAGAGCCGATTATTGATACTCATTTTGTAAAGACAATATATTTAGATGAGAATATAGACGTAAGTAACAAAGAGTTAAGAGACTTCGTAGAGAACGATCAAAGTCTTTACTACGATATTTATATAAATGACACGATATTAGGAAAAAGGGCACCTATTTTTGCAGATGTCAGTGCAGAGAAGCCATCAAAGGATGAGATTCAGTCTTATATCAATAGGGCGGTAGAGACCATAAGAAAAGATTTTGAAGAACCGCCAAGCCAAGAAGAGATTAATAAGCAGATAAATGAGAAAATGGGGAAATTTAATTCTTATGCTCAACAGCGAGATTATTCAGTAATGCAATTCGTTTTCATGATAATAGTTTTTTTGGTATTGTATGGTATATTTATAGCTTTGAGAAATGGGAAAAAGTAATGGTAACATGATATATGTTTAAGGAAACCAAGAGTAGATAAGGAGTGCGAAGGGATGTGCCTTACAACAGGAGATATAATAAGTTCTGCTGGTGTGGCTCTTTTTCACAGAGCTACACCTTAAAAACGTGTATAGGGTGTGTAGTTGTATCAGTACAATCGTCATTCTACGCTCATGTCGGCTTACAAACATATTAAAGATGAAAAATTTCGCTATTACATTTTAAAACAAAAATCAGATGTGTTGCAGGCGATGAGAAGCTTTTTCCGAAAAGAAGAACAGAAAACGCTTGTTTAAATTCCTTGTGTGATACAAGGTTTTTTTTGCGAAAAAACAGTTGACAAACGGGTGGGGGTTTTGTAATATACTCATAGAGGTAATGGTAATAACTTATTTTTTGTGATGAAATATACCCTTATGAGTATAGAGAGGTGAGGAAAATGAAACATATATCCCCACAAGAACTAGAGCAACAATTGAAAGAGGGGCGTGCACTGAGCATTATTGACGTGCGCGAATATGAAGAGGTGGTGCATGGGAAAATTCCAGGCGCACGCCACATTCCGCTCGGCCAATTGCTTGAGCGAATGAATGAAATTGATAAAAATGAAGAGCATATTCTCGTTTGTCGCTCAGGAAATCGAAGTGGTATGGCTTGTCAATTGTTAGAAAGCTACGGATACCAAGTCGTGAATATGACGGGCGGTATGCTTGAGTGGACAGGTGAGATCGAACGATAGGAGGGAATCGAATGAATGTAGATCTTGTCGTTGATGCGCGTGGGCTATCTTGTCCAATGCCAATCGTTCGCACGAAAAAAGCAATGGAACAGCTACAACCTGGCCAAGTGCTGGAAGTGCAAGCAACGGACAAAGGATCGCTTGCTGATATTCAAGGCTGGGCAAAAAACACAGGGCATCAATATATCGGCACGATTGAAGAAGGAGATGTACTCAAACATTACCTTCGCAAAGCGAATCCGACAGAAAGCAAAGAGGAAACGAAATATCCTCACGTTGTCGCGTTAGACGAATTGCAAAAGAAAGTAGAAAACAATGAACAAGTATTTATTTTAGACGTACGCGAAGAAGCGGAGTATGTGTTTGGACATATTCCAGGAGCGTATCATATTCCGCTCGGACAGTTGTCCGAACGAATGAATGAATTAAATAAAGATGAGACGATTTACGTCATTTGCCGAACAGGCAATCGTAGCGATCTCGCTGCGCAACAATTAGCCGAAAAAGGATTTGCACATGTATTTAATGTCATTCCAGGCATGACAGAATGGAAAGGAACAATGATTAAGGGAGGAAATGAACAATGAACAAACGTGTAGCAATTATTGCAGCAAATGGTGGATTATTCGATGCGTACAAAGTATTTAACATTGCGACAGCAGCGGCAGCAACAGAAGCAGAAGTAGCGATTTTCTTCACATTCGAAGGATTAAATTTAATTCATAAAGAAGCGTATAAGCAATTGCCACTTCCAGAAGGAAAAGAACAAATTCAACAAGGATTTGCTCAAGCGAACGTTCCATCGATCCCTGAACTTGTAAGCATGGCTCAAGAAATGGGTGTGAAATTTATTGCTTGTCAAATGACAATGGATGTCATGGGATTAACAAAAGAACATTTTGTAGATGGCATCGATGTTGGTGGAGCTGTCACATTCCTCGATTTTGCGAAAGATGCTGACATTACGTTAACGTTCTAAGGAGGAAAAGCATGAAAGCAGATCTTGTTGTTGATGCAAAAGGGTTGGCGTGTCCAATGCCAATCGTTCGTACAAAAAAAGGAATGGATACACTACAATCAGGTCAAGTATTAGAAATTCATGTGACGGATAAAGGAGCTAAAAACGATTTGTCCGCATGGGCAAAATCAGCGGGGCATGAAATGATTGACATGGCTGAAGAAGGCGATGTATTAAAATTTTGGATTCGTAAGGCGTGATAAGCATCGGGCGTATGTCCCGATGCTTCATATAAGGAGTGAACTAGCATGGACATCGGTTTTATTGTGACGATTTTTCTCATTGGATTTATCGGTTCGTTTATTTCGGGAATGGTTGGAATTGGCGGATCGATCATTAAGTATCCGATGTTGCTCTACATTCCACCGTTGCTTGGCTACGCTGCATTTAGCGCCCATGAAGTATCCGGAATTAGCGCCATTCAAGTATTGTTTGCTACCATTGGGGGTGTTTGGGCGTACCGGAAAGGTGGATATTTAAATAAAACGTTAATTATTTACATGGGAACGAGCATTTTACTCGGTAGTTTCATCGGTGGTTATGGTTCAAAATTAATGAGTGAAGGCGGCATTAATATCGTTTATGCAGTGTTGGCAACGATTGCGGCCGTTTTGATGTTCGTTCCGAAAAAAGAAATTGATAACATTCCACTCGATCAAGTGACATTTAATAAGTGGCTCGCTGCCGCATTAGCATTTATTGTCGGAGTGAGCGCTGGAATTGTTGGAGCCGCTGGTGCATTTATTCTTGTACCAATTATGCTCGTCGTACTAAAAATTCCAACGCGTATGACGATTGCTACATCACTAGCTATTACGTTTATTTCATCAATTGGGGCAACCGTAGGAAAACTGACGACTGGTCAATTTGATTTTTGGACTGCGTTTATTATGGTCGTTGCAAGTTTAATTGCTTCTCCGATCGGAGCAAACGTTGGTAAAAAGGTCAATACAAAACTATTGCAGTTTATTTTAGCTGCACTCATTGTAGCAACAGCTATTAAAATTTGGTTGGACATTTTGTAAAAGATGTTGAAAAATTCATCCTTTATGTTATAATACTTATAGGGGTATATAAAATACCGGAACATAAAGGAGGAATGGTAATATGAAACAAGTAACGGTATATACAACAACGACATGTCCGTATTGTACATTGCTAAAAAACTTTTTAGCTGAAAGAGGTATTCCATTTAAAGAAGTAAACTTACATCATCACCCTGAAGCTGTTGATTACGTTGTTCGCTCGACTGGACAAATGGGCGTGCCACAAACAGAAATTAATGGACGTTGGGTCGTTGGGTTTGATCCGCAACGAATTATGCAATTGTTACAACAATAATTTTTTTATCTATATAAATACCCTATAAGGTATATGGAGAGGTGGATATGAAATGACAGTACATGCGTTAACAGCACAACAAATCAATGAGATGATTGTTAATAAAGAACCATTTTTCTTATTCGATGTTCGTAATGAATCAGATTTTGCAGATTGGAAAATTGAAGGGGAGCACATTGAATATTTAAACATTCCTTATTTTGAATTAATTGATGGCGTTGAGCCTGTGTTAGAACGTTTACCGAAAGATAAAAAAATCGTCGTCGTTTGCGCAAAAGAAGGATCTTCTATGATGGTCGCTGATATGCTTGCTGAAAAAGGTTTCGAAGTATTTTATTTAAAAGGCGGCATGAAAGCATGGAGTGAATATTTATATCCAGTTGTTGTATACGAAGATGAAAATATGAAAGTATATCAATTTATTCGTGTCGGTAAAGGTTGCCTTTCTTACATGGTCGTATCTGGAAAAGAAGCGCTCATCGTTGATCCATCTCGATTTATTGATGTATATAAAGAAGTGGCGCAAAAAGAAAACGTAACGATTACACATATCGTCGATTCCCATTTACATGCCGATCACATTTCTGGCGGATATGAATTAGCAAAACAAACAGGAGCGAAATATTATTTAATGAAGAGTGAAGGTGCGATATTTGAGTTTGAGCCGCTAGAAAATCATGATCGCATCGAATTTGAAAAAGTAAGCTTAGAAGTATTAGCAATTAAAACGCCAGGTCATACCCCAGGTAGTGTATCATTTTTCGTAAACAATAAATTGTTATTCTCTGGCGATACGATTTTCGTAAGCGGTCTTGGTCGACCAGATCTTGGTGGAAAAGCACGCGAGTGGGCGAAAGATTTATACGACACAGTATATAACAAAGTAGCACAAATTGCAGATGATGTTATTGTCCTTCCTGCACACTATGCAAACTTTGATCAAGAAGTGAATGAGCAAGGATATATCGGGAATACGTTAGGAAACATTCGCCAAATGAACGAAATTATGCAAGGCAAAACGGAAGAGGAGTTCGTTGAACATGTGGCGCAATCCGCTTCTTCTGAAACACCACCGAACTTTGAAGACATTATTGCCATCAATCGTGGTGTGAAAGATGCAACGCCAGAACAACAACAAGAACTTGAAATCGGTCCGAACCGTTGCGCTGTTCACCATACACACTAAAAAGAATTTCATCTAGCCTCGCTATTTGCGAGGTTTTTTTTCGATTTTGTGAAACTTTTTGGACACAATAGTCGTATATAACGTATGTAGGGGTACTCTCTTTCATTTTCGGCTATTTTTCATTAAAATATAAAATAACGGAGGGATGATATTATGTTTTTTCACCCAATGGATTTCCTCATTTTAATCGCCTTCGGGGTATCAATTTGGGCGCAATTTAAAGTGAAAGGAAACTTTAGTAAGTGGTCAGATGTACCTGCTTCATCTGGTTTAACGGGGGCAGAGGTGGCGCGTCTCATTTTAGATCGCAATGGACTATACGATGTGCCAGTGGAACTTGTTCCAGGTACGTTGACAGACCATTACGATCCAATTGCTCGCGCTGTTCGTTTATCAGAGCCGGTTTACTATGGTCGCTCGATTGCAGCGGTATCGGTAGCTGCCCATGAAGTGGGACATGCGGTGCAACATCAACAAGCATATGGTGCGCTCGTTTTGCGCCATCGTATGTTCCCGTTAGTGAATTTTACGTCTGGAATTGCTCCTTTCCTTCTTTTAGGTGGGTTTTTATTGCAACAGTTTTCGTTAATTGGTTTAGGGATTATTTTATTCTCGTTTGCCGTAGCGTTTCAAGTTATTACGTTGCCAGTTGAGTTTAATGCAAGTTCACGTGCAAAAGATTTTATGATCGCAGAGGGCATTATTCGCAACGAAGAAGAACGCGGGGTAAATAAAGTATTAAATGCCGCGGCATTAACGTATGTTGCAGCAGCGCTTATTTCAGTGTTAGAATTGATTAAGTATGTACTTATTTTTGTGCAAGGAAATAATGAAGATTAATAAATAGGAGGTGGCATCCGCACGCATGTATGCGTGCGGACGTTCGTTGGACATATTTAGTTTATGGATGATTGTTTTTCTTATTGCGCTTACCGGTTTTTTCGTCGCTTCAGAATTTGCGATTGTAAAAGTGCGCCCATCGCGCATTGATCAATTGATTGAGGAAGGGAACAAAAAAGCGGTGGCAGCAAAGCATGTCATCACCCATTTAGATGAGTATTTATCTGCAAATCAACTTGGAATTACGATGACCTCGCTCGGTCTTGGTTGGCTCGGAGAACCGACGGTAGAACGAGCGCTTCGTCCGCTTTTTGACGAGTTTCACGTATCGCCATCATTTGCCCATGGTGCTTCTTTTCTTGTCGCATTTGCGACGATTACGTTTATTCATGTCGTTGTTGGTGAATTAGCACCGAAGACGATCGCGATTCAAAAGGCTGAAACGATTACGTTATGGACGGCACGCCCACTCATGTTGTTTTATCGCGTCATGTATCCGTTTATTTGGTTGTTAAATGGGTCCGCGCGTTTCGTCGTTCGTTTATTTGGTTTTCAGCTATCTAATGAACAAGAATTGGCTCACTCCGAAGAAGAGTTGCGTCTTCTTTTATCGGCCAGTTATAAAAACGGAGAAATTAATCATACGGAATATAAGTATGTGAATAACATTTTCCGTTTTGACGATCGTATCGCAAAAGAAATTATGGTTCCGCGCAAAGAAATTGTTGCGTTAGATGTCAATGATTCGATGCAACATGTATTGCAAACAATCCGTGAAGAAAAATATACACGTTACCCTGTTATTGATGGCGATAAAGATCATATTCTCGGATTAATAAATGTCAAAGAGTTGTTTACGGATCTTGTTGTAAACTGTCAGGAGCGAAGGGAACTGCGTGAATATATACGCCCGATTATTCAAGTCATTGAAACGATCCCTATCCAAGATTTACTTGTGAAAATGCAAAAAGAGCGCATTCATATGGCCATTTTAGTTGATGAATATGGCGGAACATCTGGTTTAGTGACAGTCGAAGATATTTTAGAGGAAATTGTTGGAGAGATTCGAGATGAATTTGATACAGATGAAACTCCGCTTATTCAAGTTATTGATGAAAACCGAACGATCGTAGATGGAAAAGTGCTTATTAGTGAAATTAATGATTTATTCGGCTTAGAAATTGATGATACGGACGTTGATACAATTGGTGGATGGATGTTAACAGAACGTTACAACATTCGTCCAGGAGAGCAAATTGAGTTCGGTGACTACGTCTTTAAAGTCGTGCAATTGGATGGGCACCACGTAAAAAAAATTGAAGTGACACGTCGCCCTCGAGCAGTAGATGTAGTGACGGACATGAACGAAGAGGCTGCGTTATAGGAACGCGCCTCTTTTTATATGGCCGAAAATCGTTTCATCAGGTAGGGCAGAACAGGTGATCAGCTCGTTTGTAAACGGATGTGGGAACGAAAGGGAGATGGCGTGTAACGCTTGGCGATCGATCCACGGTTTTCCCCCATATAACGTATCCCCAACTAATGGATGTCCGATATAGCTCATATGGACGCGAATTTGATGCGTTTTTCCTGTATCAAGCGTCAAGCGAACGAGCGACACATTTTTTTGTTTGTCGTATTGGAGACGTTCATAGTGCGTGATCGCCGTATCTCCTGTTTTCGATACGCGACGTCTCGTTGGATGATGACGATCGCGACCGATTGGAGCGTCAATCGTTCCTTTTTTTTGTTTCACATATCCATGAACAAGCGCAACGTATGTGCGATGAATTGTTCGTTCCGCTAAATATTTATCGAGTACAGCGCCAGCAAGCGCATGTTTAGCAAATAAAATGACGCCGCTCGTATCGCGATCAAGGCGATGAATATGCCGAACTTTACTATAAATTCCTTCACATTGAAAGTGAAATGCGACCGCATTTGCTAACGTATTTGTTTGATTTGATTGCGTCGGATGGACGTCTATATGTGCCGGTTTGTTAATGACAAGTACATGGTCGTCTTCAAATACAATATGAAGCGGAAAATATGTTGGGATCGGTTCAATCGTTTCGTCTTTTATATGTACCCCAATATAATCGTTTGATGAAATGATTGTGTGTAAAGGAACGGTTTTCTTATTTACTGTCACTCCTTTTGTCATTCGCCATTCATGCAACATTTTTTTAGGGACGAACCATTTTGTTTGGAATGCTTGTTCAAGCGATAGGCCAGTCCATGATTTTGGAGCTTCAAACATCAGCCAATTTCCTTTTTTTTGTACATTCATTCGGCTCACTCTTTCTATACAATAAATTACCAACACAAAAAAGGAGGTTGGTATGTTACAATTTCGTTATAGATTAGGAAACGAAATGGAAAAAAGGTGAGGTCATTGAAAACCGTCTATGTTGCTACGGAAGAGCAAAAACAATATATTCATTCGCTTATTGAACAGTTTTATACATGTATCTTTCCAAAATATTTTACAGATGATGAAATTGAAACATTTCAATCGCTCGGCATATTACAGTTTCAATCTTCCACATACGATGGAACGTTAAAAGAGGCGTTTGAGATTATTTCTGCATTACAATCGTTACAAGCGATTATTGAATTCGCTTCGTTCCATCGCGTTTCTTACTACAATCATTTGTTCCAACGCAATGTGGAGCAATTAGCGCGACACGGAATAAGCTTCCCGCTTACACCTGAACATTTTTTACATGAAAAAGATCATTACTTGAGCATATATATGAAACCTGCTCATTCTTGGGTGATGTAAAAAAGCCTTCACAACGAAGGCTTTTATTTTGTTTGTTCAAACCATTTTCGAAATACGTCTTCTTCATAATATCCTTCAATACGTGCGACTTCTTTCCCATTTTTAAATCGGACAATTGTTGGTGTCGCTTCAATGTCGTATTCATCCCATCCTTCTTCAAATTCAAGGAGGTTAAATTGCTTTAAGTCGATGCCCATTTCTTTCGCTAACGGCACAACGATTGGCGTTGTTTTTTTACAAAATTCACACGTTGAGCTGTAAAAGTAAACGGTTATTGTTTCTTTATTGTTTAATGCTTCTCTTAATTCGTCAGGCAAAATAATGTTTTGGTAATTCGGATCGTCAAGAAGGTCGATCGTGGCCGGATGCAGCTCTTCTTTGCCAAACGGATTTCCTTCCGCTTTTTGTTTTTGCGTATACGATGTAATCCAAGCGAGTGCGCCGAATAAAACGATAATGATACCACCGAAAATAAGCAATTTTTTCATCGAATATTCCCTTCTTTCTCCATTTTTATAAGACGATAGCTGATGATGCTAATGAAAATAAAAGCAACAAGCGCTAAAAAGGGAATCGTAATAAAACCGAGCCAGTTAATATACTGTCCTGTACATGGGACAATGCCGCATGATGGAGCAGTATTTCGGAAAAATGTCACTTTTTGAATGAGATAATGATAAGAAGAAATCGTGCCACCGATAACAGATAACATAAGCGTATAACGGGCGATCGCAAACTCTTTGCGCACAAAAGCCATGCCAAGCAAAAATACTTGTGGATACATAAAAATGCGTTGATACCAACAAAGTTCACATGGGATGAATTTTAGTATTTCGGAAAAATAAAGGCTGCCAAGTGTAGCGATGAGTGCAACGATCCAGGCGGCTAACAAATGATTTTCTCTCTGCGCCATGATTTCACCTTCTTATTTTTACTCTTTGTTCATTATAGTACATGGAAAGAAATGATGTAAATTGCGACGATATTTTACTTACATAATGAACAAGTGAACGTGCACAATAAAAAGCGAAAGGGGAGGATCATATTGAATCATACCGTTGAATCGATTATGACGCGCCAAGTGGCAACGGTCACACCAGATCAATCTGTTCAAGAGGCAGCACAATTAATGAATGAACATAATGTTGGCGCTATTCCTGTTGTTGAAAATGGAAAAGTGAAAGGGATCATTACTGACCGTGACATCACCCTTCGTACGACGGCGCAAGGATTAACCCCTTCGACACCTGTTTCGCAAGTAATGACAAGTGATGTCGTCACAGGTGCGCCAAACATGAGCGTTGATGAAGCGGCAAAAGTGATGGCGAAAAATCAAATTCGCCGCTTACCAATTGTACAAAATAATGCACTTTGTGGCATTGTTGCTTTAGGTGATATCGCCACAAACCAAGCATACGATGAAGCGGCAGAACAAGCATTATCCGAGATTTCTGAACCTTCATATCATTAAACGAGAAAAGGAGCTTCTTTCCGCAAGAAGCTCCTTTTTATCCATGAAAAAGGAATTTGAACAAAAGTAGGAGAATAAGTTACAATGAGCAATGATATGGAGGGATAAACATGACTTGGAAAGTGGTATACGAGCGTTGGAAGCGAGCACAATTAGACGAAGAATTACGCGCGCATTTGGAACAACTAGAAACGGATGAAAAACTATTGGAGGACTGCTTTTATAAAACGTTAGAGTTCGGCACAGGGGGAATGCGCGGGGAAATTGGACCGGGAACGAATCGAATGAACATATATACGGTGCGCAAAGCATCGGCGGGATTAGCGCGATACATCGAGTCGTTTGGGGAGGAAGCAAAAAAACGTGGAGTGGTCATCGCATACGATTCGCGCCATAAATCGCAACAGTTTGCGATGGAAGCCGCCAAAACGCTCGCGACTTATGGCATTCGAACGTACGTGTTTGATGAGCTTCGCCCGACACCTGAACTTTCGTTTGCGGTGCGGCATTTACACGCTTTTGCCGGCATTGTCATTACCGCAAGCCATAATCCACCGGAGTATAACGGGTACAAAGTATACGGGGAAGACGGGGCACAGTTGCCGCCACATATTGCAGATGTAGTCATTGCATATGTCAATGCGATTGAAAATGAATGGGAGCTTGCGGTTGAAGAAGAAGACGTATTGAAAGAAAAAGGACTCATTCAAATCATCGGAGCGGAGATTGATGAGGCATACATACAAAAATTAAAGACGATTTCTCTTTCCCCACAACTCGCTCATGAAGTTGATGTAAAAGTTGTATTTACACCGCTTCATGGCACGGCAAATAAGCTCGTTCAACGTGGATTGAAGGAATTTGGTTATAAAAACGTGTTTGTAGTAAAAGAACAAGAGCAACCTGATCCGAACTTTTCAACGGTGAAGTCCCCGAACCCAGAAGAACATGCTGCGTTTGAATTGGCGATTCAGCTCGGAAAACAAGTGGATGCGGACGTGTTAATTGCTACAGATCCCGATGCCGATCGTTTAGGCATTGCGGTAAAAAATGAACAAGGGGAATACATTGTTTTAACGGGCAATCAAACAGGCGGTTTATTGCTTCATTACATTCTTTCGCAAAAGAAAGAAAAAGGGATATTACCGCCAAACGGAATAGTATTTAAAACGATCGTAACGTCTGAATTTGGTCGTGCAATCGCTCAGTCATTCGATATGGAAACGATGGATACGCTGACGGGGTTTAAGTTTATTGGTGAAAAAATTAAACAATATGAACAAACAGGCGAGTATGTGTTTCAATTTGGTTACGAAGAAAGTTATGGCTATTTAATCGGCGACTTTGCCCGAGATAAAGATGCGATTCAAGCCGCTGTTTTAGCTGTTGAAGTGTGCGCGTTTTATAAAAAACGAGGATTGTCTTTATACGAAGCGCTTATGCAACTATTTGAGCAATACGGATATTATCAAGAAGGATTGCGTTCACTTACATTAAAAGGAAAAGAAGGGGCAGAGCGAATCGAAGCGTTATTAGCGACGTTCCGTCATGAACCGCCAACCGTTGTCGGAAAGCAACGAGTCGTTATTCGTGAAGACTATAAAGCGAGCGAACGAGTGTATGTGGATATAGAAAAAAAAGAAACGATTCATTTGCCAAAGTCGAACGTATTAAAATATGTACTTGAAGATGGATCTTGGTTTTGCGCACGTCCATCTGGCACAGAGCCGAAAATGAAATTTTATTTTGGGGTGAAAGGGCGAACGTTGACGGAAGCAAAACGAAAACTAGAGCAATTAGAAACAGCGGTCATGGAGCGGGTATATATGTTCACAGCTGATAAGGCGTAATGCCTTATCAGTTGTTTTTTAAATGAGGAACAAGTGTATCTGGTCGTATAAAAGAGCGAAAGGAGTTCCTTCCGCTTTAATAATCATATTGCATCGTCAGTGTTGGCTCTTGTTCATACACGTCCAACGCGTGATCGATGTAACGTAACAATGCGTTCAACCGCTTTTGGACGACGGTGTAATCTTTTTCGAAATTATATGCATGAAGAAACTGTTCAATTTTTTTTGAAAGTAAATCGTCTTTTGTGCGTACCATAAGAATGAGTAAATGATCCCATTCGGATCGGTACGTATAATAAAGAGCTTTATCGTAATCAGCTGTATGCAACGCAAACCCTCCTTATTGTGAGGAGCTATATGTAGTTTATGAAAAAATGGGCGTTTTTTTCGCTGTAAATGTTGTGCGATTTGGTAGAGGAGAGTTGGTCATGAAGAAGCACGTAGCGTATTATGAATCGCCAATTGGTTGGTTACAAATAACGGGAACGAATGAAGGCATTGAACGCGTGGATGTGGTAGAACGGTGTGGCGAGCAGAAGGAAAATGTACCAACTTGTTTCATGCGTTGTATCGAAGAACTTGAGCAATACTTTCAGAAAAAGCGAACATCTTTTTCCATTCCGCTTCGGCTCATTGGTACTCCATTCCAAATGCGTGTATGGGAAGCATTACAGACGATTCCTTACGGACAAACGGTTTCATATGCCGATATTGCCAAACAAATTGGAAACCCGAAAGCGGTACGAGCCGTTGGCAATGCTGTCGGCAGCAATCCAATCACCATCGTTCTTCCTTGCCATCGCGTCGTGCGTACCGGCGGTCAACTTGGTGGATATGCGTGGGGAATAGAAAGAAAAAAATGGTTGCTTGAGTATGAAACGCGCTGAATGATCAGCGCGTTTGTCCTAACAACCATTTGGCGTACGGTGAATTGGCTGGTAAAATGACGACCGTATCTTCGCCGATGGTCGTTTTATATGACTCAAGCGTACGGTAAAACGAATAAAATTCAGGATCTTTTGCAAATGTTTCGTTATAAATGCGGGCTGCTTCTTGTTCGCCTGAGGCACGAATGCGTTCCGCATCGGCTTGCGCTTTGGCGAGCATTTCTTTCACTTCCCGGTCTGTTTGTGCGATAATGCGCTGTTTTTGCGCATCTCCCATCGACAAATATTCTTGCGCTTTTGATTCGCGTTCGGAAATCATTCGTTTATAAACAGACTGTTCGTTTTCTTCCGGTAAGTCGATGCGCTTCATTCGTACATCAACGACGCGAATGCCGTAACGGTCTTGTTGTAACAGCTCGTTTACTTTCGCCGTTACTTCATCGTTTAAACTGCCGCGCGATGACTTTTCATCGTTAATAATTTCATCGTAATTTAACCGTCCAAGCTCCGTGCGGACAATGGAGAAAATAAATTCATCCATTTTTGATTCGGCATTTTCTAATGTGCGAGCATTTTGAATCATTTCTTTCGGATTTGTAATTTCCCAAATGGCGTAATGGTTGACGAGAATTCGCTTTTTATCTTTTGTATTAATTTCCGCTTCGGCTACGTCGTAAAAAATTTGCGCTTTCGGTAGCGATGTGACGGTTTGAATGAACGGAATTTTGAACCGTAAACCTGGTGTTTGATCGATGCGAACAATTTCACCAAATTGGCGGACAACTTTATACTCGTTTTCGTGAACGATATATACGTTTGTTAAGGCGATAACAAGTAAAACAAGTCCAATGCTGCCACCGATAATGAAACGAAACCATTTCGTTGGAAGTTTATCTTTAAAGTGAATGATGTTTTGATCGTCTTGGAAGTTTGTCATTCGTTACCACTTCCTTTCTCTGTCTTTTTCTCTGTCGTTTGTTTTTCGATCGGTTGAATTGGTAAATATTTTAGTGTATTCCCATCGTCATTCATAATGTAAATGCGCGTGTATGGCAACACTTGTTCAAGCGTTTCGATCATTAGCCGTTGTTTTGTAATGTCTTTTGCGTTTTTGTATTCTTCATATAAGGCGTTAAATTTTGCGACATCTCCATATGCTTTTTCAATGCGTGCTACTTTATCAGCTTCCGCCTGGGAAATCAATGCGTCTTTTTCCCCTTCGGCTTCTTTCGTTCGTTTATTTCGGTATTTGTTCGCTTCGTTAATTTTCGTGTTCATCGTTTCGCGTGCATCTGTAACGTTTGTAAATGCTTTGCGCACTTCGTCATTTGGCAAATCAACATCTTGTAACTTCACAGCTAAAATAGAAATGCCGATATCATATTTTTTCATTAATGCGGTGAGCGACTCGCGCACATCTGCCTCGATTTTTGCTTTGCCGGACGTCAAGGCATCATCAATTTTTGAACTGCCGATGACGCTGCGCAAAGAAGCAGACGTTGCATTGTACAAAATTTGCTCTGGCTCGTATGAACGGTAAAGAAATTTTGCAGGGTCAGTAATTTTCCATTGCACGACCATATCGGCAAGTACAATATTTTCATCACCTGTAATCATTTTTGTATCGCCTTGATTTGAGGCGACGACTTTTCCGTTTTCTTCTTTGTATCCGAATTGTAAACTAAACGTTTCACGTGATAGTTTTTCTACTTTTTGAATAGGCCAAGGAAGTTTAAAATGTAGACCGGGTGTACTCACTTCTTCATCAATTTTACCGAATGTTAAAATAATCGCTTGTTCCGACTCATCAACGGTGTACCATGACGTCAAGGCAATGACGAGAAGAAAAATGCCTAAAATAGTACCGATGATGATGCCAGCAAGAGAACGTTTCTCCATATAAACCCACCTTTCTTGTTATTTATATGTATGTACGGAAAAAAAGAGAAAAAAGTTTCAATAAAAAAGCTACTGATGTGCTCAGTAGCTCATATATATTTTCGTTGTACGTTTCTTCCGTCGTACGTGAATAGCGTTGGCTTGTTTTCGATGATTGTTTCCATATGAACGGCGCGCCCCCAAAGCTGATAAATGTATGGAAGCACTTTTTCTAAATATTTGACGTCAAGTTCAATTCCTTCGTACCAATGTTTTAAATACAGCTCCCCGTTGCGCATGTAGTCGCCATCGTTGACTGTAATGTAAGGGAAGCCGCCGTTTACGCGCATATTTACAAGTTGATCGCGTACATGTTCCCAATGTTTATCAACAATTTTGTAGTCTTTTCCTTGTTTTTGGAATAAATACATATCTTCGCGCATGACGAGTTCTTTTGTTAAATAGTTGCGTAAAAACGAAATGTCCGATTCTAGCTCGCGCACTTCAAATATTTTTGCACGTCCTGAACCGGGTTTGACGCCAAGCTTTTTCATGTCTTCGGTCGGATTGTCCCACCGTTTTTCGATATCTTCAAAAATTTTCAGTCCTAAATAGTACGGATTAACGCCTGTACGTGAAGGTTGCACAACGCCTGCATTTAATTTTGCAAATTCAATTGCTTCATCGCTCGTTAAATCCATTTCGCGTAAAATACGTTGATGCCAGTACGTCGCCCAGCCTTCGTTCATAATTTTCGTTTCGAGCTGTGGCCAAAAATAAAGCATTTCTTCTCGCATCATCGTTAAAATGTCGCGCTGCCACTCGTCAAGTTCACGACTATATTCTTCAATAAATAGCAGTAAATCCTTTTCTGGATGTGGTGGAAACTTTTTTCGTTTTTTTCGAACGGGCTGTGTTTTTTTCTTTTCATCAAGCGACCATAAATCATCATACGGGGATGGTTTTCGCGTTTCGTTTTCCTCTTCGTACACTTCCGTATCGGCTAACGTCCATGAAAGCTTCGGGCGCAGGAGTGACGGATCAATATGCTCTTGAATAGCTAATACGGCGTCTAAAAACTTTTCGACTTCTTGTTTCCCGTATTCGTGCTCGTAATGCTTTATTCGTTCGGCTGTTGCTGCCATGCTTTCGACCATGTCTCGTTTTGTGTTGCTAAAGCGAACGTTGTTTTTAAAAAAGTCGCTATGAGCAAGTACGTGTGCGACAATTAATTTATTTTGAATAAGCGTATTTGTATTTAACAAAAATGCGTAGCACGGATCGGAGTTAATGACAAGTTCGTAAATTTTACTTAATCCGAGATCGTAATGGAGCTTCATTTTATGAAATTGTTTGCCGAAGCTCCAATGGGAAAAACGTGTCGGCATCCCGTATGCCCCAAATGTGTAAATAATATCAGCTGGACAAATTTCATAGCGCATTTCATAAAAATCGAGTCCAAACCCTTCAGCAATTTCCGTAATTTCCGCAATCGCTTTTTCTAATGCTTTTTTTTCATCTCGTTTCATCGCATTCCCTCCTTATGACAATGTATGAACGAGCACGTTATTTGATACGTCAGGAATGATTCATTGACTTTATATTTTCTTTCGTATATATTTAAATGTGTTAAATATTTATATCGTTAAAAAAGGTGGGGTGTGTATGGAGCAGACGTCGTTTACTGCACTTGTTGAGAGATTAGAACATGCGTTTTCGTTAGCCGTTCGCAAACTGGCAGCCGATTTAGCGAAAGAAGAAATTGGCTTAACGAAACCGCAGTTTTTTATTTTAAATTTGCTGTCAAAGCGTGAAAAGTGTACAGTGAGCGAATTGGCGGATGAAATGTTTGTAAAGCCGAGCGCGATCACAACGATGATCGATCGCTTATATAAAAGCGGGTTTGTCTTGCGAGAGCGAGATGAAGAAGATCGCCGCGTTGTGTATGTACAGTTGTCTGAAAAGGGGAGAGAAATACTTGAACATGCGCGGGCGGAACGAAGAAAAATTATTGAACGTTATTTAAAACAATTGCAACCCGATGAGCTTGAACAATTTGTCTGTACGATCGAAAAAATTGTTGCGACAAATGAAAAAGAGGAGAAGTGATACACATGAAAGAACAGGCCGCGATACAAGCGGGCATGGCAGATATACAACAAAAGCGTGGCATTTTAATTACAGGACTACTTGTTGCGATGTTGTTTGGGGCGCTCGATGGGACGATTGTCGGAACAGCGTTGCCGCGCATCGTTGGGGAACTTGGTGGACTAAGTATGATGGCATGGTTAACAACGGCGTACATGCTCACATCAACAACGATTGTTCCAATTGCCGGGAAACTTGCTGATTTGTTTGGAAGAAAGTCGATTTATGTTACAGGATTAGTCATTTTTATTATTGGTTCAGCGCTATGTGGCATGGCAAATACGATGACGCAGCTTATTATTTTCCGCGCCATTCAAGGAATTGGCGGTGGCATTATGATGCCGATGGCGATGATTGTCATTGGTGATTTGTTTACGGGAGCAGAGCGTGCGAAATGGCAAGGTGTATTTGGCGGCGTATTCGGATTAGCGTCTATTCTTGGTCCACAAGTGGGTGGATGGATTGTTGATTCGTTAAATTGGCGTTGGGTGTTTTATATTAACCTTCCCGTCGGCATATTAGCTATTGTTCTCATTTCCCTTGGTTTGCATAATCATCGTATGGCTGAACGTGTAAAACTTGATTTGGGCGGCATGTTTACGATGGTTGTGGCCGTTGTTTCGTTGCTGTTAGCGTTAACGTTTGGCGGCGACAAATACGATTGGCTATCATGGCAAATCATTTCTTTACTAGCTAGCTCGGTCATTTTTTTCAGTTTATTTGTATTTGTTGAGCGTAAAGCCGAGGAGCCAATTATGCCGATTCATTTATTAAAAAATAAGACGTTTGTTGTGCTCAATAGTGTCGGCTTTTTTATGTCTGTCGGAATGTTTGGAGCCATTATGTTTGTGCCGCTCTTTATGCAAGGCATTATTGGCATGAGCCCATCTGAATCAGGAACGATGATGTTTCCGATGATGTTTGCGCTCATTATTGCAAGCATGATCGGTGGACGGCTTGTGCAAAAAATTGGCGTCCGTCCGCAAGTCATTGTTGGAATGGTGCTTGTGGCACTCGGATTTTTCTTGTTATCAACAATGGATGTTCACACGAATAAATGGACAGCGATGTCGTTTATGGCGACGCTCGGTTTCGGATTAGGATTTGTCAACCCAGTCATTACCCTTGCATTGCAAGAAGTATTTCCAAAATCGCAGCTTGGCATCGTGACATCATCGAGCCAGTTTTTTCGTCAAATCGGAGGAACGTTTGGAGCGACGTTGCTAGGAGCGATTATGAACCATCGTTCGAAAGATTTATTAGAAGCGAAGTTTCTTCCGTTGTTAGAACAGTTACCAGCACAGGCGCATGCGCTAATGGATTCATTTAAACAGCTCGTTGAATCGAATCCGCAAAGCGTGTATTCGGTCATTTTAAATCCAGAGACGTTAAAAAAAATTCCTGAGCAAATGCAACAAATGTTTGTCCCTGTATTGAAACAGACGCTTGTTGATGCGTTAAGCGATGTGTTTTTATACGGGTTAATTTTTGTTGGCATTGGTTTTATTTTTGCGATGTTTATCGGTCGCATTACGATTTCAAATCGGACGAATAAAATGAATGAAATGGAAGAAATTATAAGTATACCGTAGGCAACGATAATCAATCGTTGTCTATTTTTGTTCGTATTTAAACCGTTTGCACAACAAAAACGAAATTTTTTATGAAAAAGTGCAACTTCCTCTTTAAACGAAGCCGTTTGTATATTAACATGAAAGAGTGAAGATCATTGAAAGCGATTTATTTTGATTGGATTGAGGAGGATTTTACGTGAAAAGAGCTTGGTGGAAAGAAGCGGTTGCATATCAAATATATCCGAGAAGCTTTATGGATTCGAACGGAGACGGCATCGGTGATTTGCAAGGAATTATTCAAAAGCTTGACTATTTAAAAGATCTTGGAATCGATGTCATATGGATTTGTCCAATTTATAAATCGCCAAACGCTGACAACGGCTATGACATTAGCGACTATCAAGACATTATGGAGCAGTTTGGCACAATGGAAGATTTTGATCAGTTGCTTGAAGAAATTCATAAGCGCGATATGAAAGTCATTTTAGATCTCGTCATTAACCATACGAGCGATGAACATCCGTGGTTTATTGAATCGCGTTCATCGCGAGATAATCCAAAACGCGATTGGTACATTTGGCGCGATGGAAAAAACGGAAAAGAGCCAAACAACTGGGAAAGCATTTTCGGTGGTTCAGCTTGGGAATACGATGAAGCAACAGACCAATATTATTTGCACGTTTTTGCGACGAAACAGCCCGATTTAAACTGGGAAAATGAAGATGTTCGTCGCGCGTTATACGATATGATCAACTGGTGGCTTGATAAAGGAATTGACGGCTTCCGTGTTGATGCGATTTCACACATTAAGAAAAAAGAAGGGCTTCCCGACTTACCGAACCCAAAAGGTCTTGATTACGTTCCTTCGTTTGATGGACATATGAATCAAGAAGGAATTATGGAGTATCTTCGTGAGCTTAAAGCGCAAACGTTTGCGCGTTATGACATTATGACAGTCGGGGAAGCGAACGGTGTGACAGTGGAAGAAGCGGAAGATTGGGTCGGTGAAGAAAACGGCATTTTCAATATGATTTTTCAGTTTGAGCATCTTGGACTTTGGCAAAAAGGAACAGATGGCGGGGTCGATGTTCGGAAATTGAAACGCGTATTAACGAAATGGCAAAAAGGATTAGAAGGCGTTGGGTGGAATGCGCTATTTCTTGAAAACCACGACCAACCGCGTTCGGTGTCAACGTGGGGAAATGATGAACAATATCTTGTCGAAAGTGCAAAAGCGCTAGGAGCATTATATTTTCTTATGCAAGGAACGCCGTTTATTTATCAAGGGCAAGAAATTGGCATGACGAACGTACAGTTTGAAACGATTGATGAATATGATGATGTTGCTATTAAAAATTACTATCGCATTGAGCGGGCTAAAGGGCGTTCACATGAAGAAGTGATGCAATGGATTTGGAAAAACGGCCGCGACAACTCGCGCACACCGATGCAATGGTCCGACGAAAAAAATGCCGGCTTTACGACGGGGACGCCTTGGATTGGGGTTAATGAAAACTATAAGCAAATTAACGTCAAAAAGCAGCTAAACGACCCGAACTCTGTTTTAAACTTTTACAAGCGCATGATTCAACTTCGCAAACAACATGACGTATTCGTTTACGGAACATATGATTTAATATTAGAAAACCATAAAGCAATTTATGCGTACACGCGCACGTTAGGCGATGAAAAAGCGGTCGTCATCGTGAACTTAACGGACCGAAAAACGATGTATCGCTACGACTCGTTAAAATTAAATAGCGAGCAACTCTTGTTAACAAACTACGACGTGAAACCGCATAAGCATGCGACGCGCTTTACATTGCGTCCATATGAAGCACGGGTATATGTGATGAAATAACGAAATCCCCTTTTCCGATATGGAAAAGGGGATTTTCACGTTTATTTCACAATCATTTCATACTTTTCACATCTCTTTTTTGTACATTCATGACAGTCGCATATTTTTTAAAAGTTGGAGGGATATTTGTGAAAAAAACGCGCAACTTGCATTTATGGATTGGACTCATTTGTTCTGTATTTTTACTTTTGGAAGCGGTCACAGGCTTATTGTTAACAGAGCGGTGGTTAATGGGAATGGGTGGTCATTCTCACGGCAGCCATGAGCATGCGCACGGCGATGGACATGCGAAGTTAAATATGATTGATGCGGTGAGAAAAGCGAGTGAGTCTGGTGCATTTTCAATGGACGAAGTTGGTGTCGTGATGAATCACGGGATGTATATGGTACGGTTGAATGATAAAGATGGGACGCTAGTGACGATTGCGCCAGACGGTACAGTTGTAAAAAAAGAAGTGAATAAATTCGCCTCGTTTGTACGTGCGATTCATGTTGGGAAACTTGGGGTTTGGAACCGTCTCATGATCGATGCGGCTGCGATCGCGATAATTATTTTAACAGGAACAGGAATTTATTTATCTGTGAAAATTTTGCGAGCGCAGGCAAAAGCGAAACAGCGAAAATCCGTGGCATAAACGAAAAGCACTTCGCATCAATGGTTGGTGTGAAGTGCTCTTTAACTAATTCGTTTCGTTGGTGTTTGTTGAATTTTCCCTGTTCCGTTGCAAAACGAGCATGTTTTATAAAGAGATAAACAAACTTTTATTTTCTTTTTTCCAAAACATTTTGGACAAATGGTTTTTAGTGCCAACATCATCACCTCCACAAAAGTAAGCGCTTTCAATTATAGTATACACCATCTTGTTGTCGTGTGTGCGCAACAATTTTGTCTATTTTCAAACAGGTTGGCATCGGCCAACCTGCTTTATTTGCGTGAATGTACTTCGTAAATGGCAAACTTCAAATAGTCCCCTTCGTCTGCGGCAAGCAGTTTCGGATGATCATATCCTGCGCCGCTCCAATGAATTTGACGTAAAATTTTCTTTGCATCAAACGCAGCTTCTGCGATCATCGCCTGGAACATATCGGGATGCACATGATACGAACAACTTGCTGTGACGAAAAAACCGCCGTCTTTGACGAGTTTTAAGCCGTTTAAATTAATATCTTTATAACCGGCGAGCGCTTTTGGTACCGCATGAGCAGATTTCGCAAACGCTGGTGGGTCAATAATGACGACATCCCATTTTTTCCCCTTTTGTACGCACTCTCTTAAATAATCAAACGCGTTCGCAACGACGAAATCGACGTTTGTAAATCCGTTTAGCTCAGCGTTTCTTTTTGCCGTTTCAATCGCATGTTCAGAAATGTCGACAGCGGTCACATGTTTTGCTCCATATAAGCAGGCATTTAACATAAATGAGCCTGTATGTGTAAAGCAATCGAGCACGGTCGATTCGCTCGTGATGAGCGGCTTGATCGCGGCTCGATTTTGGCGCTGATCGAAGAAAAATCCTGTTTTTTGTCCATTTTCAATATCGACAATGTATTTGACGCCATTTTCCTCAATTTGTACGTTTGTGTCGCACGTGCCGTACCAAAATCCTTTTTCTTGTTTCAGCCCCTCTAGTTCGCGCACGTGGACGTCATTGCGCAAATAAATAGCTTTCGGCTGAAAGACGTCAAGAAGCGCTTGTAAAATCCATTCTTTTCGTTTTTCCATGCCGAGCGATAAAATTTGGACAACGAGCACATCTTCGTACTTATCGACGATGAGACCAGGTAAAAAATCTGCTTCACCATAAACGGCGCGGCATGAACGAACGCCTGGAATCATGCGTTCGCGATACGCCCACGCTTGACGAATACGGTTCATAAAAAATTGTGAATTTAATTCATCATTTGGATTTTGTGTTAACACGCGCACGATCATTTGTGATTTCGGATTGATATACCCTTTCGCTAAAAAATGACGTTGATGGTTATATACGTTGACGAAATCACCCGGCTCAAATTCTCCCTCAATATAGTCAACCTCGCTTTGAAACACCCACGGATGTCCAAGCTCAAGCCGCTTTTTTCGCTTTCTTTTTAAAAATACATTTGCCATGTTTCCCACTCCTGACTATATATTCGCTACTTTAGCATACAGGAAGAAAACGATGTACGCAAATGATGGATAAAAAATATTTGACAATTGAGTGAAATATGCTAATATTAGTGACAAAGTCAATCACGCAAATGCATTCCACTAGGGGGGCCTTTAGATAGGCTGAGATCAAAGTGTGCCTTTGAGACCCTTAGAACCTGATCTGGATCATACCAGCGTAGGGAAGTGGAAACGGTGCGAAGTGTGTCTTTATGTCAATTTCCATCGTTTATTAACCACTTTCTTTGCGCAAAGAAAGTGGTTTTTTTATTTTTCATAAGGGGGAGAGGACATGTTGTTTTCAGAACAATTGCGCAAAGCTGTCGATCCGATTTGGGAAGCGAGCTTTCATCATCCGTTTGTGAAGGAGTTAGGGGAAGGGACGCTCGATTTACGTTGTTTTCGTTATTATGTATTACAAGATTCCTATTATTTGACACACTTTGCAAAAGTGCAAGCGCTTGGCGGGGCGATGGCTGACGATTTACAAACGACGGCAAGCATGGCGAATCATGCGCAAAACACATATGAAGCTGAGCTTCGTTTGCATGAGACGTTTATGAAAGAGCTCGGCATTACAGAAGAAGAAAAGGCGTTGTTTGTTCCGTCACCAACCGCTTATGCCTACACGTCGCACATGTACCGAGCAGCATTTGCGGGACACTTTGGCGATGTATTGGCAGCCATTTTGCCGTGCTATTGGTTGTATTACGAAATCGGGGAGAGATTGAAGCATTGCAAACCGAATCATCCAATTTATGCGAAATGGATTGAAGCGTACGGCTCCGATTGGTTTAGACAGCTTGTCGAACAACAAATTGCGCGCTTAAACGACATAGCGAAAACAGTAAGTGAAAAAGAGTTGGAGCGAATGAAGCAACACTTTTGGATCAGCAGTCAATATGAATATTTATTTTGGGAAATGGCGTACAAATTAGAACGTTGGCCAATGGAAGAGGAGGATGTTTATGCAAACGAAAAGGCTTAAATTAACAGATGTATTAACGACCGTTGTTGTAGCGATTGTGTTTGGAATTGTGTATAAAGTGTGGGGACCGCTTTACTATGCGGTTAAACCGCTTGGGCTTCATCTCGATCAGCTTATTTATGGCATGTGGTTTATTGCTGCGACAGTGGCATATTTGTTGATTCGTAAGCCAGGAGTGGCGTTGCTTGCGGAAGTCGCTGCCGCCTCAGGGGAGTTTTTAGCGGGATCTGAGTGGGGACTAGAAGTGTTATTTTACGGTTTTGTGCAAGGATTGCTCGCTGAGCTTGTTTTCGCCGCTTTCCGTTATAAACGTTTCGACGTGGCGGTTGTGTCGCTTGCTGCCATCGGTTCAACCATCGCTTCGTTAGTGCTTGATTTTTACAAAGGTTATATCGATCAATTAGCATGGTGGAATTTAACGTTATTCATCGGTGCACGCTTTGTTGGAGCGATCGTGATTTCTGGATTGTTTGCTTATTCCCTTGTGAAAGCACTTGAAAAAACAGGTGTGACGCAACTGTTGCGCCCGACGACAAAAGAAGATTACGACTCGCTTGATAAATAGAAGGTGACATCGTTGATACACATTGAACAATTGCGGTTAAAGTTTCCGGGGGCGGAAAAACGGTTATTTACCGATGTATCGCTTTCGATTAAAAAAGGAGAAAAAGTGTTGCTTTTAGGTCCATCAGGGTGTGGCAAATCGACATTATTACAAGTAATGGCAGGCATTATTCCACGCTCGATCGATGTGCCGATGAAAGCAAAAGCGCTTCATATTCCAAAGCAAGTCGGCTATGTGTTTCAAGATCCGGACGCGCAGTTTTGCATGCCATACGTCGATGAAGAAATTGCGTTTGTCCTTGAAAATCTCGGTGTGCCACGTGCGGAGATGAAAGAAAAAATCGAGCGCGTTCTTCAACGCGTACGCCTTTGCCTTCCGCACGTTCATGTGCCGATTCAAACGTTATCGGGAGGAATGAAACAGCGGTTAGCGATTGCCTCTGTCTTGGCGCTTGACCCGGATGTGTTATTTTTAGATGAACCGACAGCGCTTCTCGATGAAGAAGGAACAAAAGCAGTATGGGAAACGTTAAAAGAAGTGGCAGAAGATCGAACGGTTGTCATCGTTGAGCATAAAATTGATCACATTCTCGATTTTGTTGAGCGCATCGTTTTATTTAACGAATGTGGTGAAATGATTGCTGATGGCCCAACGAATCATATATTTTCGATGTATCGTTCGTTTATCGCCGAACAAGGCATTTGGTACCCGGGGGTGTGGGAGGCGTATGAAAAGCCAAAAACCGCGCAACAACCGTATGAAGAGGGAGATGTTCTTTTACATGTGCCATCGCTTCGTGGCTTTCGGCAAAAAGAAGAGAAAATTGCAGTCAATCATTTGACGATTTATGCGGGAGAATGGATTGCAGTTACAGGTGAAAACGGCGCAGGAAAAAGCACGTTGCTACAAAGCTTCATGAAGTTAATTCAAACAGAAGGCGATATGTATTGGCAAGGAGAGGTAGTAAAAAATGATGAGGTGTTATACGACAACATCGCTTTTGTGTTTCAAAATCCGGAATTTCAATTTGTCACACATCGCGTCGATGATGAGTTGGCATACAGCTTGCGGCTTGAGAAACGAAAAGAACGAGAGATTGCAGAAAAGGTAGAGCAGTTGCTTGCTCGCTTTCACTTAGCTGATCAGAGACATTTACATCCGTATCAATTGTCGATGGGGCAAAAAAGGCGGCTAAGCGTTGCGGCGTCGGTGGCAGAGCGCCATCGCTTATTGTTGCTTGATGAACCGACGTTCGGACAAGATGCGAAAAATACGTTTGCGTTGCTCGAATGGCTTGAAGCGTATCGGCAACAAGGAAAAGCCATTGTCATGGTGACGCACGATGAGCGCATTGTTTCTCAATTTGCGACGAGACGATGGATTGTTGAAAACGGAAAGCTTGTCGCTGATGAAACGATCGTCCCTCGGACGCTTGTGCGAGGTGGGATATGATGAGATGGAGCATCGAACATAAAGAGACGTGGTTGCATGAAACGAACCCAACCGTAAAATTATTGTTATTTTTGCCGATGTTTGTTGTCATCGTTTTTGTTCACAACCCGAACGTGCTCATCAACTGGACAATTGGCTTTACGGCGTTATTTATGTTGTTTAGCGGTTATCGAATGAAGCATATGCTTTTGTTTTTCGTTCCGTTTTTCTTTATTTTCATTTCTACGTCGTCGTCGATGATTTTGTTTGGAAAGGGAGAGACGACGTGGTTTCGTTTCGGGCTCATTCATGTGACGGAAGAAAGTTTTTATCGCGGTGTTCATCTCGGATTTCGTACGCTTTTGTTTGCGATTTTTGGATTAATGTTTGCGCTTACGACAAAGCCGGTGTTTTTATTTTATTCACTTATGCAACAAGCGAAATTGAAACCGAAATATGCGTATAGTTTTTTAGCAGCCATTCGTTTGCTACCGATCATGCTGGAAGAATTTCAAACGGTGCATCAAGCGTTAAAAGTGCGCCGAGCCGCCAAGGCGAAAGGGTTTCGCGGGAAGCTTGAACTCATCAAACGATATGCTATTCCGCTTTTATCACAAAGCATTCGCCGCGCCCAGCGCATTGCGGTAGCGATGGAGACAAAAGGATTTACTAATGAACGAGCGAGAACGTTTTATTATGAACTGACGATTGGAAAATATGACGTGTACTTATTTGCTGTCATATGCATGATTGTTGCGATGGGGTATTACGTTGCCGATGTGTTTCCGTATGTTCCGATAAAGGATGTGCGTTAAGATGAAAGAGCTTCACCTCATCTCAACAGGAAAACAGTCAATTGAAACGTTTGTTCATATTTCATCGCTCGTACATTCATACGCCCACTTTATTCATATTCGTGAAAAACATCGTTCGGCAAAAGAGATTGGCATGATTGTGGAAAAGCTACTGGAAGCAAATGTCCCAGCTCAAAAAATAATCGTCAATGATCGGGTGGACGTCGCTGTCGTTTATGGCGTTGGCGGCGTTCAGCTCGCCCATCATAGTTTGCCACCCAAACGAATAAAAGAAAAGTTTCCTTTTTTGCGCGTCGGTTGCTCGGTGCATACGTTTGAAGAAGCGAAACAGGCGGAAAAAGAAGGGGCGGACTACGTCATTTTCGGACATATATACGAAACGAATTGTAAAGAAGGACGAAAGCCGCGCGGGCTTTCATCGTTGCGTCAGTTGACAAGCCACGTACGCATTCCTGTCGTTGCTATTGGAGGCATTAAACCTTTCCATATTCGTGATGTGTTCATGACGGAAGCGAAAGGAATAGCGGTTATGTCGACGGTGTTTGAGGCGGATGACCCGCTACATACGGTGCAATTATATTGGGAACAAATGGGGGCGAATACATGGACGTTTTAATTGTTGGGGGAGGCATTATCGGCAGTAGTATCGCTTTTGAGTTAGCGAAAAGGGGAGCATCAGTCGTCGTCATTGAACGAGGAGAGTTAGCACAAGAAGCATCGTCGGCAGCAGCCGGCATGCTCGGTGCGCACTCCGAGTTTTCGGCGGACCATCCGCTCATTCTGCTTGCTTTGGCGAGCCAAGCGGCATTTCCAGCCGTTATTGCCGAATTGCGAGAGTTAACAAATATAGAAGTCGGATGGAATGAAGCGGGGATGTTAAAGCTGGCGACGACATCGGAGGAGTACGAAAAATTAACGGAACATTATGAATTTTGGAGGCGCATACAACCGCAGCACGTTCGCTGGTTAACTCCTGAAGAAGTGACGGACATCGAACGAAACGTGCGAAATGAATATGGTGCAATGTATACGATCGATCAACAAGTGGACGCGAAACAGCTCTCGCTTGCTTTTGCTCATGGAGCGATGGCGAAAGGGGCACGTTTTTTACCATATACGGAAGCGTACGATTTTATTTTCGATGATGGGCGTGTAGTCGGAGTAAAAACGGCGAGCGGAACGTTATATGCAAAACAAATCATCATCGCATGCGGGGCATGGACCCCGATGCTCGCAGAAAAGCTGCAATTGCCGTTACATATGTATCCTGTTAAAGGGGAGTGTGTCGCTGTAACGACAGAAAAACGGCTTTTACGAGCGACCGTATTTGCAAAAAACGGCTGCTATATTGTGCCGAAAGCGAACAATCGCCTTGTCATCGGCGCTAGCGCGATTGTCCATTCGTTTACGAAAACGGTGCAAACATGTAGCGTACATGAATTGTTAGCGCGTGCGATGCAAATCGTTCCGGCTATCGCTCATTCTGCATTTGAAAAAGCGTGGGCAGGCATTCGTCCCCAAACGAAAGACGGTATGCCTTATATCGGAGCGCATCCACAATATGAAAACGTATTTGTTGTGACAGGACACTATCGAAACGGCATTTTGCTAAGCGCCATCACCGGTCGATGCGTCAGCGATATGCTAGAAGGCAAAGAAGTTCCATTTGATATGACTCCGTTTTCGCTCACAAGAAAGGGGGGGAAGCATGCGTTGCATCATTAACGGTGAGATGATTGAACTACCTCATCATGTGCGTACCGTTGCCGAGCTGTTGCGCCATTTTCATATTCATGAAAAGATTGCGATTGTCGAAATCAATATGGACATCGTTCCAAAAGACAAGTATGATCAAAAACCCATTGCGGACGGTGATCGCATTGAAATTGTTCATTTTGTAGGGGGAGGATAATATGTTACAAATCGGTCCGTACACATTTCAATCTCGTTTGTTGCTCGGTACAGGGAAGTATCCGAACATCGACATTCAAAAAGAAGCTGTGGAGGCATCGGGGGCAGAAATTTTAACGTTTGCGGTGCGCCGAATGAACATTTTTGAACCGAATCAACCGAATTTTTTAGAAAAAATCGATGTGACGAAATATAAGTTGCTGCCGAACACAGCGGGGGCAAAAACGGCCGAGGAAGCGGTGCGCATCGCCCGATTAGCGAAAGCATCAGGGCTTTGTGATATGGTGAAAGTGGAAGTGATCGGATGCGATCAAACGTTATTACCTGATCCGATCGAGACGTTGAAAGCAACGGAAATGTTATTAGAAGAAGGATTTATCGTTTTACCTTACACGTCAGATGACGTCGTATTAGCGAAACGACTGCAACAGCTCGGTTGCCATGCGATTATGCCGGGGGCATCACCGATCGGTTCAGGACAAGGAATTATTAACCCGTTAAATATTCAATTCATTATTGAACAAGCAACTGTTCCCGTAATTATTGATGCAGGCATCGGCGGTCCAGCGGATGCGGCATTGGCCATGGAATTAGGTGCGGATGGAGTATTGTTAAATACAGCTGTGGCCTCTGCGAAAGATCCAGTAAAAATGGCGAAAGCGATGAAGCTTGCGATTGAGGCAGGAAGACTTGGGTATGAGGCGGGACGCATTCCGAAAAAGAAATATGCAACAGCGAGTAGTCCAAGTGAAGGGATGAGCATCGTCTAATGGATCGCTATTCACGTCAAAAATTGTTTGCGCCAATTGGAGAAAGAGGACAACAACATATTCGTGAAAAACATGTGCTCGTTATTGGTGCGGGAGCGCTTGGAGCGGCAAATGCGGAGTCGCTAGTGCGGGCAGGAATTGGGAAAATAACAATCATTGATCGGGATTATGTCGAATGGAGCAATTTACAACGCCAACAGCTATATACGGAAGAAGATGCAACAAATCGATTGCCGAAAGCCGTTGCTGCTGCTATGCATTTGCGAGAAATAAATCGCGATGTAGTCATTGAACCGATTGTAGCTGATGCGGACGCTCCCTTGCTTGAACATGTTGTTGCACGTGAACGTCCGCACGTCATTATTGATAGTACAGATAATTTCGATGTGCGTATGATCATTAACGATGTTTCGCAAAAGTATGATGTGCCGTGGATTTATGGGGCGTGTGTAGGAAGTTACGGTTTAAGTTATGTCATCGTTCCGAATGAAACGCCATGTTTACGTTGTTTACTTGAAGAAGTGCCGCTTGGTAGCGCTACATGTGATACCGCTGGAATCATTAGTCCAGTCGTTCATATGGTCGTTGCACATCAAACGGCTGAGGCGTTAAAAATATGCGTACATGCTCAAGTGAATCAGAAACTCGTTTCATTTGATATATGGCACGGACAATATCGCATGATCGATGTGCATAAGTTAAAAAAAGACGATTGTCCGTCGTGTAGTGAAAAACGAACGTATCCAGCCCTTCAATATGAAAATGAGACGAAATTTGCCGTGTTGTGTGGGCGTGAAACCGTGCAAATTCGTCCTGCTTATCGAGGAGAGCGACATTTGACAACGCTTATTTCATTTTTAAAACGACATGGAATTCAAGTGGAACAAAACGACTATTTATTTTCGTTTACGGTCGATTCGCATCGCTTTGTTATTTTTTCCGATGGGCGTGTATTGATTCATGGCACAAATGACGTTCAAGAAGCGAAGCGGCTATATTATCAATATTTGGGGTGAAAACATGGTATATAAAGCGTTGACGATTGCTGGTTCAGATAGTGGCGGGGGAGCGGGTATTCAAGCCGATGTAAAAACGTTTCATCAATTACATGTGTTTGGCATGTCAGCAATTACCGCGGTTACTGCGCAAAATACGCTTGGTGTACAAGGGGTATATCCGCTTCCTGTTGAAGCGATTGAAAAGCAAATCGATTCGATTGCCGTCGATTTGCCTCCAGATGCAATAAAAACGGGAATGTTATTTAGTGAAGAAATTATTGAATGTGTTGCTTATAAAATGAAGCAACATCGGTGGATGCGAGTAGTCGTCGATCCGGTGATGATCGCGAAAGGCGGCGCCCCGTTGTTGAAGCAAGAAGCGATTGAAGCGCTCAAACGTCACATGTTGCCGCTTGCTTATGTGTTAACACCGAACATTCCAGAAGCGGAAGTGTTAACAAATATGCGAATTGGCACATTGGAACAACGAAAAGAAGCAGCGAAAAAACTTCATGACATGGGTGTGCGATATGTCGTCATGAAAGGTGGACATGGGGAAGAAAATGAACTTGTCGATCTTTTATACGATGGGGAACAATTTTATGAGTGGAGAAGTAAACGTGTTCATACGAAACATACGCACGGTACAGGGTGTACGTTTGCTGCCGCCATTACAGCACAACTTGCAAAAGGAAAAACGATATATGAGGCAGTAGATGTGGCGAAACGATTTATTCAAGCGGCGATTGAACAAACGCTGCACATTGGCGGTGGACATGGACCGACAAACCATTGGGCATTTCATGAATAAAAAATGTTCACATCATTGACAAACACATTCGTTCCTACCATTGTTAAAATGAAAATGGGGAATATATTGATGGAGGGGACGAACGAGTGGAAGAACTTTCAATTACACTAAATATTACGTACGTATTGCTTTTAACGTTTTTTATCGGTACAACGCTAATCGAGTCATAAGAACGGCTGTGCATATGTACAGTCGTTTTCTTTTTCAGTTAAATTTGGTATGATGAACATATATATATTGATAACCAATACTTTTTATTAGGAGTGTGAATATTCA
Source organism: Anoxybacillus dikiliensis (assembly GCF_050613275.1). Taxonomy (GTDB): domain Bacteria; phylum Bacillota; class Bacilli; order Bacillales; family Anoxybacillaceae; genus Anoxybacillus. Next base: position 469,069 of record NZ_CP187112.1, read on the forward strand.
TTGGGAGATTTGCCTCTGAGTTTAATGTTTTTACTCATTGCTTTAATTTTATTATCGGCCTTTTTTTCAGCTTCAGAAACAGCGTTTTCGAGCGTCAATAAAATTCGTTTGAAAAACTATGTGGACGAAAAGCGGCGTGGAAGCAAAAAGGCATTGTATATTGCAGAAAACTTCGACAAAGCCCTCTCTACCATCTTAGTCGGGAATAATATCGTGAACATTGCCGCAGCGTCCATCTCCGCCAAAGTGGCGACAGATTTGTTTGGCGGCAACACAGGTCTTGTGATTAGCACGGTTGGTATGACCATTTTAATTTTAATTTTTGGTGAAGTATTGCCGAAGTCATTGGCGAAAGAGCATGCGGAGTCGTTTTCACTTCTTATTTCCGATGTACTATATATGCTTATTCAACTATTTACTCCCGTTACAGCATTGCTTGTCATGTTGAAAAAACTTGTATCGAAATTCGTTGGCCATCAAGCAGATACTCCTTCTGTCACAGAAGAAGAAATTAAGGTGATGGTGAATTTAAGTGAAGAAGAAGGGGTAATTGATAATAAAGAGAAAGAGCTCGTTCATCGCTCGCTCGATTTTAACGACATTTTAGTTGGTGAAATTTTCACGCCGCGCATTGACATGGTGGCGGTAGAAGTGAACCAACCAATTGAAGAAATTCGTGATATTTTTTTGCATGAACGATATTCACGCGTGCCGGTATATGAAGGAGATATTGATAACGTCATCGGCATTTTGTCGGAAAGCGACTTTTTTAGTCAACTCGTCCAAGGGAAAGAAGTCAACGTTCGCGAGTTGTTGCGTACGCCGCTATTTGTTGTTGAATCGATGCGCATCTCCACATTGTTGCCTGAATTGCAAAAAAGTAAAGTACATATGGCGATCGTTATCGATGAGTTTGGTGGAACGTCGGGATTAATTACGCTAGAAGATATTTTAGAACAAATTGTTGGGGAAATATGGGATGAACACGATGAAGCGGTAAAAACGTTCCAAAAAATTAACGATTACGAATATGAATTTAATGCCGAATTACCGCTTGATGAGTTTTGTGACATTTTAGGAATGGATGAATTAGAAAGTTCCTCTCACACGCTCGGAGGGTGGGTGTTTGAAATGTTTGAACGCATCCCCACCGTTGGGGAATCGTTTGAATACGAATCATTAACCGTCACCGTTCGCCAAGTGGAAAACCGCCGTATTCGCAAAGTGCTCGTTCGCATTCGCGAGCCGATTGTGGAAAATGTGTAAAAAAGGAGCGAACCGCTCCTTTCTAAACATCTTGAAAACCCCCAAGCGAAATGCTTGGGGGTTTTTCAGCCATGTTATTTAGTTGTGTAAGATCCGCCTAATTGCTGTTGCGCCATTGCAACAAGACGTTTTGTAATTTCGCCACCAACTGAACCGTTTGCGCGTGAAGTTGCATCTGGTCCAAGGTTTACACCAAATTCTTGAGCAATTTCATATTTCATTTGATCAATTGCTTGTTGTGCACCGTATACTAATAATTGATTTGTGTTTGCCATGTTCAATCATCTCCTCGTTACAAGTTTTTATGGTTGGGTTAGCTGGATTTGCACCAGCAATGCGTGATGATTTTCACGCTGCCAAGCTTGGCTTAACCCATCGAATGTTGTTTGCCTGTTTGTACTACTATTTTGGGGAAAAAACATTTTATTATTCTTTTTTTTGTGTGGTAATTTTTTGTGCAGTGGGAAAGATAATGGAAAATCACGAAACGAGGGATGAATATGCACATTTGTCCGTTATGCAACGGTTTGCGTACAATCGTTTTTTATTGTGATCAATGTGGAGAAAAATTAAAAGACGAAGGAAAATTAACGGATTATTTTGATGATTATAGTCCGTATATGGATGCAGATATGATGAAAATGGTTGATGGATATGCCCATACGAGGAAACAACACGTCTGCGTTCATTTGTTTCATTGTCATTATTGCGGTGACGATGTTGTTCGTTTTATTCAAGAGTAACAAAGCCCGCTCAAACGAACGGGCTCTGTTATTACTTCTCACTATTTGAACGAATGCGTAATTCTGTGTTGACATCGAAGAAATGCGCTTTATTCATATCTAACGCAAGGTCGATCGTTTGACCTGCTTTTACGTCTGTGCGCGCATCGACACGTGCAACAAATTCTTGGCCGTTAATTTGTGAGTATATCATAATTTCTGCACCGAGCAATTCAGCCACTTCAACATGCGCGCGTACTTTTGTGTTTTGTGACGCTTCAAGAAATACTGGCTCGTCATGGAAGTCTTCTGGACGAATACCTAAGATGACTTCTTTGCCGACGTAACCTTGGTCACGAAGTACTTTCATTTTTCCTTCTGGCACCGCGATCTTCACATCGCCGATGACGAACACGCCGTCTTGAAGCACACCGCGCAAAAAGTTCATTGCTGGTGAGCCGATAAATCCACCAACGAAAATGTTTTCCGGTTTTTCATATACTTCTTTTGGTGTTCCAACTTGTTGGATGACGCCGTCTTTCATCACGACAAGGCGCGTGGCCATCGTCATCGCTTCCGTTTGGTCGTGCGTAACGTAAATCGTCGTTGTTCCTAAACGTTGATGAAGTTTTGCAATTTCAGCACGCATTTGTACACGCAATTTAGCATCTAAGTTTGAAAGCGGCTCGTCCATTAAAAATACTTTCGCATCGCGCACAATTGCACGTCCTAATGCTACGCGCTGACGCTGACCGCCTGATAATGCTTTCGGTTTACGATCCAAATATTGCTCGAGACCGAGAATGCGTGCTGCTTCACGAACGCGACGGTCGATTTCATCTTTCGGGAACTTGCGCAATTTCAATCCGAATGCCATGTTATCGTATACGCTCATATGTGGATAAAGGGCATAGTTTTGGAATACCATCGCGATGTCACGATCTTTTGGCGCAACATCATTCATTCGTTTCCCATCAATGTAAAAATCGCCTTTTGAAATTTCTTCAAGACCTGCGATCATTCGAAGCGTCGTTGATTTTCCGCAACCTGATGGACCGACGAAAACGATAAATTCTTTATCTTGAATGTGCAAGTTGAAGTCTTTTACAGCAGTAACGTTGTTGTCATAAATTTTATACACATGTTCTAAACGAAGCTCAGCCATGTATATGCCTCCTCATGTAATCGATTTCATTTGACTTAAGCATATATAAAAACGAACGAACGGTAAATGGACATCGTGCACAAAAAAAGAAAACGTTTTCGGGCAATGTGCCTAGTGCCGTTCATAAAGTAAAATGGCTAAATACACGGTTAGTGCCCCTTTAAACTGCTTTATATCAATCCCGGTTTTTTCGATGAGTTTATCAATGCGGTATTGTAAGCTGTTGCGGTGCATATGAAGCTTTTTTGCCGCAAGAGAGACGTTTAAATTGCATTCAAAAAACGTCTTCATTGTTTTCATCATATCAGCATCTTGCTTGATCGCTTGTAAAAACGTCGTCGCATACGTGATGTCGTCATTGTTGATGAGCAAAAGAGGGAAGACGTCTTCGATGCAGTAGACGCGTTGCTCAGGCTTATGCTTTATGCCGATTTGAAAATACCGTTTTTCTGCAGCGAATATGTGCACAAGTTCAATAGCATGTGGGCACTTTTGTCCAATATATGCCCGCAATTGAATGTAAAAATCACTACATAACGTATCAATTAGTTCAGGCAAAGTAGAAGCGACGCTTTCTTCTTGTTGTTCAATGACGATAAAGTGTTGTTCTGTTTCTGAAATCATCGTCACGTCATAAGGGAAAAGCGATTGAATGGCTTCCATAAAATCATGTGCATCAACGGTTCCTTTTTGTATGTAAAAATAAATGAAACGTGTATGTGCCGAGCAAGGTAATTGTTCAAATGTTTGTGTATCGTTTTGAATTAAAAAACGATACCATGCTCGTTGTTGTTCGCTCATCCAAGCAGGCATAGGTTGATGAGATGTAAATAGGGTTGCTAAAAGTTCCCGTTCTTTCACGGTGAGCGCTTCTTTTTTTATGCCAAACAGCTCACCTTGTTCTGTGGCAAACCATTCATATTCCTCTCGGTTGCTCACATGCCCGTGTTCAATAAGCGCTCCTTGATAATACGCTCGTAATTTTTCTAACATGTATGCCCATTCCTTTCGTCTCCCATCACGATCATTATACAAAAAGCGGCGAGAAAATGCTCGCCGCTTTATTTCACTTCATGTGGCGGTTGTTCCGTTTGAACATCGCGCGCTTCTTCAATATTTGTTGCGTGATAGCACGAATATACGTATCCTCCGGCCATACCTTCGTTAATCATTCGGTCAATATCCCATTCATAATTATCGCGTTCTTTCATGATCCATGCCCCCTTATTCGTTATTTTGTATAAATGAAACAAAAGTATGCATTGTTCACTTGTTGTCCACATATATTCATGACGAGAGGTGAAAATGATGATTGTTCAGTTTTTACACGCATTAACGAATTACGATTTAGATCAAGAGGAAGAAGCACTCGTTCGTTATTTATATGTGCTGCATATGGGAAAAGAATGGGATGGAAAACAGGAAGAAACAAAAGATGGATGGCGTAGGCAGTTCGAGAAAATGAATATATACAAAGAAGCGTGGCTTGCGTCTGAACATGCGACAGAACGAGAACTGTTTCGCATCTTGTTATGTAAAAGTTTAAAACAGTTGCACAAACAATTATCACACGTTTGCACTCATAACGGACAAGCCCTATAATGAATGGTTAGAACAGCTTATGGACAGAAGGGAGATCATTATGGGGCTTTTTCTTTATTTACTGTTTATGATCGCGGTTGGCGCATTGATCGGAGGGGTGACGAATTCACTTGCGATTAAAATGCTTTTTCGTCCGTATCGCCCAATGTATATCGCAGGAAAAAGACTCCCGTTTACCCCCGGACTTATTCCGAAGCGGCGGGAAGAGTTAGCGGAACAACTTGGGCGTATGGTCGTTGAACATTTATTAACAGCGGACGGACTGCGTCGGAAGCTAAACGATGAAGCGTTTGTTCGTGATATGACAAACTATGTGCAAGAAGAAATCGAACGTTGGCTACAATCGGATCGGACGGTTGCCGATTGGCTTGAGCGATTCGGTGTTAAGCATCCTGAGCAAATCGCTGAAATGTGGATTGAAACAAAATATAAAACGATGATGTCACAATATAGTGAACAATCGCTTTATCGCATCATTCCAAGCGAGCTATTACAAAAAATTGATCATGCCATTCCTTTCATCGCCGATCGTTTACTGTTTCGTTTGCGGACGTATGTAGAGAGCGAGCAAGGAGAGCGGCAAATTGAACAAATGATTAATGAATTTTTACAAAGCCGCGGCATGTTTGGGAATATGATTCAAATGTTCCTTGGCAACGTCAGCTTAGCGGACAAAATTCGCCCGGAAATCGTGAAATTTTTACAAAGTGACGGGGCAAAACAATTGCTTGTGCAACTATTTACAAACGAATGGGAAAAAGTGAAAGCGATACATGTGCAAGACGTGGAGCAAATGATCGGTCATGAAAAAGTCGTCTTATGGATCAAACGACTGACAGCAGCGATCGTGCAAGAGCCGCTCCAACAGCCGCTCGGTCCGCTCGTCGCTTCTCATGTGCGCGCTTCATTGCCGACATTCGTTCGTTTTCTTTTACAATTCGCTTCTCAGCGCATTGAACAATGGATGAAGCGGCTTCATTTGCAAGACATCGTTCGGGAAGAAGTGGCATCGTTTTCTGTGGAACGGCTAGAGGAAATGATTTTAACAATTTCGCGCCGTGAGTTTAAAATGATTACGTATTTAGGGGCTTTGTTAGGTGGAGTCATCGGACTCATTCAAGGTTGCATAACATTTTTCATTCAACTGTAGACATACACCGACCGCTCCGCTCATATCGTAAAAAGAGAGGGAAAAGGAGAGGAGCGTGTCGCATGAACGTCCTTCAAGCTATTCATGAACTTTCGACAGCGATTCGTACGAGTGAACCGTTTGCCGAACTTCGTCGCGCTTATGAGCAAGTGCAACGCGACCCGACAGCACATCAATTATTTGCGAAATTTCGCACGTTGCAAAAACAGCTTCAACAAAAACAAATGAGCGGATTCCCAGTCAGCGATGCGGATGTCGAATTGTTGCAGCAACATTTGCACGTCATTGAAATGAACGAAAATATCGCGCGGCTTATTCAGGCAGAGGAACGTTTAAACGAATTGTTTGCTCAAGCGATGGCCGCGATGATTGAACCAATTGAACAGCTATATGACGGACACTCATGAAAATGAGTGTTCTTTTTTTTATACCCTTGTCATACGTATGAATGAAGCCATGACATCAAGGGGGGACGATCATGTATAAATTGCTTGCGCTCAATATTGACGGTACATTATTAAAATCAAACGGAAAATTAGAGAAAAAAACGAAAGAAGCGGTTGATTTTGTGAAGAAAAAAGACGTATATGTTACGTTGTTGACGTCAAGAAACTTTTTGTCGGCCAAAAAAGTGGCGAAAGCGTTGAAATTAGATTCGTATTTAGTGACATTTCAAGGGGCGCTCGTTGCGAAGTCATTGGAAGAAAAGTTATATGAGTCGGTCATTCCAGCACAAAAAACGTTTGATATTGTGCACGTGCTTGAGCATTTCAATTGCAACGTTCGTTTACTCCATGAACGGTATTCGATCGGAAATCGGAAAAAAGTAAAAAACAATATGATTGCGAAAACGATTTTAGGGGATCCGTTTTTTTACCCAGCGCAATTTGTTGATTCATTAAGTGATGTTTTGCGCGATGATCCGATTGATGTTATGAAAATTGACGTCTTTTATTCAAACGAAGACGAATGTGATGACATCGTCGAAACGATGGAACGCGCGTTTCCTGAGCTCTCCCTCACCATTAGCGACGGGAAAATCGAATTGTTGCCAAAAAACGTTTCAAAACTAAACGGGCTCATTCGTCTCGGAAACGAACTCGGTATTTCGTTAAAAGAAATGGTTGTGATCGGCGATCATATGGATGATATGCCAGCTATTGAAGCGGCTGGTCTTGGCGTTGCGATGGGGAATGCGCCAAATGAAGTAAAAGCGGTTGCTGATTGGGTGACGCGCTCAAACGAGCAACTAGGTGTGGCTTATATGATTAAAGAACATTTTCGAAAGCAACATCGCCCACAATTTTTACGGCAAATTCGCACGACAGAGAAAAAATGATTTCCGTTTCTTGACGAGCTTTTCGCTTCTTCTGTACACTTAAATGAGTTTAATACTTTGAAGCGAAAGGTGATTTCATTGCGTATTGACATTTGTGGACTTGAGCCGGTTGATCGTTTTCAACGTTCTTTAGCGGTTATTACCGGTTTATTTTTCGAAGAGCAAACGCTCTCTTTCGTACGAACGGAAGAAGCGAATGTGCGTGTGACGATTCATGTGCAACAAGGAGAACAGCTCGTCGTTGTTGGTACGTTGCAAGATGAACATAGTCGCACGCATACGGCTCATTACGAACGGTTTTGGAAAACAGACGAAGAAAAAGGACGCATGAAGCAAGTAAAACATGCGGTTTCGTATATATATTTATCATTATTGCAACAATATACAGGCGTTGTGCAACAGTGGGGAATTTTAACAGGCGTTCGTCCAGTAAAGTTACTTCATCAAAAATTACGTTCCGGTCTCACGAAAGAAGAAGCGCATCGCACATTGCGCGAAGATTATTTAGTGACGGACGAGAAAATTGAGCTTATGCAACACATTGTTGATCGTCAGTTGACGGTTGTGCCGGATTTATACGATTTATCGAAAGAAGTAAGCATTTACATCGGTATTCCATTTTGTCCAACAAAATGTGCGTATTGCACGTTTCCAGCCTATGCGATTCAAGGAAAACAAGGGTCTGTCGATTCATTTTTATTCGGATTACATTACGAAATGGAACAAATTGGGCGGTTTCTGAAAGAGCGCAACATTCCAATTACGACGATTTATTACGGTGGAGGTACACCGACAAGCATTACAGCGGAGGAGATGGATGCGCTATATGCGCATATGTATCGCGTGTTTCCAAACGTCGAGCGCGTGCGTGAAATTACAGTTGAAGCAGGAAGACCAGATACGATTACAACGGAGAAGCTAGCGGTGCTGAAAAAATGGAACATCCACCGCATTAGCATTAATCCGCAATCATACATTCAAGAAACATTGCGAGCGATCGGTCGTCATCATACGGTTGAGGAGACGATTGAAAAATTTCATCTTGCTCGCGAAGCAGGCATGAACAACATTAATATGGATTTAATTATCGGTTTGCCAGGGGAAGGCGTTGAGCAATTTCATTATACGCTCGAACAAACAGAAAAATTGATGCCGGAATCGTTGACGGTCCATACATTGTCATTTAAGCGCGCTTCGGAAATGACGAAAAATAAAGAAAAGTATAAAGTCGCAGATCGTGATGAAATTAGTGAAATGATGAAGCGCGCCCAACGATGGACGAAGGAAAAAGGATATGTACCGTATTATTTATACCGCCAAAAAAACATTCTCGGCAATTTAGAAAACGTCGGCTATGCTTTGCCTGGTCAAGAAAGTATTTATAACATTATGATTATGGAAGAACAACAGTCGATTATCGGATTAGGATGTGGCGCATCGAGCAAATTCGTGCACCCGAAAACAAAAGCGATTACGCATTTTGCGAATCCGAAAGAACCGAAAGTGTATAACGAACATTATGAACATTACACGAACGAAAAATTGAAAATGATGGAACAATTATTTTAGCCCCGAGATGATCGGGGCTTTATCGATGAAATAAAATAAGTTTACCGCTTGATGTCGTGCAACGATGTGTTTTATGTTCCAACTGTTTTTCTTTTAATTTTTGTTCGCCAATTCGTTTTGCTTCGTCATCGTTGGCGGCAGTAAATGTTTCATCAAGCAGTTTTTCTCCCGTCTTTTCAAAAACGGTTAACGTATATGTTTTCAATTTCTCCACCCCTTTCCTTTGCATGTATTCGCTCCTTCGTAATCATTTCCTTCTTTTATACGTCTATTTTTCCGGTTGTTCGCATATGTGTAAAGTAAGACAAGCTTAAAGGGGGATATGTATGCTTATTACATTGCTTCTCGTTGGGATTATCATTAGCGGATATATGGCCATTCGCACGGCGAGAGAAGAGCGAAAAATAGATGAAAAGTTGCTCGAGAAAGAAGGGGAAGTGTACATGGAGCGCATTCGTCAAGCGCGCCAGCAGCGACAGAAGGCCTTGGAATAACAAGGTCTTTTTTCTTTTTTAAAAATTCACAAAAATTTTTCTTCATTTTTTTGCGTTTCGTGTTAGGATATATATTATTACATAACATGAGGGGGAGAAAAGTGTGAAGCGAGCGTACAATTTTAATGCAGGACCGTCTGCTTTGCCGTTAGCCGTGTTAGAGAGAGCACAAAAAGAATTGCTCAACTTTCAACAAACAGGCATGTCTGTCATGGAATTAAGCCATCGAAGTAAAGAATATGATGCGGTGCATGAACGCGCAGAAATGTTGTTGCGCAAGTTGATGAACATTCCTGATACGCATGATGTGCTTTTTTTACAAGGGGGAGCAAGTTTACAGTTTTCTATGGTGCCGATGAATTTGTTGAAGGAAGGGGAAATCGGCAACTATGTACTGACGGACTCATGGTCGGATAAAGCGATGAAAGAGGCAAAAAAAGTAGGGGCGACGCACGTAGCAGCTTCATCGAAAGAGGAACAATATACATACATTCCGACGAATATCGAGCTGTCCGAGCGTCCTGCGTATTTGCACATTACGTCAAACAATACAATTGTAGGAACGCAATGGCGTGAATTTCCGGACGTGTCCGTTGATTTAATTGCCGATATGTCAAGCGATATTTTAAGCCGTGATATTGATGTGAGCCGTTTTGCGCTCATTTATGCAGGGGCGCAAAAAAATTTAGGACCTTCAGGTGTGACGGTCGTCATTATTCGTAAAGATTTGTTGGCGAAAGGAGATGACCGTTTACCAACGATGTTAAACTATCGGACGTATAGCGAAAGCCGTTCGTTATATAACACGCCGCCGACGTTTGCGATTTATATGTTATCGCTTGTGCTTGAATGGGTAGAAGAACAAGGAGGCGTGCAAGCGATCGAAAAGAAAAATGCGGAAAAAGCCGCGATATTATATCGTTGTATTGATGAAAGTGAAGGATTTTACAAAGGGCATGCAAAAAAAGAAAGCCGTTCGCATATGAATGTAACGTTTACGCTGCCAAACGAGGAGCTTACGAAGAAGTTTTTAGCAGAAGCGAAAGAAAAAGGGTTAATTGGACTAGCAGGTCATCGCTCTGTCGGTGGATGTCGTGCATCCATTTATAACGCGGTTGACGTCGAAGCGTGCGAAGCGTTAGTGCGATTTATGGACACGTTCCGAAAAAATATTTTTTGAAAATTTTTATTTTACCTCGACACTTTAAAGTGCTATAATATTGTTAAACTTGCTTACAAGCTGAGAAGAGAAAAGAATGAGATGAGGAGAGATGAGAAATGAATACGAGAACGTTAGTATTATTATCGCTTTTTGTTGGGATCGGTGCGGTGTTGCACGCAGTCATTCCGGGGTTTTTCTTTGGAATGAAGCCAGATATGATGCTCACGATGATGTTTTTAGGCATTATGCTCTTCCCGAACAAAACGGCCGTTAGTTTATTAGCTGTTGCTACGGGGATCATTTCGGGGATTACGACAAGCTTCCCGGGAGGATTTATCCCGAACGTTGTTGACAAATTGGTGACGGCTACACTCTTTTTTGGATTGTTGATGTTGTTTCAGAAGAAAGCAACGCCAGTGAAAGCGGCTTTGCTGACTGCTATCGGTACGTTTATTTCTGGTGCGACGTTCTTGGCCGTTGCGCTAGCCGTTGTCGGTTTGCCAGGAGGAGCAACGTTTGGCGGATTGTTCGTTGCTGTCGTCATTCCAACAGCGTTTGTCAATACGATTGCGATGGTCATCATTTATCCGATCGTACAATCGCTGATGAGACGAACATATACCGTTCCGCAACAATAATAAAAAGAACCCGATCGTTCATGGTCGGGTTTTCCTTATATCGTTCTTACTGCATGCGCAACAGTAAAAGAGTCATAGCGATAAAAAAGAGAGCAAGGCTTCCAAACACACTCATGCGTTGCTTTAACACTTTTTTCGGGGGATACATGCGCGCTTTATTCAACATAGAAAACGTGGCAATCGTCAAATACAAAAAGATGAAACCAATCGTCGCCATCGCGATGACCATGTTTGTTCCTCCTAGTTCGAAAAGTATATATTTTAATTTATTAAAAAATTCTAATATTTAATACTTTATTATTTATTGTTTTACTGGCATAATAAAAGATAAAAAGAAAGAAATATGAAAAAGTGGGTGGAGAGATGAAAAGCACGGAACGACATTATTCTGTTAAAGAGGCGATGTTATTTAGTCAAAGGGTTGCCCAATTAAGCAAAGCATTGTGGAAATCAATTGAAAAAGATTGGCAGCAATGGATTAAACCATTTGACTTAAACATTAACGAACATCATATTTTATGGATCGCATACCATTTAAAAGGGGCATCGATTTCCGAAATCGCAAAGTTTGGTGTGATGCACGTATCGACGGCATTTAACTTTTCGAAAAAGTTAGAGGAGCGCGGGTTGTTGTCGTTCTCGAAAAAAGAAGACGATAAGCGAAATACGTACATTGAGCTGACGGAAGAAGGGGAAGCCATTTTATTAAAGTTAATGGAATCATACGATCCGAAACGGACGTCTGTTCTTCAAGGCATTCAGCCGTTATATGAATTGTACGGTAAATTTCCAGAAATGTTAGAAATGATGTGTATGATTCGAAATGTGTATGGAGACGATTTTATGGAAATTTTTGAACGTTCCTTTCAAAACATCGACCAAGAGTTTGTCGAAGAAAATGGAAAGTTAAAAAAGAAAGATGAGCAAAAAGAAGAAGTAGCTTCATTCGTTGAGCGTATGTAATAAACGTTGAAACTCCGTCATAAGCGGAACGAATAATTGTTGTTTTTTTAACGCGTCGATCGTCTCAGCAAGTGGAAGGTTCGGATGAAGCGCACTCGCAAATTCGTGAAAAAGCGAGGTAAAAATGACGAATCCTTCCTCTTTTTGTTGTTTATATTGTTCACTTAATTGTTCACAAAGTCGCAATGTACGTTCAACTTCCTCTTTTGTTAAGCCATAACGGATGACGAGCGCATAAAACGGCTTCGTTTCTGGTGCGATCATGTCTAACATGAGCGAACAATAATATTCGAGTTTTTCCATGCGTTGTTCGATGCTCATCTTTCGAAACTCCTTTTTGCGTACTTGTGTGTATTATTTTACAGGAATCGTTGCATAAATGAAATGTCCATTATTGATTTACCGAAAAAATCGTTGTAAAGTAGGGGAGTAAATACATAAAACTAGGAGGGGAATGTTTTGGCGCTTTATTTTATACCCCTTGCGACAATTGTGCTTTTCATCATCAATCAGCTCACGAATTCACTTTGTATTCAAAAAGAAATTCCAGAAGAAAAACAACCGAAAGTATTTCGTACCATTAATGTCCTTATTACGATCTTACTTATTTCTTCTTACATTGAAGTACTATTTGCGTAAAAAAGCTGACAGTGTCCCTGTCAGCTTTCATTCGTTTAGTATAACCAAGCTGCACCAACGATAATTAATAAAATAAACAACACAACGATTAACGCAAATCCGTTTGCATATCCTACTCCTGCACCCATAGACGACACCTCCTTTCGCATATGAAGGCGTTGCGACGCTTTGACAATGTATTGTATGTCAAAAGAAGCAAAAAGGTATGGGCGCGGTCTTACTTTATTTTAGCTTTGGGAAAAAATATGGTATAGTATGTTTTGTGTATATTTATAGATAGGAGTTGTGAGGAAATGAAAAAATGGACAGTTGCCATGTCGGCCGCAGCCGTGCTTGCGCTTTCGGCTTGTAATAACGGATCAGACGTTGTCGTCGAAACGAAGGCAGGGAACATCACAAAAGACGAGCTATATAACGAAATGAAAGAGCGCTTCGGGAAAGACGTGTTGCGCGATCTTGTACATGAGAAAGTGTTAAGCAAAAAATTTAAAGTAACGGATAAAGAAATCGATAAGGAAATTGAAAATTTAAAGGAGATGTATGGCGTTCAATACGATTTAGCGGTGCAACAAAATGGAGAAGAAGCGATTCGCAACATGGTAAAACTCGACTTGTTGCGACAAAAAGCCGCGATGGAAGATATAAAAGTGTCAGATGAAGAATTGAAAAAATATTATAATGAATATAAGCCGAAAGTGAAAGCGAGCCACATTTTAGTCGATGATGAAAAAACAGCAAAAGAAGTGAAAGCAAAACTAGAAAAAGGCGAAGACTTTGCAAAATTAGCAAAAGAATATTCGAAAGATACAGGTTCTGCTCAAAACGGTGGAGATTTAGGTTGGTTTGGACCTGGCAAAATGGTCGAAGAATTTGAAAAAGCCGCCTACGCGTTAAAAGTCGGTGAAGTGAGCGACCCAGTAAAAACGCAATTTGGCTACCATATTATTAAAGTGACAGATAAAGAAGAGAAAAAGTCGTTTGATGAAATGAAAGAAGAAATGGAATATGAAGTGAAAAAGAGCAAACTCGATGCATCAAAAGTGCAATCGAAACTCGATCAGCTCATGAAAGAAGCGAATGTCGACATTAAAGACAAATCGCTAAAAGACGCATTAAAAAGCGAATAAAACGTTTGGAACGGAAGAAGGTGCCCACAAGGACACCTTCTTTTTATAAAGCTTGTTTAATTTGCGCAGCGATGTGTTGTAGTTCATCAAACGTGTAGTCGCTTTGATGTGATTTCCACACAGCCCCAAATCCATCCCCTTTACCATATCGCGGAATGATGTGCATATGATAATGGAAAACGGTTTGTCCTGCGATTTCTCCGTTGTTGCTTAAAATGTTGATGCCTTCTGGGGAAAACTGTTCACGAATCGCATTGGCGATTGTCGGAACGACCTCAAAGACACGTTGGGCGATGTCTGGAGTTAATTCATAAATATTTTCTTTATGTACTTTCGGTACGACGAGCGTATGTCCTTTCGTCACTTGACTAATGTCTAAAAAGGCGATGACATGCTCATTTTCAAATACTTTTGCGGCAGGAATGTCTCCGTTTATAATTTTACAAAAAATACAGTCGCTCATCATCACGCCACCTTTCTTTCCATTTTGTCTTTATTTTACCACACGATTGTCGTTTCGAAAACGGAAAGAGCAGGATGCGCATCGCATCCTGCCCATTGAAGAGGGAGCTTCATGATTACGTGTCTTTTGGGAACACCTCATTTACGAGTAGAGTCCGTTACGCGTTTGTGAGTACGACGTTGTTCAAGATGACCATCCCCTTTTTAAGGGATTGTTTTCGTTGTTACAGGCTAGCTTATGTGCGGCCCGTAGACACCTCATTTCATCATGTTCTTGAACTTGCTTTGTTGCTCACTGCGACTTGCTACTTGTTTGTCCCTCTTCGCTACTTATCATAACCCGTTTTTCTTTTCGTTATTCATTTGTTAAAATAAAAAATAATGATATGAAGAAAGGAAAGCGACGATGGCGCTATTACAAGTTCAACACATATTCGGGGGCTATACGAAACAAAACATTTTAGATGACGTATCGTTCACTGTACAAAAAGGGGAAGTCGTTGCGTTAATCGGGTTAAATGGGGCAGGAAAAAGCACGACAATAAAACATATCATCGGCTTCATGCAACCACGAAAAGGGTCGATTACGATGAATGGAGTAACTTTTCACGATGATCCAAAACAGTATCGTGCCCAATTTACGTACATTCCTGAAATGCCTGTTTTATATGAAGAATTAACGCTTGAAGAGCATTTGCGCCTCACTGCCATGGCATATGGCGTATCGGATGAAGCGTATAAACAACGTGTGCCAAAATTGCTACAGGCGTTTCGGCTTGAAAAAAAATTAAGTGCGTTTCCTGCGTTTTTTTCAAAAGGGATGAAGCAAAAAGTGATGATTATGTGCGCTTTTTTAGTAGACGTGCCGCTTTATATCATTGATGAACCGTTTGTTGGATTGGATCCGCTCGCCATTCAAGCGTTGCTTCAGCTTATTGGGGAAAGAAAAAAAGAAGGGGCAGGCATTCTCATGTCGACGCACATTTTAGCGACGGCAGAGCGATATTGCGACTCATTTGTTATTTTGCATAACGGTCAAGTAAAAGCAACAGGATCATTGCCAACGCTTCAAGAACAGCTTCATATGCCCCATGCGACGCTTGACGAAATATATATCGAATTAACAAAGGAAGAGACGAACGATGATTGATGGAAAACAGTTATGGAAAGGGCGGCTTATTGCCTATGTAGCAGAAGCGAGACGATATGGTCGGTATATGTTTAATGATCATTTGCTTATCGTGTTGTTCATCGCCGTTGGAGCAGGGGCGTACGTGTATAAGCAATGGACGGATTCGTTGCAACAGTTTCCATATGCCATAGTCGCATCGATCATTTTCGCTTTTGTATTAACGTCAAGCGGGGTGCGAACGCTACTGAAAGAAGCGGATCCCGTTTTTCTTCTTCCCGTTGAAAGAGACATGCGCCCGTATTTTTTTCGGGCCGGCATGTATAGTTTTGTCGTGCATATATCCATATGTATGATGATTGCGATCGCCCTTTTTCCGCTTCATCGTACATTTTCTAGTCAATCTTTCGTTTTGTTATGTGTCGTGCTTTTTTTGCTAAAAGGATGGAATATGTTCGTTCAATGGAAAGAAGATGCTTTTTCACAACGGTCGTTATTTCATCGTTGTATTCGCTTCTTGGCGAATGTCATGACAATGTATTTTTTTCTTGTCGGTGCTTACGCTTTTGTCATCGTAATGGTAGCGATGATGATGATCGTTGCACGATACGTAGAAAGAAGTGTCGCAAACACCCCATTAAAGTGGGATGTGTTGCTTGAAGATGAAACTAGACGGATGCAGTCATTTTATCGTGTCGTTCATTTATTTGTTGACGTTCCACATTTGCGTAAAACGGTAAAAAAGCGCTATTGGCTATCTCCGTTGTTGCGCATCATTGATCGGGCGACGAAGCAAGCATACACATATTTACATGTGCGGACGTTCGTGCGAAGTGGGGAATATTTAGGGATTGTTACCCGATTAACAGCGATTGGCGCTATATTCATTTACACAATACCGACAGGATATATATTTTTTTCATTATTGTTCACTTATGCGACGGCGTTACAGCTATTGCCGCTCTTTTCACATCATCGCAGCCATCCGATGCTTGCTTTATATCCGTTAACTGTGACGAAGCGACGTCAATCTGTGTTGAGTATATGGCTTATTGTATTCGGCATGCAAACGGCTCTATTTACAATGTTTTCTACGTTCATCGTATCACTTTCGGCAGGAACGGCTGTACTTATAGCAGAAGGGTTGCTTTGCGTCCTGCTCGTTATGTATGTAAAGAAAAAATGGAAAGAAGCGGAATAAACACCGCTTCTTTTTTTATTTCATATATTCTACCGCGGCTAACCCAAGTGTTTTTGCTGCAATAAGCATGGCACGTTCATCAAAATCAAATTTCGGATGGTGGTGCGGATAGGCGTTCGTCGTCGTTTCCGCTTTTGCGCCTGTAAAGAAAAACGTTCCTTTTACATGTTGTAAATAATAGGCGAAATCTTCCCCACCCATATGGGGAGCGATTTCTACAACGTGAGCGACGTCTTCTACTTCACGGGCAATGGAGGCGAGAAATAACGTTTCTTTTTCATGATTTACGACAGGTGGATAACCGCGCGTATAACTATATTCATATGTACAACCGTTGGCGATACACGTTCCTTTGACAATTTGTTCAATTTCCCGTTCAATATCGTTTCTCACTTGTTCAGAAAACGTACGTACCGTTCCGACTAACGTTGCCCGATCAGCGATCACGTTAAACGCGTTGTCAGATATGAATGATCCGATTGAAATGACAGCTGGTTCGAGTGGATTGATGCGCCGGCTGACGATTTGTTGCAAGTGTAGCACAAGTTGCGCTGCTGTAACGATCCCATCTTTTGTTTTATGAGGCTCGGCTCCATGCCCACCCGAACCTTTGACGACGATTTGAAAGCGGTCTGCGGCTGCCATGATCGGTCCGGTACGATATTGAATGACACCTGTCGGCTCTGTTGCCCATAGGTGGGTGCCGAAAATGGCGTCTACTCCTTCTAAACAACCGTCTTCAATCATCGCTTTTGCCCCGCCTGGTGCGTATTCCTCTGCGTGTTGATGAATGCAAACGATCGTGCCGCTCCAATGCTCCCGTAATTCATAAAGTACTTTAGCAAGAACGAGTAACGTCGCCGTATGCCCATCATGTCCACATGCGTGCATAACGCCCGGAACGGTCGATTTGTAAGGAACATCTTTTTCATCTTGAATAGGGAGGGCATCGAAGTCCGCCCGAAGTGCCACCGTTTTTCCGCCTTGTTGGCCATGAATGGTGGCGACTACTCCATTTCCTCCGACATTTGTTCGAACAGGAATGCCAAGCTGTTTATAGTAATTCGCAATATATGCGGCTGTTTTATACTCTTGAAACGATAGTTCAGGATGTTGGTGGAAATGGCGACGAATGGCCACCATATCGTCATAATATTCGTGAAGTTTAGCAAATAGCAACGTTTTCATATGCACCGTCCTTTCTGTTTTTTTCCATTATACCATCGTTGACAAATATTCGAAAACAATGTAATATACCCATATACGTATTTAGGAGGAGAACATATGAGCACATGGGTTAATGCTGTTCTTATTCTTTTGCTTATTTATTTTGTCGCCACAAAAATGTTGCCGACAAAAGGTGTAGAGCATATTACACCGGATAAATTAAAGGAAAAGTTAAAACAAACGAAAGACCGCCAGTTTATTGATGTGCGTACACCAGCGGAGTATCGCGCACGCAACATTCGTCAATTTAAAAATGTTCCGCTTCATCAGCTGTCTGAAAAATTGCATGAATTAGATCGTGAAAAAGAAACGATCGTCATTTGTCAAAGCGGTATGCGTAGCAATCAAGCGGCGAAAATATTGGTTAAAAATGGATTTAAGCACGTCGTCAATGTGCGCGGCGGCATGAATGCTTGGAACGACTAAAGGCTGACGAGATGTCAGCCTTCTTTTACAACGGTATATGTTGTCACATAGGATGGACGCGGAAAAATAGACCGTTGTTGATCAATTCCTTCTTCAGTCCCACGTTTTTGATGCGCTTTTTCGTATGCTTTTGATTGTTGCCAACGACGAAAGGCGCTTTCGTTTTCCCACATCGTCATAATGACGTATGTATCGCTTTTTAACGGGCGTAAGACGCGAATGGCGACAAATCCAGGTTCTTGTTCAATTAAGCGCGCCCGCTGTTGAAACCGATGTTCAAATAGCGGTCTTCCTTCGTCAGTGACAGGAATGTTATTACACACGACAAACGTTCCTCCGAATGATCCGACAGCATCAAGCACTTCATACGGACGTGGCTCATGAAAGACGCTTTTTCCTTTTGTCTCATGAATGAGCATTCCGTTTTCCTCATCGCATACGAGCAACATCTGCTCACTCGGATATTGACTGCGCAATCGTTGTAAATAGTCGATCGTACCATTTGTCATAAATACGTACACGAACATCCTCTCCTTTCATCCACTACTCGTATTTTATCACTTTCTTTTCTTCTTGGCGATTTCATGAACGTTGCGTATTATTACTACCCAGACGTTGAAAAAATCGGTATAGTTGTATTAGTGGAAACAAATCAGTTATTTCGCTAGACTATAATATAAGCGATTACATCATGTGAAAGGATGGACATAATGATTAAAAACGATACATTTTTACGAGCTTGTCGCGGCGAAGCGACAGAATACGTTCCCGTTTGGTATATGAGACAAGCAGGACGTTCACAACCAGAATATCGGGCTTTAAAAGAAAAATATTCCCTTTTTGAAATTACTCATCAACCAGAGCTATGTGCGTACGTGACGCGTTTGCCTGTCGAACAATATAACGTCGATGCGGCGATTCTTTACAAAGATATTATGTCACCGCTTCCAGCAATCGGGGTTGACGTGGATATTAAAGCGGGAATTGGACCGGTCATTGCAAATCCAATTCGCTCTCTTGCCGATGTCGAACGCCTCGGTGAAATCGATCCAGAAAGTGATGTACCATACGTACTTGAAACGATTCGTCTATTAACGAAAGAGCAATTGACCGTTCCGCTGATCGGTTTTGCCGGTGCGCCGTTTACATTAGCAAGCTACATGATTGAAGGCGGCCCTTCGAAAAACTATAATAAAACGAAAGCGTTTATGTACGCTGAACCGAAAGCATGGTTTGCGCTTATGGACAAGCTAGTGGATATGACGATTCGTTACGTCAAAGCACAAATTCGCGCTGGGGCAAGTGCGATTCAAATTTTTGACTCATGGGTTGGAGCGGTAAACGTTGCTGATTATCGACAATTTATTAAGCCAACGATGGAGCGTATTTTTACAGCGCTTCGCGATGAAAACGTGCCGCTCATTATGTTCGGTGTCGGTGCAAGCCATTTAGCGAAAGAATGGCATGACTTGCCGCTTGACGTCGTCGGTTTGGACTGGCGTTTACCCATTCGTGAAGCGAAAGACATGGGACTAACGAAAGCGCTACAAGGCAACTTAGATCCAGCTGTATTGCTTGCTCCGTGGGAAGTCATTGAAGCGCGCGTGAAGCAAATTTTAGATGAAGGAATGGCGCATGAAGGTGGGTACGTATTCAATTTAGGGCATGGCATTTTCCCGCAAATTCAACCAGAGACGTTGAAACGGCTCACAGCGTTTATCCATGAATATTCAGCAAAAAGAAAAGGATGAATGAACGATGTCAAAAAAAGTCATGGGACTGCTTGTGATGGCGTATGGTACGCCATACAGAGAGGAAGATTTAGAGCGATATTATACGCACATTCGACACGGTCGTAAACCGTCAGAAGAAATGTTGGCCGATCTTCGTGAACGCTATGAAGCGATTGGCGGGATTTCCCCGCTTGCGGCCATTACGAAACAACAGGCGGAAAAGCTTGCTGAACGGCTGAATGAAGTGCAAGATGACGTTGACTTTCGCGTATACTTAGGATTGAAGCATATTGAACCGTTCGTTGAAGACGCCGTTCGGCAAATGCATGAAGACGGCATTACAGAAGCGGTTTCGATCGTATTAGCCCCACATTTTTCGACGTTTAGCGTCAAATCGTACAACGGACGAGCGAAAGAAGAAGCGGCGCGTTTAGGTGGACCGACATTGACGTGTGTGGAAAGTTGGTATACTGAGCCAAAATTTATCCAATATTGGGCAGATCGAGTGAAAGAAACGTATGCAGCGATGTCTGAGCAGGAGCGCAACAAAGCGGTGTTAATCGTGTCAGCGCATAGCTTGCCTGAAAAAATTATTGCTATGGGAGATCCGTATCCGAAACAGCTACAAGAAACAGCGGATTTGATTGCGAAAGAAGCAGGCGTTTCTGAATATGTAATCGGATGGCAAAGTGCAGGGAATACGCCAGAGCCGTGGTTAGGTCCTGATGTGCAAGATTTAACGCGACAATTGTACGAAGAAAAGAAATACGAGGCGTTTGTATATGTTCCAGCTGGATTTGTCGCGGATCATTTAGAAGTGTTATACGATAACGACATTGAATGTAAGCAAGTAACGGATGAACTTGGCGTCAGCTACTATCGTCCACCGATGCCGAATGCGCATCCGCAGTTTATTGACGCCCTTGCAACAGTTGTTTTAAACCATTTACGTAAAGAAGGCGAGTCGCTATGAAAAAGAAAGTCGTCATTATTGGCGGTGGAATAACGGGATTGACGGCTGCTTACTATTTGCAAAAAGAAGCGCGAGAAAACAAGTTGCCGATTTCGTGTGAATTAATTGAAGCGAGCCATCGACTTGGTGGGAAAGTACAAACGGTTTATCGCGATGGATTTATTATTGAACGTGGTCCAGACTCTTTTTTAGCACGAAAAATGAGCGCTTCACGTCTTATTCACGAAGTCGGGCTTGAAAAAGAGCTTGTGCATAACACGGCCGGGCAATCGTACATTCTCGTGAATCGAACGCTACATCCGATTCCGGGCGGGGCGGTGATGGGGATCCCGACAAAACTTGCCCCATTTGTTGTGACGGGTCTTTTTTCTCCATTTGGCAAACTGCGTGCAGCTGCTGACTTTGTGTTGCCGCCGTTAAAAGCGGAAGGAGATGTGTCGCTCGGTCAGTTTTTTCGCCGTCGTCTTGGCAACGAAGTCGTTGATCGGCTAATTGAGCCTTTATTGTCGGGAATTTACGCTGGTGATATTGACAACCTTAGTTTAATGGCAACATTCCCGCAATATTTCCATTTAGAACAAAAACACGGCAGCCTCGTATTAGGGATGAAACGTTCGATGCCAAAACAAAAAACGAAGCAAAAGAGTGACAAAGGCATTTTCCAAACGTTAAAAACAGGGTTGTCATCGCTCGTTGATGCGATTGAGCAAAAGCTCGAAAAAGGAACAGTGCATAAAGGGATACGTGTCGAGCGGATTGAAAAGGTAGATGACCGATACGTGTTAACGTTAAGCAACGGAGAGAAAAAAGAAGCGGATAGCGTCATCGTTGCAGTTCCGCATCAATCGTTGTCATCGCTTTTTCCAAATGAAACGATGTTTTCTTCTTTTGAAACGATGCCATCTACATCTGTGGCAACGGTCGCATTAGCCTTTCCGAAAGAGGCAGTAGCAAAAGATATGAACGGAACGGGATTTGTCGTTTCGCGGGATAGCGACTATACGATTACTGCATGTACGTGGACGCATAAAAAATGGCCGCATACGACACCGGAAGGCTACGTGTTGTTGCGCTGTTATGTCGGGCGCCCTGGAGATGAAGCGATTGTCGATCAAACAGACGATGATATTGTCCAAGTCGTGATGGACGATTTAAATAAAGTGATGAATATGACGACGAAACCGATGTTTTCGATCGTGACGCGTTGGAAACAATCGATGCCGCAATATACTGTTGGTCATCGCGAACGAATTGAGCGCATCAAACAAAATATGCAGCAACAGCTTCCTGGCATCTTTTTAGCAGGAAGTTCATATGAAGGTCTCGGTCTTCCAGATTGTATCGATCAAGGAGAAGAAGCAGTAAAAAAGGTGCTGCATTACTTTTCTTATACAAAGGAAAAGGTGTCTTCGTAAATAAGGCACCTTTTCTATTGCAAGTGCATGTGATGTATGTTATGATGTAAAACGAAATGACCGAAATGTTCATTTAGTCATGTTAAAGGATGAACGCCTATGTCAGAAAAAAGAAAACAAATTATTGAAGCGGCAGCGAAGTCGTTTTCGCTGTTCGGTTATAAGGCGACAACGATGGATCAAGTAGCGAAAATGGCGAAAGTTGGGAAAGGGACGATTTATACGTTTTTTAAAAGTAAAGAAGAGCTACTTGAAGAAATCGTTTCTTCCATCATTTCTGAAATTAAGCGTGAGGCAGATGTAGCGATTGATGATCGCTTATCGTTTCACGAAAACGTACAACGCGCTTTGCAGCGTATTTTTACGTTTCGCAAAGAGCATGAGCTGACGATAAAACTTTTACAAGAAGTTCGTGATATTGGCACGCCAGCTGTACGACACGTCATGAAGCGGCTTGATCGTGAAATGATCGATTACGTTCGTGAAAAGATTGAAGAGGCGATGGCAAAAGGGGAAATTCGTTCGTGCGATGCGGAGTTAATAGCGTTTTTAATGTTTAAAATGTATATTGCATTAAACGTCGATTGGGAAAAGGAGCACGAGCCGTTATCGCAACAAAAAATTGCCGAACTGTTTCATTTGTATTTGTTAAAAGGATTATCCCGGTGATGATCCTTCTCTTTTTTGCAAGAAATGACTAAATGAACAAATTGGTCAACATTTTAAAAAAGGGGGTTGAGCATATGCATACATTTCAATTGTTGATGAAAGAAATAAAAGCGGTCACGTCCAATCGGAAAGTGCTTATTCCGATTATCGCTGTCTTGTTTATTCCGCTTTTATATAGCGGCATGTTTTTATGGGCGTTTTGGGATCCGTACGATCATTTAGATGATTTACCTGTCGCTGTTGTAAATAAAGACAAAGGAACAACATTTGAAGGAGAAGAGCTTCATATTGGTGACGATCTTGTTGACAAGTTGAGAGAAAAGAAGCAGTTTGATTGGCATTTTGTCAGTGAAGAAGAAGGGGAAAAAGGGTTAAAAGAACAACGGTATTATATGCTCATTGAAATTCCTGAACATTTTTCACAACATGCCACAACGCTACAAGACGATCATCCAAAAAAACTTCAACTCATTTACAAGCCAAATGAAGGATTTAACTTTTTATCTGCTCAAATTGGCGAGACGGCGGTTGAAAAAATTAAAACGGAAGTGGCAAAAACATTAACTGAAACGTACGCAGAAAACATGTTTGACAAAGTAAAAACGTTGGCAGACGGGCTAACGAAAGCGAGCGACGGAGCAGAAAAGTTGCATAATGGACTCGTTGATGCAAACGAAGGAACGCATAAACTGTACGATGGCATGAAACAAGCGCAAGATGGTTCAAATGAATTGTATCGCCATTTAGCGACGCTTGCGGAAAAATCAATCGCATTTACCGACGGATTGCATCAAGCAGCTGACGGTTCAACGCAAGTACAAACAGGTGTTCAAACGCTTCATGATGGAATGAAGCGTATGGTTGATGGGCAAGGACAGCTGGTTGCTGGAGCGCAACAAGCAAAAGAAGGGACGGCAAAGCTTGCTTCTGGGGCCAATCGTGTGCTTGAAGGAGTGAAAGCACTTGATGACCGCATGCCGCAGCTGTTGCAAGGTTCGGAGCAATTAAGCGTGGGAGCAGAAAAGTTAGTGACATCGCTTTCCGGGTGGCAACAAGGGGCTACGCAAGTTCAAACAGGTGCTGCTCAAGTGGCAGGCGGGTTAGAGAAGTTAGCTGTCCAACTTGATGCCCTCATTGCGCAAACGTCAGATCCAGCGCAAAAAGCAGTATATGAGCAACTAAAACAAAACGTTGTGCAATTGTCGGTAGGAAGCAAGCAAGTGGAAAACGGAGTAGCACAGTTAAACGATGGCGCCAAGGCGTTGCAAGCAGGGGCAACTTCGTTAAGTCATGGAGCGAAGCAGTTGCATGAAGGGCATATCGCTCTTGAAAGTGGCGTGAATCAACTGCTTACGGGACAACAACAGCTGGCCGATGGTGCGAATGCGCTTAAGAGCGGTCAAGAAAAGCTTGTTGTAAGTATGGCTACGTTACATGAAAAAATGAAAGAAGCGGAGCAAGGAACAGCGAAGCTCGCTCATGGTGGGGAAACGCTCGCTTCTGGATTGCGGGCTCTTGCTGACGGTGCTGATCAACTTCAAGACGGTGCGCATCGATTGGCTGATGGTTCGCAACAATTGGCCAGCGGGATGAATGAGTTAACAATCGGGACAGGAAAACTGCAAGATGGGATGAATCAATTAACAGACGGTTCAGAAGAACTAGCCAATAAATTAAAAGAAGGTGCAGAGAAAGCAAGCGATGTGAAGGCAAATGAAGATGTATACAACATGTTTGCTGAACCGGTGAAAGTAAAAAATGAAAAAATAAATAAAGTGCCAAACTACGGAACGGGATTTACGCCATATTTCTTATCATTAGGATTGTTTGTTGGGGCACTTTTACTTTCAATCGTCTTTCCACTTCGCGAGCCAGCCGGAGCACCGCGCTCGCCATTTCATTGGTTTTTTGCAAAATTTGGCGTACTCATCGGCGTCGGTATTTTACAAGCGCTCTTTGCTGATAGCGTATTGCTGTTCGGGCTCGATTTACAAGTGAAAAGCGTTCCGTTATTTATCATCTTTAGCATTGTGACAAGCATTGCCTTTTTATCAGTCATTCAATTTCTCGTTACAGTTTTTGGAGATCCTGGACGATTTATCGGGATTGTCGTATTAATTTTACAATTAACGACAAGCGCTGGAACGTTCCCGCTTGAGTTAATTCCACGTTCGTTGCAACTATTTAATGCATGGTTGCCAATGACATATTCTGTTTTCGGATTAAAAGCTGTCATTTCAAGCGGTGACTTCTCATTTATGTGGGAAAACGTCGGTAAACTGCTTATGTTTATCGTCGTGATGATGGCTGGAACGATCACGTATTTTACGATTCAACATCGTCGTCAATTCACAACGATTGTTGAACAAGCTTCTGAGGCGTAATATGCTTCAGAAGCTTTTTTTCAATGAAAAAATTTTTAAAAAATTAACTTGCATATACAAGAGAGTGTAAGTATAATATGAATATGAAAACGATTTCATTCGTTTCTTTTCGATTGAAATAAGGGGGGAATGGGAGGATGGCGACGATTGAAGATGTCGCCAAGCTAACAGGGCTTTCACGGACGACCATTTCGCGCGTCATAAACAATCACCCGTACGTGTCAGAAGAGAAACGGAAGCTCGTGCTTGAAGCGATGGAGCAGCTAGGATATGTGCCGAATTCTTCGGCGAGAAGTTTGCGGAATCAAAAAACGAGCATTTTAGCATTATTTATTCCGCGTATTACCAATCCTTTTTTCAGCGAACTTGTAGAAGCGACAGAAATAGCGGCAGCGGAACATGGCTATCAGCTCATTATTTGTCAAACGCGCTATTCGCCTGAAAAAGAATTGAACTATATGAATTTATTAAAAACAAAACAAGTCGATGGAGTCATTTTAGCTTCTATTCAAAATGAGTGGAAAAAGTTGAAGCCTTTTTTACAGTATGGACCGATCGTCCTTTGCAACGAGTTTGACGATTGTGCAAACGTTCCAACCGTTCGGCTCGATCAAGTGTACGGGGGATACATAGCGACGAAACATTTGCTTGAACAAGGTCATACGAAAATTGCGTATTGTTCTGGTGGTTATCAAAGCAATGTAGCAAAATCGCGTGAGATTGGCTTTAAAAAAGCGTTAGCGGAATATAAGCTTACGTTTGATGAACGATATGCTTTTCGTGATGCGTTTCACATTGCGGACGGAAAGCGTGTATTCCGACAAATGATGGCGCTTTCGGATCGTCCGACTGCTGTATTTACCGGAAGCGATGAAGTGGCGGCTGGCATTATATCGGAAGCGGTGAGATGCGGATATCGCATCCCTGAACATTTAGCGGTCGTTGGCTTTGATAATCAAGCAATTACGGAACTAACGAATCCGACCATTACAACGGTGCATCAACCAGTCAAACAAATGGCACAAAAAGCGGTTGATGTGATGATAGAAAAAATTCAAACAAAAAAATATGACGTGCAAGAAATTTACGAATTTCCACTTCAACTGATTGTTCGCGCATCAACAGTTGGTAGCAAGCTTCACAAAAGTGAAGTTTGACATACATTTTATTTTAAAAATAAGGGGGATTTTTTCATGAAGAAAGCAACAAAATTTTCTTCTGCATTGTTAGCGCTTACGCTCGGCTTGACAGCTTGTTCTGGCGGTCAAGACACAGACAAGAAGGAAACAACGGATAAAAAAGATGAGGCAAAAAAATCTGAAGAAGTTGTAAAAATCGTGTATGCTCGCGGGAAAGATGCAACAAAAGCAACTGAAGAAATTGTTAAAGCGTTTGAAGCAAAATATCCAAACATTGACGTAGAGTTCCGCGAAATGCCTTCAGACACAGGGGCTCAGCACGATGCATACGTCACCATGTTAAACGCGAAATCATCGGAAATTGACGTCATGGACTTAGACGTGATTTGGCCAGCAGAGTTTGCGCAAGCTGGATATGTTCTTCCGCTTGATCGTTTCATCGAAAAAGATGGCATTGATTTAAGTGCATACAACCAAGGTGCGCTTGCAGCCGGAAATTTCGATGGAAAACAATGGGCGATGCCAAAATTTATTGACACAGGACTATTATTTTATCGTAAAGACATCGTACCAGAAGATAAAGTGCCAAAAACTTGGGATGAGTTGTTAACAGCTGCTCGCGAGTTTAAAGGACAAGGCGGCACACAATTCGGATACTTAATGCAAGCGAAACAATATGAAGGATTAGTATGTAACGCGATTGAATTTATTGCAGCATACGGCGGAAAAATCGTCGATGAAAACAACAACGTAGTCGTCAACAGCCCTGAAACAATTAAAGGATTAAAGAAAATGGTTGAAATTGCAACGTCTGACGTTGTGCCAAGCAACATTACGACATTTACAGAACCAGAATCTCATACAGCGTTTATTGAAGGTCAATCGCCATTTATTCGCAACTGGCCATACCAATACGCGTTAGCAAACGATCCAGAACAATCAAAAATCGTTGATAAAGTCGGCGTTGCGCCACTACCTGCTGGTGATAAAGGTTCAGCTGCTGCATTAGGTGGATGGATGACAGCAATTAACGCATATTCGAAAAATAAAGAAGCAGCTTGGGAATTTGTAAAATTTATGACTGGTCCAGAAGGTCAAAAAATTTCTGCGATTTACGGCGGTTTAGCACCAACGCTTCCAGAGCTATTTAAAGATGAAGAAGTGTTAAAAGCGAACCCATTCTTTGCAGAAGAAGGATTTGTTAACGGATTAAATGCAGCAGTACCACGTCCAGTTGTACCGAACTATCCAGAAGTATCTGAGATTATTCAAATTAACGTATCTAAAGCCATTGCCGGACAAATTACAGTCGAAGAAGCTGTGGCAAACATGGAAAAAGAAATTAAAGCAGTGATGCAGTAGTTGCACGTTAGCCTTCAGCCTCGTATGAGCGCTGAAGGCTAAATCCTTTGCATAAAGGGGGAACAACGAGTGAAAAACGAAAAAAAGTCGGAGCGCCGCTTAGCGTATATTCTTGTCGCTCCATCTTTACTGCTCATTTTAGCTGTTGCGATTTGGCCGGTCATTCAGTCGTTTTATTTCAGCTTATTTGACTATCGTCTGAACAACCCAGCAAAATCTTCTCTTCACTTCGATTACAGCTTAAATTTAGAGCGATATTTAGAAAGTTATCCGTTTTTAATGAGCGCATTAAAGCAAGAAACGGCTCAAGCAACGGGCGCGGAAAAAGAACAGTTGACGTCGTTGCAAGAAAAATTGCAGCAAGTCGATGAAGAAATTCGCGCGGATGAAGAAGTAGCAAAACGGTATGAACAAGTTGATGAGATTTTAAATAATTTTGAAGTGCCGAGTGAAGAGATCAAAATTGTTTCGATTGATGAAGAAGCGGCACAACATTTAACAAAAACGATTAGCGAAACGAAACAAACATTAAAGACATTAAACGAAAACGGACAATTGAAGCAGGGAGACAAATTAACAGGACTTGCAAACGGGTTAAGTGGAGCAGTTATTGAGCCGAACTTTGTCGGTTTAGCACACTACAAAAACTATTTAGGCGACTCGCGTTTATGGAAAGCGCTTTGGAATACAACTGTATTTACGGTCATTTCCGTTTCCATTGAATTAGTGCTCGGTCTAGCGATTGCGCTGTTGATTAATAAAGCGTTTTTCGGTCGCGGTCTTGTACGGGCAACGATTTTAATTCCTTGGGCGATTCCGACGGCTGTATCCGCATTAATGTGGAAGTTTTTATATGATGGACAAAACGGAATTGTTGCAAAATACTTTGCAGATATCGGCATTATCAATAATATGAGCGAGCTATTAACGACAGGGGCAGGAGCAATGTTTGCTGTCATCTTCTCTGACGTATGGAAAACGACACCATACATGGCATTATTGCTGCTAGCAGGTTTGCAGACGATTCCAAGCTCACTATACGAGGCAGCATCGATTGACGGGGCGACAAAGTGGCAACAGTTCGTCAAAATTACGTTACCTCTTTTAAAGTCAAGCATTCTCGTTGCGCTCTTGTTCCGTACGCTTGATGCGTTTCGTGTATTTGACTTAATTTTCGTTTTAACAGGTGGAGGACCAGCGAACTCGACAGAAACGATTTCGATTTTAGCGTATAAAGTTATGTTCTCGCAAACAAACTTCGGTGGCGGTTCAGCGTTAGCAGTGATCGTCTTCATTTGCGTTGCGATCATTTCGACGATTTACATTAAGTTTTTAGGTGCTGACCTCATTTCTGATCGAAAATAGGAGGTGCAACGATGCAAAAGAAAGCCGGTCCATTGTTTTATTTGTTTTTAGTTGTTTTCGTTTTTTTAGTGATGTTTCCATTTTTATGGATTTTATTAAGTTCGATTAAGCCGCTAAGCGAATTGTTTGGGGAAGAAGCGTTTAATTGGTTTACGAGCCATCCGACGTTAAAAAGTTACGTTTCTGTTTTTGTGAACTATCCATTTTTAAAGTATTTATGGAACAGTACCGTCATCGCGACGATTACGACCGTGTATACCGTATTTGTGGCGGCGTTTGCTGCGTATGCCATTGCGCGCCTAGATTTTAAAGGAAAGTCGGTCATTCTTGGCATTGTGTTGTCGGTATCGATGTTTCCACAAATTGCGACGATTTCGCCGATTTATATGTTTGTCAAAAAGTTCGAGTTAACGAATAGCTATTTAGGTTTAATTATTCCATATACGACGTTTGCGTTGCCGCTTTCCATTTGGTTATTAGTCACATTTTTCCGTAAAATTCCGTTTGATTTAGAGGAAGCGGCGAAAATGGATGGAGCGACACCGCTACAAACGTACTTTAAAGTCATTTTGCCGTTAGCTGTACCAGGCATTTTCACAACGTCCATTCTCGTGTTTATTGCGGCATGGAATGAATTTTTATTCGCGTTAACGATTAACACAGCAGAAAATTATAAAACGGTGCCGGTTGGAATCGCGATGTTCCAAGGTCAATATACAATTCCATGGGGCGAAATTTCAGCTGCGACAGTTATTGTTACGATTCCGCTCGTTATTATGGTATTATTATTCCAACGCCGCATCGTATCGGGCTTAACGTCCGGTTCAGTAAAAGAATAATGGAGAGGGGAAAAGAAGATGGAATCGATTCCAAAAATGAAACAATGGTGGAAAGAAGCGGTCGTGTATCAAATTTATCCGCGCAGTTTTAAAGATTCAAACGGGGATGGGATCGGTGATTTACGCGGCATTATTGAAAAGCTAGATTATTTACAAGAGCTCGGTGTCGACGTCGTTTGGCTGTCGCCTGTTTATAAGTCGCCAAACGACGATAACGGCTACGATATTAGCGATTACCAAGACATTATGGACGAATTTGGCACGCTCGCTGACTGGGACGAACTGCTTCGTGAAATGCATGCCCGCGGGATGAAATTAGTGATGGATTTAGTCGTCAACCATACATCCGATGAACATTATTGGTTTGTTGAATCACGCAAGTCGAAAGATAATCCGTATCGCGACTATTACATTTGGCGTCCGGGGAAAGATGGGAAAGAACCGAACAACTGGCAATCATTTTTTAGCGGCTCGGCTTGGCAGTACGACGAAGCAACAGGGGAATATTATTTGCATTTATTTTCGAAAAAGCAACCAGATTTAAACTGGGAAAATGAAAAGGTGCGCGAAGAAATTTTCAACATGATGACATGGTGGTTAGATCGTGGTATTGACGGATTTCGGATGGACGTCATTAACTTATTGTCAAAAGTGGAAGGGTTGCCGGATGCTCCGGTGACGAATGCGAATGATCGTTATCAATGGGGCGGACAATATTTTGTGAACGGACCGAAGTTAATGGACTATTTGCGAGAAATGAAAGAAAAAGTGTTAAGTAAATACGACATTATGACGGTCGGAGAAACGCCGATGGTGACGACAGACGATGCCATTCGGTTTACGAACGAACAAGATGGCGTCATGAATATGTTGTTTCAATTTGAGCATATGGACGTCGATTCGAAACCGGGTAGCCACCTCGGCAAGTGGGACATTCAACCGTGGAAATTAACCGATTTGAAAAAAATTATGAGCAAGTGGCAAGTGGAACTTCACGGAAAAGGATGGAATTCGCTTTATTTAGAAAACCATGACCAGCCACGCTCTGTTTCGCGCTTTGGCGATGATCAAACGTATCGGGTAGAAAGTGCAAAAATGTTGGCGACATGGTTGCATATGATGCAAGGAACGCCATACATTTATCAAGGGCAAGAAATCGGGATGACGAACGTCGCTTTCCCGTCGATCGAATATTATCGCGACGTTGAAACGATTAATTTATGGAACGATGTTGTTGTCAATAAAGGGGAAGACCCAGAAAAAATTTTAAAAGCGATTCATTACCGCGGTCGCGATAATGCGCGCACACCGATGCAATGGGATGCGACGGAACATGCAGGATTTACAACGGGGACGCCGTGGATTGACGTCAATCCAAACTATCGCGATATTAACGTCGAGCAAGCATTAAAAGATGAAAATTCTATCTTCTACTACTATAAAAAGCTCATTCGTCTCCGAAAAGAGCATCCAATTATCGTGTACGGGTCATATGAGCTGTTGCTTGAAGATGATGAGCAAATTTACGCATACGTGCGCAAGCTGAACGATGAGCAGCTGCTTGTCATCACAAACTTTAGCAGCGAGCAGCCAACATTTACATTGCCGTCACATATCACGTTTACGGAAAAACAACTGCTCATTAGCAACTATGCGGTTGATGAAAACGAATCGATTGACACGATCGTACTAAAACCGTATGAAGCACGCGTTTATAAATTAAAGTAAAAAGCAGCCACACGGGCTGCTTTTTACTTTAACAAGAAACGTTTAAGCATTGAACGCAAACATTGCCGTAACATTCATGTTGCTCTTCCATTTCTTTGCCGCACTCGCAACATGTTTTTGGTGGCAACTTTTTATAAAATTCAGACATTTTTTCTAACATAACTCCCCATCCCCTTCGCTTTTGTTGATTTTATTGTATTATAACAGATATATATTTGTCAATAGTTGTTTTATAACATTTACGTATGTGAAATTTGTTCAGAAATTTGGTATCGTTTAGTTGTACACATTTTTGCGAGGAAGGTGAATACATATGAAAGTGACGGTTATCGGTTATTGGGGAGCGTTTCCAAAAAAGAATGAGGCGACGTCATGTTACTTATTTGAACACGACGGTTTTCGTTTATTAGTGGACTGTGGAAGCGGAGCGTTAGCTCAACTGCAAAATGTCATTGATATTGAACAAATTGATGCGGTTATCGTATCGCATTATCACCATGATCACGTGGCAGATATCGGCCCGCTTCAATACGCGCGACTCATTAAGAAAAATTTAGGCGCACATTTGCTTGAGCTTCCTATTTATGGACATTCGTTTGATCGGGATGGATTCGCACGCCTTGCTCATAAAGGAGTGACGAAAGCGGTGGCGTACGATCCGAACGATATGCTTCATATCGGTCCATTTACGATTACGTTTATGCCGACAGAACATCCAGCTGTTTGTTATGCGATGCGCATTTGTGCAGGAGAAAAGACGGTCGTATACACAGCAGATTCTAGCTATTTGCCTGAGTTTGTTCCTTTTGCGAAACAGGCAGACTTACTGATTTGCGAATGCAACTTTTATGCCGGGCAACATGCGAAACAAGCAGGGCATATGACGAGCGAGGAAGCGGCAACGATCGCGCGCGACGCTGGCGTTAAAACATTGCTACTAACGCACTTACCTCATTTCGGTAACGTTGAACAACTTGTCGACGAAGCAAAAACGATTTTCCATGGCCATGTCCAACTAGCAACAACAAGATGGACGTGGGAGGGGTAGCGATCGGCTACCCTTTTGTTATAATACAGAATAAAAATTTTGAAAATTTTTTGAACAGATGCTTGACGATGGAGTGAAAAGTAGAGATAATATTTTTGTGTTAGAATTTTCTTAAAATTTAGTAACACATACTAGGAGGTGGGGACTAAAAGAAAATGATAACGCTTACAACATAGGGGGGATTTGCTTGATTGGATTTTACCTCATCTTAGCCATTACAGTTGCGAGTTTGTACGTTGCTTTTCGTAAACAAAAGCCTTTCTTTTTACTCATTCCATTTTTGTCAGTCTTCGCTTACTTTTTGTTTGAAGTGATAACGTTCCCAGCGCCATTTTTCGAAACGGTCAAATTTATTTTTAACTTGGGGGTGTGTTTGTTTGAGACAAATTGATAAAAAAATTGCCGACTCATACTTCCGTGAGCGCGTGCGGTTAATTGTCATTTTTTTAATTATTTGGTTTATTGTTTCATTTGGCGTTGTCATGTTTGCGGAGTCGTTTCAAAATATGACGTTTAACGGCTTCCCATTTCATTATTTCATGGGGGCACAAGGGGCTGTAGTGACGTTTATCGTCTTGTTGTTTATTAATGCAAAAGTAAGCGACAGTATTGACAAAAAGTACGGCATTAGCGAAGAGAGAAACGAGCAACTAAGCGCAGGAAAAACACTTGATCATTAAGAGAACAAAGGGGAAGGGGGAGCACGATGGATACACAATTTCTCGTGTCTTTATCTATCATTATCGCTTCATTTGCGTTATATATTGGGATTGCCATTTACAATAAAGCGAAAGAAACATCTGATTTCTACGTAGCAGGGCGCGGTATTTCTCCATTTTCAAACGGTATGGCGATCGCGGCGGACTGGATGAGTGCTGCGTCATTTATCGGTATGGCTGGTACGATCATGTTGTTAGGGTATGATGGTCTTGCATACATTATGGGATGGACGGGCGGCTATTTGCTTCTGACGTTTTTGCTTGCTCCACAGCTTCGCAAATACGGTCGCTATACGGTGCCAGAATTTATTGGCGACCGTTACGAGAGCCATTCCGCGCGTCTCATTGCAGCCATTTGTACGATCATTATTTCGTTCGTTTATTCCATCGGTCAGCTTTCAGGTTCAGGAGTTGTTATCGGGCGTCTGCTCGAAGTTGATGCGAAAGTCGGCACGATGATTGGGGTTGTGTTAATTGCGTTTTATGCGGCGTTTGGCGGAATGAAAGGAATTACATGGACGCAAGTCGCGCAGTACATCATTTTAATTACGGCGTATTTAATTCCAGTTGTCTTTATGTCGCTACAGTTGACAGGAAATCCAATTCCTTGGCTTTCTTATGGAAAAATTGTCGGTCAATTTCAAGAACTAGATCAGCAACTCGGGATTTCGCAATACGCAGAGCCGTTTTTAAAGGGAAGTAAGTGGCAATTTCTCGCCCTTATGTTTACATTAATGGCTGGAACAGCGGGACTTCCGCATGTTATCGTTCGTTTCTATACCGTATCAACGATGAAGGCGGCTCGCTGGTCAGGCGCTTGGGCACTTTTATTTATCGGTTTGCTTTACTTATCAGCCCCAGCATATGCGGCATTTTCGCGCTTCATTTTATTGAAAAATGTCGTTGGGCAAAAAATTACTGAGTTGCCAGCATGGACTGAAAAATGGATTAACACAGGGAAGTTACAAATTGCAGATGCAAATGGCGACGGTATTTTACAATGGCAAGAGATGGTCATTAGCAATGACATCGTTGTTATGGCAACGCCAGAAATTGCAAACCTTGGCATGTTTGTCATCGGTTTAGTTGCGGCTGGGGCGATGGCAGCGGCGTTGTCGACAGCAGGAGGTTTAATGATTGCCATTTCATCATCATTTGCACATGACATTTATTATCGTATTTTGCGCCCGAACGCGTCCGAACAAAATCGCTTGCTCGTTGCGCGCATTTCGATTGCAACAGCGACGGTGTTAGCTGGTTTAGTCGCTTTAAATCCTCCGGGCGTAATTACACAAATTGTTGCGTGGGCATTTGCAATTGCAGCAAGTACGTTTTTCCCAGCACTTGTGCTCGGGGTATGGTGGAAGCGTTCAAACTCTGCAGGTGCAATTGCAGGTATG
This sequence comes from Anoxybacillus dikiliensis, assembly GCF_050613275.1. Lineage (GTDB taxonomy): Bacteria > Bacillota > Bacilli > Bacillales > Anoxybacillaceae > Anoxybacillus. Next base: position 504,124 of record NZ_CP187112.1, read on the forward strand.
CTTGTTGGTTTAATCGTTTCGTTAGGCTATATTTTAGCTGCGAAGTACGGCGGATTTTCGATTGCAGGCATTGTTGATACAGGTGCAGGTGTGTTTGGTGCTGCAGCCGCGCTTGTGGCAAATGTTGTCGTATCGTTAATGACGAAAGAGCCTTCGCAAGCTGTACAAGAAGAAGTATATGACCTCCGCTATCCAGAACAAATGACATATAAAGACGGTCAAGTGTGGATGAGATAATGTCAAGGCATCTGTGTATACAGATGCCGTTTTTATAAGGGAGGGGATATGAATGCATCCATTATTTCGGGGGGTGCCACAACGTGAAATTGAACAGCTTATGGGTGAATGTGAACGAAAGACGTTTGAAAAAGACGATCTTATTTTAGGGAAAAATGAGCGGCGCAAAGGGCTTGTTTTGTTGCTTGATGGGGTGGCGGAAGTGTACGTCGAGCACGAAGGATATGATGAAGTGCTTGAAGTTGTACAAAAAGGTGGAATCATCGGATTTTCAAGCTTAGCTCATTTTTTAGGTGTATCGAAAAGCGAAGGAAAAGAAGAACTCGTTGCTGTACGGGCGGCGGAACGATGCGAAGTGCTTGTCATGCCGTTTTCTGTGTTAACGCGGTTATGGGATGACCCGAATGTCCATGACTATTTGCTTGCGCAGGCGTGCATCCGATTAAAAGACGTATATGTGTCGCTCGCTGAACAAGTCAAACAAGCGCGCAAATTTGGCGATTCCACATCGTTTGTCGTCCCAGTGCAAGATTTAATGGTTCGAGATGTCATCACTTTGCCACCCAACGCAACGGTACAAGAAGCAGCGAAAAAAATGGCGGCGACTCACGTTAGTTCGATCGTTGTGACGAATGACAAACAGTTATGTGGTATTTTAACGGAAACGGATCTTGTTGAACGAGTGCTTGGACAGTCGCTTCCATATGACACGGCTGTTGAACGAGTGATGACAAAACATGTCGCGACGATTTCACGATTCGCGTATTATTACGATGCGCTTGCCATGATGATTGAGCGTGGGGTGAAACATTTACCTGTTGTCGACGACGGAAAAGTAGAAGGGATTGTGACGTTTTCAGATTTAATGCGAAAGAAAAATGAAAGCATGATGCGCACGATTCAACAAATTGATCATGCGGATGAACGTACGTTATCAAAAATGAAAATTGCGATTTACGAGTTGTTGGCGACGATGTTGCGCGATCAAGTACCGATTGCTCAATGTTTAAATACGATTACGAAACTGTATGATCGACTCGTCTTCCGTTGTTTATCGTTGGCGATACAAGAAGTCGGAAATCCTCCGTGCCGTTTCGCTTTTTACCAAATGGGATCAAGCGGTCGGAGAGAGCAGTTTTTACTGACGGATCAAGACCATTTCCTCGTGTACGAAAGCGACGAGCATGCTGCGTATTTTGCGAAGCTCGGTGAGGCGATTGTGCGTGTTATGGAGAAAGCTGGTTATGAACGATGCAAAGGAAAAATGATGGCGAGTGAAAAGGCGTGGCGCGGTTCGCTTGAAACGTGGAAAGACCGATTGCGCGAATGGATGATTCACGCGACGAATGACAATTTGTTGTTAGCACAAAACTTTTTCTCGTATCGGTTTGTATATGGGGATATCGACTTGCATCGTGCGTTTGAAAAACAAATTCGTGAGCAATTAAGTCGTTCTAAAATTTTCCTTTTTCGGCTTGTTGAGATGGAAAAGCAAAATGAAATTCCGACGCTCGATCGTCCGATTCGCTCTATTTTCGGGCTTGAACGAAAAACAATCGATATGAAAAAAGAAGTGTTATTTCCATATCATCATAGCATACAAATTTTAGGACTCATTCATGGGATCGTATCTGGCACACCGTTTGAGCGAATTGAGAAGCTAAAAGAAAAGCAAGTATTGTCTCCTGCATTTGCGAAAGATGTACAAAAAGCGGCCGAAAACGTGCTAGCTATTTACATTCGCCATAAATGGAATCATTATAAGGCGAATAAACAATCGTCGTCCGTCTTATCGTTTACAACGATGACGACAAGAGAAAAAGATGAACTTATCTTAAGTTTAAAAACGTTAAAGCAATTGCAGGCGCAATTATTTTCTCATTTTTAGGGGGGATGGTCATGTTTTTTTTACGAAAGACGATTGACTACAAGTTAAACGACAACATCCCGTTATCAACACCGATTGATGACATCATCTTTACAGTATTTGATACAGAAACGACAGGCTTTAACGTTGCAACGGCTGATCGTCTCATTGAAATTGGTGCGGTGCAAGTGAAGGGGACGACAGTGCTTGAAAACGAAACATTTCATACGTACGTCAACCCATGTCGCGACATTCCGCAAGTGATTGTGGAGTTAACGAATATTACGGAAGAAAAAGTAGAGCATGCACCGATAGCGATTGAAGCGCTGCAACAGTTTTTCGATTTCGTTCAGCAAAAACGAACGGTCTGTTTTGTCGGACATTACGTTTCGTTTGATTTGTTTGTGATGAAACACGAATTGCGCCGCGAAAAAATGAAATTTCGCAAGCCGACGTTTATCGATACGCTCGATTTAATTGGTTTTATTGCACCGTCATATGATATGCGCGATTTAGAGCGATATGCCCAAGCGTTCGGTACACGTATGTATGAACGTCACTCCGCCATCGGTGATGCGCTAACGACTGCGTATTTATTTGTGGAGCTGTTACAACAATTTCGGCTGCGTGGATATGAAACGTGGGGAGAATTGCTGCGGGCAACCGATAGCCAAATGCGCTCATTGTCATTTTAACGGGGAGAGCCCCCGTTTTCTTTTTTTACCCACCTAGGAGAAGCGAGACGTGATCGTTTGCACGACAATGTCCTACTTGCTTGTTTTTTTATTTTAAAATATAATACATTTAGAATTTTTTTAATTTTAAAATGAATGACTATTCATTCATTAAGAGGGGTGGGGAGAAAATGAATTTAGTTTCACGGTTAGAACAAATCGCATCACAAAAGCCGGACAAGCGAGCATACGTGTTTGAAAAAACTGAGGCGACGTATGGCGAGTTGAACGGAGCAGTTATGAAGTTTGCGAGCGGACTCGCGAAGCTTGGGGTAAACAAAGGGGATCATGTGGCGTTGTTATTAGGCAATTCGCCATATTTTGTCGTCAGTTTGTACGGGGCGATGCGCGTCGGGGCGACGGTCATTCCAATTAATCCGATTTATACGCCCGATGAAATTCATTACATTTTAACAAACGGCGATGTGAAAGTAGTCATTGCGCTCGATCTCGTCATTCCGACATTGATGAAGCTTGACGGACGCTTACCGAGCGTCGAGCATATCATTATTTGCGAAACGCCGCAAGGAAAAGAACATGGCATCGTTTTGCCTGAAAAAATGAAATCGTTTGCAACGGTGTTAGCGACAGGTGAAGTTCCGTTTTTCGGTCCGGCGCTCCATGATGACGATGTAGCAGTTATTTTATACACATCGGGGACGACGGGAAAACCGAAAGGGGCGATGTTGACGCATAAAAACCTTTACAGCAACGCTCAAGATGTGGCCGATTACTTAAAAATAAACGAAGACGACCGCGTCATTGCGACGTTGCCGATGTTTCATGTCTTTTGTTTAACGGTGGCGCTCAATGCACCGCTTATGAACGGCGGAACGGTGCTTATTCTTCCGAAGTTTAGTCCCGGAGACGTATTCCGAATTGCAAGCGAGCAAAAGGCGACCGTTTTTGCTGGAGTGCCGACGATGTACAACTTTTTATATCAATATCCAGACGGAAAAGCGGAAGATTTTGCGCATGTGCGTCTATGCATTTCTGGTGGGGCATCTATGCCTGTTGCGTTATTGAAAAATTTCGAGAAAAAGTTTCAAGTGATCGTTTCTGAAGGGTATGGACTTTCAGAAGCGTCGCCAGTTACATGTTTTAATCCGCTCGATCGTCCGCGCAAACCGGGCTCGATTGGAACGAGCATTATAAACGTCGAAAATAAAATCGTCAATGAATTAGGAGAAGAAGTGCCTGTTGGTGAAGTCGGAGAACTGATTGTGCGCGGACCGAACGTGATGAAAGGATATTATAAAATGCCGGAAGAAACGGCGCATACGATTCGAGACGGTTGGCTATATACGGGCGACTTAGCAAAAATGGATGAGGAAGGATATTTTTATATTGTCGATCGGAAAAAAGATATGATTATTGTCGGTGGGTATAACGTATATCCGCGTGAAGTGGAAGAAGTGTTGTACAGCCATCCAGATGTTGTTGAAGCGGCTGTCATTGGCGTCCCTGATCCGAATTTTGGCGAAGCGGTGAAATGTTATGTTGTGAGCAAAAATAAACAGTTGACCGAACAGCAGCTTATCGCGTATTGCAGCGAGCATTTAGCGAAATATAAAGTGCCAAGTTCAATTGAATTTTTAGATGAATTGCCAAAAAATACGACGGGAAAAATTTTAAGACGAGCGTTAAAAGAACAGGTCGTCTCTCAAAGCGGTGCACAATAAGCACCGTTTTATTTTTTTATAAAAGTTTTAAGAATTTACTTGATATTTAGAAAATATATTTGTATAATTTAACGCATAAAAGCGAAACAGCGGAAAAGTGAGGGGGATAAAAATGAAGTGGTTGAATATGTGTGGAGCATTGTTGCTTGCAGGAAGTGTGCTAGCGGGATGTGCTGGAGAAAAAACGACAACAGAAAAAAGCGAGGAGAAAACATATAAAATCGGTGTGACGCAAATTGTTGAACATCCGTCGCTTGATGCGGCGTTTAATGGATTTAAAAAGGCGCTTGAAGAGAAAGGATTAAAAGTCGAATACGATGTGCAAATTGCGCAAGGGGATATGAACAATAATCAAACGATTGCAAACAATTTCGTCGCGGATGGAGTCGATTTAATTTTCGCTAATTCCACACCGAGCGCGCTTGGTGCATTAAATGCGACGAAAGATATTCCGATCGTTTTCACGTCTGTAACCGATCCAGTTGGAGCAAAGCTCGTGCAATCGATGGAAAATCCGGGTGGCAATGTAACAGGGACGACAGATACGCATCCAGATGCCATTCCAAAAACGGTGCAGTTTATTGACCAATTTGTCAATGGCAATCGCGTTGGAATGATTTACAATGCGGGCGAGCAAAACTCGGTTGCGCAAATTGATGCGGTGAAAAAAGCGATGGAAGGGACGGATTTAACGATTGTACCTGTTTCGGTGTCGACATCGGCAGAAGTGAAACAAGCAGCGGAATCGTTAGTTGGCAAAGTCGATTGTTTTTACGTCATTACGGACAATACGGTCGTTTCAGCGCTTGAGTCGGTCATTCAAGTGGCGAATGATCAAAATGTACCGCTTTTCGTTGGTGAGTTAGACTCGGTAAAACGTGGTGGTTTTGCGGCGTACGGCTTCGACTACTACGATATCGGTTATGAAGCAGGCGTGATGGCAGCTGACATTTTAGAAGGAAAGAAAAAACCGTCCGAACTTCCAGTGCAATATCCGCAAAAGTTGAAGCTTGTTATTAATAAAAAAGCAGCGCAAGAGATGGGTGTGGAATGGAGAAGCGAATGGGATAGCATGGCGGAATTTATTGAATAAAACAAAGGATGGATCGTATGATTACAGCATTGTTTAGCTCAGTTGAAGCAGGATTGTTATATGCGCTTATGGCACTCGGTGTGTATATATCGTTTCGCGTTTTAGATTTTCCTGATTTGACGGTGGACGGAAGTTTTGTGACGGGAGCGGCAGTCGCTTCCGTTCTCATCGTCGGCGGTGTTAATCCGTTTGTTGCATCGCTTGCGGCGCTTGGCGCTGGCTTTTTAGCAGGGTGCGCAACCGGTCTTTTGCATACGAAAGGAAAAATTAATCCGTTGTTGTCCGGCATTTTAATGATGATCGCTTTATATTCAATCAACTTGCGCATTATGGGGAAACCGAACATTCCTCTTTTGCAGCAAGAAACTGTGATGACGATGATGACAGCTCAATTTCAACGAATGGATCAAGCGCTGGCGGCGATCGTTCCGTTCGTTCCGAAAACGTGGGCGGTTGTTGTTTTTGGAACGTTGTTAATATTGATCGTGAAAGTTGTTATTGATTTGTTTTTAAAAACGGAAATCGGGTTAGCGTTGCGAGCGGTCGGCGACAATAAGAAAATGATTGCTAGTTTTTCAGGAAATACCGACCGTTTAACGATGATCGGTCTCGGCTTGTCAAACGCGCTCGTCGCGTTTTCAGGTGCATTGATTGCGCAATATAGCGGCTTTAGCGATATCGGCATGGGGATCGGCATGATCGTCATCGGTTTAGCGTCGGTCATTATCGGGGAAGCGCTGTTTGGCGCGAAAACGATCGTACGGGCGACGTTGGCTGTTATTTTGGGAGCGATCATCTATCGCATCGTTATTACTTTGGCGTTACGTGTCCAATTTTTAGAGACGGGCGATGTGAAGCTCATTACAGCGATGATTGTCATTTTAGCGCTCGTCGTTCCGCAAATGGTGGCAGCGCGTGCCGAAAAACAGCGGAAAGCGAGAAAGCGGGGTGCAGCCGTTGCTTCAACTCAAGCAGATTACGAAAGTGTTTAACGAAGGAACGCTCGATGAAAAAGTGGCGTTAAAACATATTGAACTTTCGCTTCAGCCGGGAGATTTCGTTACGATTATCGGCAGCAACGGAGCGGGGAAATCGACGTTAATGAACATTATTTCAGGAAGATTGGCTCCAGATACAGGAGAAGTTATGATTGACGGGAAGGACGTTACGACGATGAGCGAACATGACCGAGCGCGTTATATCGGTCGCGTTTTCCAAGACCCGATGGCAGGAACTGCGCCAAATATGACGATTGAAGAAAATTTGGCGATCGCTTATAACCGAACAGTAAAACGAACCCTTCGTTTCGGTGTGACGAAAAAGCGGCGCGAACTTTTTAAAGAAACGCTCGCTACGCTTCAGCTTGGATTAGAAAACCGTCTCCATGCAAAAGTCGGCTTGTTATCTGGCGGAGAACGGCAAGCGTTGTCGCTTTTAATGGCGACGTTTACGCAACCGCACGTGCTTCTTTTGGATGAACATACCGCGGCGTTAGACCCTGCGCGCGCAAAGCTAATTACACACTTAACGAAACAAATTGTTGAAACAAATCGTCTGACGACATTAATGGTGACGCACAATATGGAACAAGCTGTTCAATTAGGGAATCGTTTAATTATGATGGACGGGGGGCAAATCATTTTCGAGGCGAGTGGAGAAGAAAAGAAAAAGCTGACGGTTGAAAAGCTTTTGCAAGAGTTTCAACGCATTCGCGGCAGCCAGTTTGCGAGCGATCGCGCCGTGCTTGCATAAAAAATCCCCGAGTTACATCGGGGATTTTAATGTGTGAACGATTTGTTGTAATGATGCGATCGTGTTTGGCAGTTGTTCGAGCGATACCGGTCGGCTAAAGTAAAAACCTTGTAATTGTTCGCACTGCTTTTCGATTAAAAATTGCGCTTGTTGTTCCGTTTCAACCCCTTCAGCTGTCACGGTTAACCCTAGATTGTGCGCCAAGGAAATAATGGCGCTGACAATTTCTTTGCTTTTTTCATTGTTTATTATGTTTTGAATAAACGAGCGATCGATTTTCACTTCATCGATCGGGAAGCGATTTAAATATTCAAGGGACGAATAGCTGACGCCAAAGTCGTCTACGGCAATCGAAAAGCCGAGCTATTTTAAACGTTCTAACGTTTTTGCGACATGTTCAGGGTTTTTAATCATTGTTGTTTCGGTAATTTCAAATATAAAACAAGAGGCGTCGCAACCTTCTTCTTGTAAAATATGTTGAATATCTTCAAACAGTTGTTCGTCTAGCAATTGTTTGGCAGATAAGTTGACAGCGATTTTCATATTGTCTGTTGGATGTTGGCGCAAAAGTGAAAGATCGCGACACGCTTGGCGCAACACCCATTTACCGATGTCGTGAATGACGTCCGTTTCTTCCGCCATTGGAATAAATTCGGCGGGGCTCACAAAGCCAAATTGAGGGTGTTTCCAACGAACGAGCGCTTCGACACTAAACGAACGTGCGTAAAAATTGATTTTTGGCTGATAAAGTAAAAAAAGTTCTCCATTTTTCACTGCTGACGGAAGGGCGTTTTCAAGCTGAATTTTTCGGGCAAAAGCGTCTGACATATGCGGTTCGTATCGCTTGATGATATTCGTTCCTTCCATTTTCGCAAAATATAGCGCTTTTTCGGCGTTGCTCAATAACGTTTCCGCACATAATTGGGCGTCATATGCGTAGCTTATCCCGATATGAATGCCGATGCGAATTTGTTGTTGAGCGATCGGGTATGGCTCGATGAGCATTTCTTTTATCATGTTGGAGAACTGCTTTACTTCTTCTTGGCTTTCGTACGAAAGGGCAATTGCGAATTGATCGCCAGTTATTCGCGTCCAAATCGCTTTTGGGTTCATCATGTTGTAAAGGCGCATACTTACTTGTTTTAATACCTCGTCACCGTTTTCATAGCCGAGAAAGCTATTGATAAATTTAAATTGATGTATATCAACTAACAGAACGGCGACGCCTTCGTGCGTAAAAAGAAGATCGGTTAGCTTTTCCATAAACTCCGTTCGATCTATATATACTTTGTTTTTTTCATGTACAGCGATCGGTTCGCTCGGTTTAATGATCATCAGTTCAGTCCCGTTTGTTTCGTACGGGAACGGGAGGATGTCGATTTGTACAGGGATTGTTTCGCCGTCGATTGCTGTGATGGTTGGCTCCGAGACGGTATGAATCAATTGCTGGACTGGTTTGTTTCGTACGTCTTCGATCGTTGATGCTTTGAACATACGGAGGGCGACTGCATTCGCGTACGTAATTTGTTGATCTGTACAAATAATAATCGCCTCGGGAAAGGTTTCCACGACATGACGATGCAATTTTTCGCTTTGTTTTAATTGTTTTTGTGTTAGGATGAGATCCGTGATATTTAAAAGGCTAGCAAAGCCTGCGATAATGTCTCCGTCTTTGTTGAATAAAGGAGACGCGTTTACAGAAACGTATATCGTCTCACCGTTTTTCGCTTTCATCGTTAGGCGAATGGCATGTAACGGCTTTCCTTCGCTTAATCGTTGCAACGTTTGATCGATATTTTCTTTATATACAGGAATGACGTCGAAAAGCGTTTTCCCGACAATGTCTTTTTGTTGCAGTCCAAATAAACGCTCTGTTTTTTCGTTGACGCGAATAATATGTCCGAATAAATCGAATAAAATAAAAGCTTCTTGCGAGTAGGTAAATAAAGAGTCAATGAATTGTTGTGCTTCTTCTAGCTGTTCTTCTTTTTTTAGCATATCGGTAATTTCACGCGTGCATGCAACGATATATGATACTTCATTTTTTTCGTTCAAAAGAGGAATTAACGTAGATTCCGCAAAACGTATGTCATCTTTTACATTCATCCGAGCTCGAAAAGTGACGAGCGATTTTGTTTTACATGCTCTTATATATTGAAAGTTTAAAAGATTTGACATTTCTTCATCATATACATCTTCAATATATTTTCCTATATCTTCTTCGCGTAAATTCGCTAAATGGAGGGATGTCGGACTGACGCGCACGTAGCGAAACCGCGGTCCTTTTTCGACTTTCATTAAAAAAACGATATCAAACAATTGATCCATCATATGAAATAGCAACTGTTCATTTGACAAAAGAGCATGTGGCAAGCGCATTTTTTCTTCCACTTCTTCCGTCCCCCCTCTTGTATAGAAACATAGAATATATGTCTATTATTGTCGAAAGATGTTGATTCTTCAATATATAATAATAGGGATAAGTATTTTATTTAAAATGTATCATAATCGTCAAAATTACCTACTTTTATTACATACTTATTTTATTTATGATAATACATATATAAAACATTTGTTTGTCAGGGGGAAGCTTATGAAAAGTATTAGGGGAAAGCTACTGTTAGTGATTATGCCGCTTGTCATTATTTCTTTATTTTTAGTGGCATATTTGAACCATCAAAAAGCAAAACAGTTTTTAGAGGATCAATTTGAACAGACGGCTCAAGTGGAGCTTGGACGACTGCAAACAGCGGTCAACCAGTGGATTATCGATCATAAAAAATTGATTGAAGGATTGAGCAGTGAAGGCGGATGGGATGTTGTTGAGCTACAAAAAAACGGGACAAGGCTTGCTCATATCCAAAAAACGTGGTCAACATTTGAGCTTATTGCTGTTGCTGATCGGAATGGAAAGGCGTATGCGAATGGAAAAGAATTATCCATTGGTGATCGCCTATACTTTCAAGAAGCTTTAAAAGGGAAAACGTCCATTTCTGATGTCATCGTTTCACGTGCGACTGGTGAGAAAGTCATTGTCATTGCTTCTCCTATTCGTGAAAAGGGAGAAATTATTGGCGTACTATTAGGGACAGTAAAAACAGAAGAAATAACAAACTTAGTTACTCACGTTGATGTTGGGAAAACGGGATATGGGTACTTAATTCAGCAAGACGGAGTGCTAATTGCGCATCCGAAAAAAGAATACGTATTAGAGAAAAACTTATTGAAAGAAAAAAATGATCAACTCGTTTCATTGTTAAGACGGGCGTTAGATGGGAAAAAAGGAATGGGGATATATGAATTTGAAGGGGTAAAAAAATACGCCTTCTACGCCCCGGTTGAGTCGACAGGATGGGGGATTGTGCTTACTGTGCCTGTCGATGAGGCGACAGAAAAGTTATATTATTTAGCTGTTTTATCGTTTGTTACGGCTGGGGTTGTTGTGTTATTTGCGGTTGTTATCATCGTTTTATTTGCTTCACGACTCGTCCGTCCGTTGCAAAAATTAAGCCAATTAACGAAAGAAGTAGCGAGCGGTGACTTAACGGTAACGATTGACCATCGAAGCGAAGACGAAGTAGGACAGCTCGGACAATATTTTCAACAAATGGTCCATCATATGCGACATATGCTACAGCAGTTACATGATTCAGCTGAGCAGCTTCGTCAATATGCTCAAACGTTTGTTGTGGCTAGTGATGAAACGAAGCAAACAACAAACCAAGTGGCAGTGACGATGAGCGAAATGGCTCATGGCTCAACAGCAATTGCACATTCTGTTCAAGATGTAACCGAACGAGTCAATCGCATGATGAACGAATTACAGCGATTAATTGAAGAAGCTGAAAATATGGAAAAAGCGATGGCAGAAGCAAAGCAAGTGTCGATACAAGGAGAAACGATTCTTCATACGATGAGCGAAGCGATGATGTCCGCAACTAAACATTCAAGCGATGCAGTCGAAGCAATGAAACGATTAGGCGAACGTTCAAAAGAAGTGAGGGAAATTGTTCATGTGATTAGTCATATTACATCGCAAACGAATTTATTAGCATTGAATGCTTCAATTGAAGCAGCAAGAGCGGGAGAAGCAGGGAGAGGTTTTGCTGTTGTTGCGGGAGAAGTGAGAAAACTAGCAGAAGAAACGGAGAAAGCAACTGATAAAATCGCGCAAATGATCCAGCAAACATATAGCGATACAGAGCAAGCAATCGTGATTGTGACAGAAGGCAGTAAAGTGGCGAATCTTGCTTTTGAACGAGTGAGTGAAGCGAAACAAGCATTCCAGCATATTGCACAGAATTTGACAAATGCTAACGAAATAAGCGGTCAAGTGATGACACGTATTCGAACAGTCCAAAATGATGGACAAACGATCGTCGAACATATGCAAGATGTCGCAGCTGTCACGGAAGAAGCCTCGGCAAGCATTGAAGAAGTTAGTGCAGCGACAGAACAACAAGCGGCAGCAGCCCAACAAATTTTTGAACAAGCGAAGCAAGTCGAACAGTTAGCTGATGAGCTAACAAATATGATGAATAAATTTAGGGTGAAATAAAAGAAGCTTCAGCTTGTCGACCTTGTCGACAAGCTGAAGGATGAGAAGCCATCTTCTACTTTAAGAAAACGGACTAAACTTTTGCATTTGCACGATCCATTCGATGCTTTTTTGATAGATAGCGAATGCTTCGGCGATAGGAATGTTTAGCACGTTCGCCCATTGCTGCGTTTGCTCAGTATTGTTTGTTTCAAGCGAGAGAACGAGTTCAAACAAGGGAGAATACAGCGGATGCCGTCCTTCTAATGCTTGTTGAATGTTTTCATCGACATGCAGCTCTTCCAATACGTCATGCAAAGGCCGATCTAGTAGTAGATGCAAGGAAGAACAGATGCCCATAAAAAACAGTATCTCTTTTTCATCATCTAAACCAATAAGATAAGCAAGTTGTTCAAGTGTTTTTGCTCTTAGTAGGCTGTTGACAATCACCTCATTTTTAAACGGCTCATTCGGCTGTTGAAATGTGAGAACAGTGAGCCAGCTTTTCAAGTAATTTGTTCCAAGCAAAATCGCCGCATGACGAATGGATTTAATTTTCAAAGAAGAGGATAGAAAAAAAGAATTTACTGTTTTGAGTAAGCGATAAGTCAATGAAGGATCGCGCTCAATCGCTTCAACAAGTTCTTCAAAGTTCAATTCATTTTTATTTAATTGCTTTAACAAAGAGAAATGAGAAGCGTACGATATTTTTGGAAGTGATTTCCCTTTCACGACGATTGGTTTACTGAAAAAATATCCTTGGAAGTATGTAAATCCGTCACGCGTTGCTTCTGCCAACTGCTCGCTCGTCTCGATTTTTTCTGCAAGCAAATGAATATGATGAGATTTTATGATGGAATCGTATAGTTTACAATAATTAGAACGAGAAAAATCGACTTTAATAATATCAATGTAAGGAAATAAAGGGATGTATTGTTCTGAAAAAATAAAATCGTCTAACGCGATGATATACCCTTCTTTTTTTAACTCTTTGCAAATTTGTAAGAGCTCATATGAATATGGAATCGTTTCAAGTATTTCAACGACGATTAAATTTTTTGGGAAATGAAACGGAATTCGCTTTTTTAATAACGTTTCTGTGAAGTTAATGAAACACCGCGTTCCGTTCGTTAACTTGTCAATTCCAATGTTCATAAAGCTATTGATTAGCACGTCCATTGTTGCTGTATTTCCATCCAACGCGTTATAAAAGTTTTTTTCCCCACTTCGGTAAAACAACTCGTAAGCGACGACTTCGTAATTTTTGTTAAAAATAGGCTGTCTTCCCACAAAAATATCCATAACGCTCCCCCAAATTATAAAAGATGACTGAACTTTGCAATTAACTGCGAACGACGTTTGACGTCCAGTTTTTGAAACACATGGTTAATATGATTTTTAATCGTATGTTTGCTTAAAACTCACATTTCGCGCCCTCTCGACAAAAATCGGGAGGATTTTTTTATCTTCATGTCGAATGAATCTTTGAAACACAAGGAAAGCAAAGGAGTTTCTATATCATGAGCGTTCAAATCCGTGCCATTTATGAAAGTTCTTATTTGAATATAATAAGCACCATTTTCAAGGATCTTGGCCTCCCTCGGTTGATTGATCGTCTCGTTCCCGTGGACTCTCAATGCCAAACTCGAGCCAGCGACGTTGTCTGGCTGCTTACCTTGGATATCTTGAGCGGTCGGCAAGCACTCGTTCATTTGGAACGATGGGCGCATGACATCGATTTGCCTAAGCTGATCCGACCAGGGCTTTCCCCCTCTTGGTTCAACGACGATGCCATCGCGCGCCATCTCGATCGACTGTACGACGCCAATATCCACGCGGTTCTTTCCGCCTGTCTTGTGCAAATTTACAAGAAAGAAGGAATCCCTCTTCGGGTGTTCCATGCCGATACGACCGATGTATCGGTTTACGGTACGTATGAATCGGCCTCGCCGGATGCCTTGCAGATTACGCATGGCTACAACCGGCATCATCGTTGGCAAAAGCAGATCGGATTTGGGCTGATTGGCAACGAGGATGGCATCCCGTTTTATGGCGATGTACACGACGGCAACCTGCCGGATAAGACGTGGAATCCCGAGGTGTTGTCCCGTGTGCAGAAACAGCTGAAGCAGGCGAAGATCGAAGATGAATGGATTTATGTTGCCGATTCTGCCGCCATGACGAAAGACACACTGGCGCAAACGAAGGCCGCCAACGCCTTTTTGATCACAAGAGGCTCTTCTTCGCTCCGGATCGTCAAAACCGCGCTGGCTAAAGCTGATGCCCAAGACACGCCGTGGAGCGATTCGTTCTCCTTAGCGGAGAAAAACGGAGCCACCTACCGGGTGTGGGAAACGACATCGACGTACGAAGGTCATTCGGTCCGGTTGATCGTCGTTGAATCCAGCGCGCTCGACCAACGAAAAGGAAAGACGCTCGAAAAAGAGCGAAACCAAGAAGCAGAGCTTCTTCGGCAGAAACAAACCCAGTGGGAAAGCCGTCTGTTTTCGTGCCGGGAAGACGCCGAACAAGCCCTAGCGTCTCTAAAGGCGTCCCTTCGTCTCCGGTTCCATCGCGTCGAGGCGTCGGTCGAAGCGATCGTGCGTCCGAAAAAACGGCGCGGACGTCCGAAAAAAGGGGCGGAACCGGACATGGAAACGCTGTACGCCCTTCGCTTGAACGTGGAATTCGACCAAGATGCGTGGGAACAGGCGAGACGGAAAGCGTCCCGGTTTGTCCTTGTCACGACCGTTCCGGAGGAATGGAAAGGTCAACCGATGGATGCGAAAGAGATCTTGAAGTTGTATAAAGGCCAAATCTCGGTGGAAATGAACTTCTCTTTCTTGAAAGACCCGTTCTTTACGGATGAGATTTACGTAAAAAAACCGGAACGGGTCGCGGTATTGGGCTATTTGTTTCTGTTGGCCTTGGCGATTTACCGCGTCTTCCAGCGCCGGGTGCGTCAGTTCATCACCCCGGAACACCCATTAAAGGGCGCGGGAGGCCGGAAACTGACCCGACCGACCGGACAAGCGATTTTTCAATTGTTTTGGTATGTCAGAGTCGTCCTGTTGGAACTGCCGGATGGACGAATTCAACGCGCGTTAGGTCAACCGCTCACGTACGAGCAGCGAAGGATTCTGCAAGGATTAGGGATGGACGAGAGCATTTACGTCTAATGGGATAAAGAACGACCAACGATGGTAAAAAAAGGATACCATCGCTTTTGGTGTTGGTTTAAAAGTTATTCTAAAAAACTGAATAAAAAATCCTTTTGTTCCGCCCTACCAAGGTGCGAAATATGAGTTAAAACAAGTTCGTCTGCAATTTCTTGATTGCTGTATCCTTTTAGTAAAAGGAAAAATATTTGTCTTTCTCTCTCTGATAGTTGTTCAATTTCTTGGGCGAGTTGTTGCTCGCTATATTTTTTTTGAACGATAAGCGCAAGTATGTCAATTAAGCATTCGACGTACATATGATTGTTTGAATGGTATGGATGAGAAATAAGCAGACGGACAGAACTATGGTTTGTGTCTGTTTGAATAGGATAAACGATCCATGCCATTGAATCGTAATGTACTATAGTCGTTTCTGACATACTAAAAATATGTCGTTTAATCATAGATTCATTTTTATAAAAGAAATATTTTACATCTTCTGACGAGCAGTTCGAAAAAATGAATGAGTTGTTTACAACGAGCACAATCGGTCGATTGATTTGCTGCTCAAAACAAGAAATGGTCGTTTTAAATAAGTTTGTACAGTTCAATGAAGTTTCTCCTTTCTATAGGCAAGAAAAAAGCGACTCGAAGGATTTAGCTTCTTATCGCTATATTAACATATTTATTATTTTTTGTTAATAATAGGTTTATCACATTCACAACTTTGTCATCCCACTTTGTCCCACTTTCTTTTAATAGATTTTCCATCGCTTCCATTTTACTTTTACTTTTTCGGTACGGCCTAGATGAGGTCATCGCATCAAATGCATCTACAGCTGAGATGATTTTTGCTAGCAAAGGGATCTCATCTTGTTTCAAACGGTTCGGATATCCTGTTCCATCCACATGTTCTTTATGAAATCGAATGGCGTTTAGCAAATCTTCGTTGTCCGACTTTAACATCATTTTCGCTATAAAGTAGCTAATATTCGGATATTGTTGAATAAATGAAAATTCATCTTTAGATAAAGGTTCTTTTTTTAATAAAATATAGATAGGTATACCTATTTTTCCAATGTCGTGAAGAAGGGCAGCTTGATACAAGCTATGTAGCTGATGATCGTTAAGACCGAGATATTCACCAATTCTCAAACAATAATTTGCAACGCGGTGAGAATGTTCAGCAATGTACCGATATTCATCATTTTCCCGTCCAATTGTATGCAACAGCAAAAAAATTTGTTTTGTTCGGTCGTTATATGCATTGAACGTGTGAACGAGAGAGGAAAATTCGTCAATATAAACGTTCGGAATATAGTCGTCCGCGATTTTTTGCTGCAAAGAATCAATCGTGCGCGTGATATGCTTCGCTGTCACATAACTAACGAAAAAGTAAAACATTATCAAAGCGGTTAAAAAAAGAATGGAGGAGTACAAAAAAACATCGCTCAATTCGCTATTCGCTTGAATAAACGAGTGATACACGCTCAATATGTACATAAAAGAGATCGAAACGACGCCTACTCCATAATGAATTAGTTTTTTAACATGCGATAAATACAAAAAATCGGTTGCAAGCAAGGCGCTTCGATGTCCGTATGATAAAAAGTCATATACGTCATGCTGAATCACTTTATATAAAGTTTTAGTTGTTATATGAAAAAGAATCGCATGCCATATTCCGTACAGACAGCTTGCTGTAAGCAAGTGAGCGATTGGAATATGTATCCAAAACAAGACAAACAAAAACAACAAAAAACAATATGCAACGGCATGTATGACTCTTAAAGGAAGTTGTTTTAACGCACACATATATTTATACACGTCATGCTCATTTTTTTTCTTTTTATAGGACACGATTTTCCTAGTGTATTTTAAAAATACAGAAAGGAATGAAAGGCTAACGATGAGCCATGAGATGACGATGTAAAAAGTTTTAGAAACATTTGTGTATATTAAAAAGCACATGATCGACGTATAACAACATATGACCCACGCGCTGATGGTACGTTTTGCACGAGCATAAACGTCCATGAATCCACCGCCTTGTTATGATTACGTAAAACGAAGAAAGGTTTGTTTAATTACCATTATAGTTTCTTTTTAGGAACTTTTCAATGAGAAAATTCCAAAAAAGAAACAAAACATGAAGGGAATGGTGAATGTGAATGATATAAAAGCGATCATTAGTGAGAGAATTAAGCAACGTTTAAAACAACTCAATTTAAAGCAAAAAGATTTAGTAGAACAAACCGGTCAGTCTAAGAGCACGATTAATAAAATTGTTAATGGGACGGTAACCCCGCGTGTAGATTTGCTTATTCCGATTAGTAGAGTGCTAGATGTATCTATCGATTGGCTAGTTGCAAATGAAAAGGAAGTGGAACATAGAGGGAAAATGGAAGAGGAAATTATAAATATGTTGCGACAAGTGGATGAAAAGAAAAAAGTACATATTTATTTTCTAGTTTTGTATATTTTAGTATTGATAAATGATAAAAAAAAGTAGAAAAACGATGTTGATCGTCAAAAAGGAGTCCCGTTATTTTTGGGACTCCAAAGTGAAGCGCTGGATCAATTGTTGTAGTTGCTCCGCAATACGAGCGAGCTGTTTGGCGGATGCATCAAGCTGTTTAGAAATATTCGCTTGTTCATCGACTGAACGCGTCGCCTGAACGATTTCAGCTTGTACATCTTTAGCCGTTTCAACAATGTTTTCAAGCGAAGCGGTCACTTGTTCCACGCCAGCTGACATTTGTTCTGTTGCCGCTGATATTTCTTGAATTTCTTCCGATACGACATCTGTTTTTTGGACAATTCGTTCGAAAGCTTGCGCAGTGTTCGTAATGATCGCGCTGCCTTCTTTTATATCTTCCGCTCCTTGTGTTGTGACTTCTGACACTTCCTTCACTTGGTGTTGGACATGCCCGATGAGTTCGCTTACTTGTTTCGCTGCTTCATCTGCTTGTTCAGCTAACTTTCGTACTTCTTCAGCAACAACTGCAAAGCCTTTTCCTGCTTCTCCAGCACGTGCTGCTTCAATCGCTGCATTTAATGCGAGCAAATTCGTTTGCGATGAAATCGCGCTAATTGCTGCAACAATATGACCAATTTGTTCAGAATACGATGTTAAATGTTCGACTTGCTTAGCGATCATTGTAAAAGACTGCTGGATTTGATTCATTTGTTGTACCGTTTGTTCAAGCTGTTCTTTCCCTTGTTGCGCTTCTTCGGACATCTCTTTTGCTGAGTCTGCCACTTCGGAGGTCGATTCAGCTAATTTTTGAACGCCTATCGCCATCTCCTCCATTGCTTTCATACTTTCAAGCATCGCTTCCGTTTGAGAAGTTGTCCGCTCCGTAATTTCGTTCATGACCTCATGAATATACGCGCTCGTGTCGCTATTTTGCTTCGCGTTTTCGGTAACGTGGGCCGCTTCTGTTGTCAACTGCATACTTTCTGCTGATAACGTGCGAATTTGTTCTCTTAGTTGTTCCACCATCTTTTTTATTGCTTTCGTTAACGTTCCAATTTCATCGTTATTTTTTAAAATATCGACGTGAACGTTCAATTTTCCTTCTGCTACTTGCTGGGCGACAAGCGCTGTTTTGCGGACAGGGAGCAAAATGCGTCGAAGCGTTACTGTCATAAAGACAATAAGCAATAAGACGGCAACAATGACGCCGACTGCTCCTTCTATCGCCAACGTTTTTATTTGGCTAAACAACGTATTAGAAGGAACGGATAAAACGATAGCCCATGTTTTTTCAAACTGTGCAAGATGAACGGGAGCAATCCCTCGAAACACTTCTTGTTTTATAAGATTAGAATATACTGTATCTGAAAAAGATTCCCCATTGGCGATGCGCTTCAATATCGTTTTTTGTTCGTCCATTGTAATTGTTTGTCCGGTAAACTTTTCCCCTAAGCCGCTTGCAATGATCGTTCCGTTGCCATCAATAAAATTAAAATACCCCCCAAGCGGTTTTTGTTCACGAATGAGTTGTTGCAAAAACGAGACATCAAAATCAACCCCAACGATGCCTAAAAATTCGTTCGTTTTCGGATCGATCAGCGGCAAGATGAGCGACGTAAGCAGCACGTCTTTTCCGTTGATTGCGTACGTGTAAGGCTCAAGAAGCAAAGGTTTTTTTGTCTCCTTCGGCACTAAGTAATAATCGCCATCCCCTGCTTTGTCGTAGTCACGGCTTGCTTCTACAATAATTTTTCCATCGCTTCGAACGACGTACGGCACGAATCGACCTGTCTCATCATGTCCATCTTTATTGACGTATTCCTCATCTTTCTGATCAAGGGCGTTTGGCTCCCATAACGTATAAATGCCGAGCAATTCGTTATTGCGTTTGAGTAAGTCGTGCATATGTTCTAGCACTTGCTCGCGCGTCAATTGATGGCTTTTAGCAAACAACATATATTGTCCGAAATCATTGGCAACAGCTTCCGCGTGCCGAAACATTCCTTCAATTTTGTTGGCGTATGATTTCGTTTCAGCTACTGCATATTTTTCTGTTAGTTGTTTTTCTACTGATAAGGTTTGATACAATAAAAGGGAAACAATACTAATGGTAACTACTGCTACAATCGATGAAAGTAAAAAGGCTGTCCTAAAAATTAAGCTACGGTCTTTCCATTTTTTCATGTATGTTCTCTCCTCTCCTCGCCTCGCATAGTTCTATCGTCCTACCTTTATCATATTAATGTATTCCATAGTGGTCAGACAAGAGAAAAAGAGGCTATTTCGCCTCCTTTACAATTTCTTTATACACTTTCTCTCTATCAAACCCTTTTTCGCCCATGCCGAATGTGGCGATGACGCGGTTGTTTTCGTCTAAAAAGTAGGTGAGTGTCGTATGGATCAGCATGCCGTTTCCCGGATCGCGGTATAAGAAGTCGAAAGCGTCGGCCACTTTTTTCGTATCTTCTTCGCTACCTCTCAAAAAAATCCATCCTTCGTTATCGCTTTCCACGCCGAACATGTTCGCATACGTTTGCATCACTTGTTGTGTGTCGCGTGTTGGATCAATGGTGATCGTAATAAATTCAACTTTGTCTTTAAACAAACCGTCTTTTTCCAACCGTTCTTTTAACTGTTTCATTTGAAATGACGTGCTTGGACAAACGTCTGGACAGTTTGTGTACACGAACTCTAATAGGCGCACTTTCGGTTCCATGTTACGAAATGAATACGGTTTTCCCCATGCCGTTTCCATTGTTACGTCTTTTGGAAACTCCATTTGATCTTGGCGGTAGTAAGAAAAATAAAATATACCAATGCCAATACAAATCGCAAGTAAGCTAAAAAAGCCGATGTATAGTTTTTTCAACGTATATCCCTCCCACTTTCATCATACATAATCAACGTGCCAATGAAGAGAACGGGACGTGACAATTATTTGAATTTTTTCGTTGTTCTAAATGGCGAATGAGAAACTAAACTAGTAGTAACGATGGACAAGGGGGAAGGAAAATGAGAAAAATTGCTTTTTGGACGTTGTTTTTGTATGCGATATATGCGCTGTTTTTCGCATTTTACTTATTTCAATGGACAGACTCATCCATTCCAGCACAATACAAAGGAACGAGCGCAGATCCGGCAACGTTTTTAACGAAAAAAGAGCTGATGCTCGCCGAACAGTTTTCCGAAGTAAAAAACTTTTTATTCTTTTTATCTATTCCGTATGAATGGGTCATTTATATATTTGTGCTGCTGTTTGGCTTATCGGCACGATTTCAACAATGGGCGGAAGCGACGACGAAACGACGGTTTATGCAAACGGCCATTTACGTATTTTGGCTATCGCTTCTTGTACAAGTCGTCACGTTTCCGCTTAGCTATATAAGCTATTACGTGGCGAAAATGTATCACATTTCTACACAAACGTTTTCAAGTTGGATGCGTGATGAGATCATTGATTTTTGGGTAAATTACGCCATCATGGTTGTCATCGTTTACGTGTTATATATGCTTATGAAAAAATTTGAAAAACGATGGTGGGTGTACGCATGGCTTTGTTCAATTCCGTTTACGCTTTTTTTAACGTTTATTCAACCTGTGTTTATCGATCCGCTTTATAACGATTTTTATCCTTTAAAAAACAAACAGTTAGAAGCAAAAATTTTAGCGTTAGCAGAAAAGGCTAACATCCCTGCGGAACATGTATTTGAAGTAAATATGTCGGAAAAAACGAACGCGCTAAACGCATATGTGACAGGTATCGGAGGCAACTCACGTATCGTGTTGTGGGATACGACGCTTGAACGGTTAAGTGAAGATGAAATTTTATTTATTATGGCGCATGAAATGGCTCACTACGTCATGAAACATATTTACTGGGGGATAGGACTATATATTGCCGTTGCATTGATCGGGCTGTTTTTAACGGATCGATGGATGAAACGAACGATCGAGCGGTTTGGCACACTTTTCCGAATAAAAAAATGGAACGACCTTTCTTCTTTACCGGTTTTTTTACTTCTTATTTCGCTATTAAGTTTTGCAGTGAGCCCTGCGATGAATGCGATTTCCCGCTATGAAGAACATGCGGCAGACAAATATGCGATTGAGTTGACGAAAAATAAAGAAGCGGCGATCTCGACGTTTCAAGAACTGACGCGATCAAGTTTAAGTCAAGTGCATCCTCCGTATGTCGTCAAACTATTTCGTTACAGCCATCCAACGATTTTAGAACGAATTATTTTTTTAGAACAGCAGTAAACATATTTTTTTGAAAAAAATTCATAAAAATACTTTCTTTTCTGAAAATTGTGTTATATAATAAAGACGTCAAAAAGAAAATGTGTATTATAACAAAAGGGGTGAAACAAATCACAGCTCGTACATAGAGAAAAGAGCATCACAATGATTTGGGGGTCTTTTGTACGGAAACAGAGGGGTTACAATAAAAAATTAAGGGGGAGAAGGAAATGGCAACATTCGAAGAACGTGTGAAACAATTAGAAGAAAGTTGGCAATTAGATGAACGGTGGAAAGGAATTACGCGCCCATATAGCGCAGCAGATGTCATTAAATTGCGCGGTTCGCTTGACATCGAGTATACGTTAGCTCGTCGTGGGGCAGAAAAACTCTGGCACTTATTAAATACGGAAGACTACGTTCATGCGCTCGGAGCATTAACAGGAAACCAAGCGGTACAACAAGCGAAAGCTGGCTTAAAAGCCATTTATTTAAGCGGTTGGCAAGTCGCAGCGGATGCGAACTTAGCTGGGCATATGTATCCAGACCAAAGCTTATATCCAGCAAATAGCGTACCGCATGTTGTAAAACGCATTAACCAAGCGCTTCAACGCGCCGATCAAATTCAATATGTCGAAGGAAAAGAGGATATCGATTATTTCTTGCCGATCGTTGCCGATGCGGAAGCAGGGTTTGGCGGTCAGTTGAACGTGTTTGAATTAATGAAAGCGATGATTGAAGCAGGAGCAGCGGGCGTACATTTTGAAGATCAATTGTCTTCTGAGAAAAAGTGCGGCCATTTAGGCGGAAAAGTGTTGCTTCCGACGCAAACAGCGATCCGCAACTTAATTGCGGCGCGGCTTGCGGCAGACGTCATGGGTGTGCCGACAGTATTAATTGCGCGCACAGATGCAAACGCGGCGGATTTAATTACAAGCGACATCGATCCGCGCGACCAAGAGTTTATTACAGGGGAGCGGACGCCAGAAGGGTTTTTCCGTACGCGTGCCGGCTTAGACCAAGCGATTGCGCGCGGATTGGCGTATGCACCGTATGCTGATTTAATTTGGTGCGAAACGAGCGAACCGAACTTAGAAGAAGCGCGCCGTTTTGCGGAAGCAATTCATGAAAAGTTCCCAGGCAAATTGCTTGCGTACAACTGCTCGCCTTCATTTAACTGGAAGAAAAAGTTGGATGACGAAACGATCGCCAACTTCCAAGTGGAACTCGGAAAAATGGGCTACAAATTCCAGTTCGTTACATTGGCAGGCTTCCACGCCCTCAACTACAGCATGTTTATGTTAGCACACGGCTATCGTGATCGCGGCATGGCTGCTTACTCTGAACTGCAACAAGCAGAGTTTGAGGCGGAAAAATACGGTTACACTGCAACACGCCATCAACGCGAAGTCGGAACAGGCTACTTTGATGAAGTATCGCTTGTCATTACAGGCGGTCAAGCATCAACTGTCGCCTTAAAAGGATCAACAGAAGAAGAACAATTTACAAATGCGTAAAATGACATCCCCTCGAAAAAGCGAGGGGATTTTTTTAATTATTTATGGTATAATATTGTCATAATATTGTCGAAATGTGTATATAAGGGAGGGAGCACGATGCTCATCGTTGAGCATCTACATATTACACGTTATACGATGGCGCTTTTTCCGTTCTTTTATAACGAACACATATGGACGAAAGCATTTGAAGAAGATGGAGAAATCGTCGTAAAAAAAAGTCCGATCGAAATTATGGAACAAAGCTGTTTATATTACGGAGCAAGTTTAAAAGGAAGAAGGGAAGGAACGAAACATACGATCGGCACTTCGCATAAAGCACCCATTGCAGTCGAACCAGCGAACGAAATTTTCTTTTTTCCAACGATTTCCCCGAACGATCCTCAATGTATATGGCTTTCGCATTTGCATATCCGTCATCATGAACATATTCAACTAGGAAAAACACGCGTCATTTTTTCAAACGGGACGAGCGTAGAAATATGTATTTCCCATCATTCATTTGTGAACCAGTTACATCGCACAGCTCAGTTGCGGACAAAGATGAGCGAACGAATTGAAGCGCGCGAACGGAAAATGATGTATTTGTTATATTTGCGGGAAAAGGAATTGTCCTAGTAGTTTTCTCTTTTCCTCTAAACTTGTACAATATAAACATGAGCACGTGGCAAAGGGGTTACTGTATGAGTTTAGAGGAATTAAAACAATGGTTTACGATCAAACATATGCTTGACATGTTAGCGGAATATCGTTCATTTGGCGTTATTCCGGGCATCGTCCTGCCGATGGCAGAGGCGTTTTTACCGTTTTTGCCGCTTTTCGTTTTTGTCATGGCAAATGCAGCGGCATTCGGTCTTTGGAAAGGATTTCTTATTTCATGGATTGGAACGAGCGCAGGCTCACTTCTCGTCTTTTTTCTCGTTCGAAAAATTGGAAGACAACGGTTTTTCTCTTTTTTACATCGCCATCCGACCATTCGCCGCATGATGCATTGGATTGAGCGTCGCGGCTTTGGACCACTCTTTTTGCTGCTTTGTTTCCCATTTACACCATCTGCCGCAGTGAATGTCGTAGCAGGATTATCAGGCATTGCGATGCAGCAATATATGCTTGCTGTGTTGCTCGGAAAAATGGTGATGGTGTTTACAATTAGTTTTATCGGCTATGATGTGGTGGCGCTCGTCCGTCAGCCGCTGCGCACCGTTTTCGTCGCTGTTGCTATTTTTCTTCTTTGGTACATTGGAAAAAAAGTTGAACAACGCCTTGCGTTGCACGATGGAAAATAAGAAAGGATGAACGATATGTCTGTACGCTTTATGATCGGGCGGTCGGGAAGCGGAAAAACGACGATGTGTTTAACGGAAATGATCGAACAACTTGCCCATGAACCCGATGGCGATCCGATTATTTATCTCGTTCCCGAACAAATGACGTTTCAATCGGAATATGCTCTCATGAACACAAATGTCAAAGGAATGATTCGCGCACAAGTGTTTAGTTTTACGCGCCTTGCTTGGCGTGTCTTGCAAGAGACTGGCGGCATGAGCCGCCATCATTTAACGCAAACAGGCGTACATATGTTGCTAAGGAAAATTGTTGAACAACAAAAAGAACAGTTAAAGCTGTTTCGAAAAGCAGCCGACAAACGCGGTTTTATTGAACAACTGGAACAAATGTTGACGGAATATAAACGATATTGTGTGACGCCAGCAGCATTAAAACAAACGGAAGAAGAGCTGCGTCGTCATGCGACCGCAAACGAAATGGTACTTGCTGATAAATTAAAAGATACAGCGCTCATTTTTGAGCAATTTGAACAACAGATGGCGCATCATTATGTCGATTCAGAAGATTATTTGCGCTTGCTTGCGGAAAAAATTCGCCATTCTTCCTATATGAAACGTGCGCGCATTTACATGGACGGCTTTTATGAATTTACGCCGCAAGAATATATGGTGATTGAACAGCTGTTTATTCACTGCCCACATGTGACGGTTGCCCTTACGTTAGACGCTCCGTATGAACAACTACCAAACGATTTGCACGTATTTCGCAGCACGTGGCGAACGTATGCCCAACTGCGCGAAATAGCGCTGCAAAATGGAGTGGCGATTGAAAAAGTAGAGCAACTTTATGAAAACGTTCGCCACAAACATGAAGAACTTCGCCATCTCGAAGCACATTACGATGATCGTCCTGTACGTGTATGGCCAAAACAAACGGAAGCGATTGTCATTGGAGAAGCGACCACTCGGCGAGCAGAAATGGAAGGCATTGCTCGTGAAATCATTCGGCTCGTGCGAGATGAAGGATATCGCTATCGTGACATCGCTTTGCTCATTCGCAACGTTTCAGACTATCGCGACGTGTTAAAAACGGTATTTGCAGATTATCGCATTCCGTATTTTATTGATGAAAAAGAACCGATGCTTGATCATCCGTTCGTTGAATGTTTACGTGCAAGCATCGAAGCAGTACGGACGAACTTTCGCTACGAAGCGGTATTTCGTGCTGTGAAAACCGATTTGTTTTTTTCGCTTGATCAACCGATACATGAGATGCGCATGGCAATGGACCAGCTTGAAAACTACGTGCTTTCTTCCGGCATACAAGGAGACAAGTGGGCAGAACATTGGACGTATCGCAAGTATAAAGGGCTTGAAGGGATCCATGCGCCACAAACAGATGAAGAAAAACGATATGAACAACAATTAAATGAATGGCGCAAGCTTGTTATTTCTCCGTTGTTGTTTTTACAAAAACGGTTAAAACAAGCAAAGACAGGGCGTGAACGATGCGAAGCGCTATATGCATACGCGGAACAACTTCATATTCCACAAAAGCTACAACGATGGCGCGATGAAGCGGAAGAGAGAGGAGATTTGTCTGCTATTCGTCATCATGAGCAAGTATGGCAAGCGTTTATTCATTTGCTTGACGAATATGTGGAAATATTAGGAGATGAATCTCTTTCGCTCGAAACGTTTTTCACCATTATTGAAACGGGATTAGAAAGTTTGCAGTTTTCTCTCGTGCCACCGGCAACCGACCAAGTATTAATTGCTCATTTTGATCGTTCCCGCCTTTCAAACATTCGCTGTACGTTTCTTGTCGGGGTGAACGAAGGCATTATTCCGATGCGCAAAAACGATGATGGGATGCTGTCGGAAGCGGATCGCGAATTGTTGCATCATTATTCTGTACGCGTTGCTCCAGCGAGCCGCGATCGATTGCTTGATGAGCCGTTTTTGCTTTATTTAGCGCTCGTTAGCCCGTCTGAACGTTTATATGTTACGTATGCGCTAGCTGACGAACAAGAAAAAACGTTGTTGCCATCGATGTTTATCAAACGGTTAACAGATATGTTCCCGCATGTGAAAAAAAAGCAATGGGGAGCCGATCCGTTTTTCCTTCCGCCTCAAGAACAATTGTCATATATGACAAACGATATCGCCACGCTCGGCCCACTCGTGCAGCAACTTGAAGCGTGGAAGCGACAATACGCCATCGCTCCGATGTGGTGGGATGTATACAACGCCTACGTGCAACATGAGCAATGGAAAGAACGAATCGCGGTCGTTGTGCGGGCGTTATTTTACGAAAATCGCGCGAAACAGTTACGTAAACAGTTGGCGAAAGAGTTATATGGAAAGAAAGTGAAAGCGAGCATTTCGCGTATGGAGACGTTTAACCGTTGTCCGTTCGCTCATTTTGCTGGGCACGGGTTAAAGTTAAAAGAGCGAACGGTCTTTCAATTGAAGGCGCCAGATATGGGGCAGCTGTTTCATGAAGCGTTAAAAGTGATCGCCAATCGCTTGCGGGAAGAACGGCTACCGTGGAGTGAATTATCAAAGCAACAATGCGAACAGTTGTCATATGAAGCAGTCGAGCAAATTGCCCCATACATTCAACAAGAAGTGTTGTTAAGCACGCACCGTTATCGATATATGAAGAAAAAGTTACAGACGATTATGGCAAAAGCGACGACTGTATTAAGCGAACATGCGAAAAGAAGCGGATTTGTACCGATTGGCGTTGAATTAGGGTTCGGTGAAGGGGGAGTGCTTCCGCCGCTTTCGTTTACGCTATCAGATGGAACAGTATTGCAGTTTGTCGGGCGCATTGACCGCGTCGATCAAGCAACGAGCGAACAAGGCGTACTTCTTCGTATTATTGACTATAAATCGAAACAAAAGACGCTCGATTTAACGGAAGTGTATTACGGTTTAGCGTTACAAATGTTAGCGTATTTAGATGTCGTGCTTGAGTATGCGGAAAAGCTCGTTGGCACATCGGCGTTTCCAGCAGGGGTGTTGTACTTTCCGATTCATAACCCGACGATGAAACTGAATGAATGGGTTGAAGAACACGAGCTAGAGAAAAAGTTTTTAGAACAGTTTAAAATGGGGGGCTACGTATTAGCGGATGAACAAACGGTACGGCTGATGGATGAACAAGTAGAGCCGGGAACAAGCTCTTTCGTTATTCCTGTTCGTTTCAATAAAAATGGAACGTTTGCGCAACATTCAAAAGTGCTAACAGAACAACAATTTACGATGTTAAGGCAACATGTGCGCCGTCTGATCGTCGACGTAGGTGAACAAATGATGGACGGTGTGACGCATATTGCACCGTACAAACAAAAAAATAAAACAGCTTGTCAATATTGTGAGTTTCGCGATGTGTGCCAATTTGATGAAGGGGTCGATGCGGAACAATATCGCGTGTTCACACCGAAAAATATAGACGAATGGTTAAAGGGGTGATCGTATGATTCCGCCAAAACCACGAGAAAGTCAATGGACGGATGAACAATGGAAAGCGATTTATGCAACAGGCCAGCATACGCTCGTTGCCGCCGCCGCAGGTTCAGGAAAAACAGCGGTGCTTGTCGAGCGGATCATTCAAAAAATATTGAATAAAGAGCGGCCGATCGATGTCGATCGGTTGCTTGTTGTGACGTTTACGAATGCAGCAGCAGCAGAAATGCGCCAGCGTATCGGGGAAGCGTTAGAGAAAGCGCTTGAAAACGAACCGCACTCGCTTCATTTGCGCAGGCAACTCAGTCTTTTGCAAAAAGCGTCCATTTCCACGATTCATTCGTTTTGTTTAGATGTCATTCGCAAATATTATTACATCATCGGCATGGATCCGGTGTTTCGCATTGCGGATGAAGGGGAGATGGCGCTATTAAAAGAAGAAGTGTTAGAAACGTTATTTGAACAATATTATGCGGAAAACGATGAAGCATTTTTAGCTGTTGTTGACAAATATACGAGTGATCGGACAGATGCGGATTTACAGACGCTTATTTTACGTCTATATGAATTTTCCCGTTCGCATCCAAACCCGAACGAATGGCTGCAACAAATCGTTCATATGTACGATGTCGAAGAAGGGGGACGCATCGACGATTTACCGTATGCCCACTACCTTTTTCAAGCGGTTGATTTGGCGCTGGAGGCGGCGGAACAACGATTGGCGCAAGCGTTGCAAAAAACGAAAGAGCCAGGTGGGCCGGATTATTTGTATGAGACGCTTGTTAGCGACCAACAAGCCATCGCAAAGCTCAAAGAGGCGCGCGCTGAATCGTGGCAAAAGCTACACGACACGATGAAAAACGTATCGTTTGCGACGGCAAAAAGAAAGCCGAAAGACGGGGCATATGACGAGCAATTGATTGATGAGGTAAAAAAGCTGCGCGATCAAGTGAAAAAAGAAATAAGCAGCGTAACAGAAGAACTGTTCTCGTTTCAACCGGCGACATATGTGCGCCATTTGCGCGAGATGAAGCCAATTGTTGCTACGATTATACAAATGGTGAAACGGTTTGCCGATCTATTGCAAGCGAAAAAAGATGAAAAAGGGATCGTTGACTTTTCAGACTTAGAACATTATTGTTTACACATTTTACGCGATCGCTTTGCAGAACATGAGTTAAAGCCGTCGGAAGCGGCCCTTTATTATCGAGCGCAATTTGTCGAAGTGCTCGTCGACGAATACCAAGATACAAATATGGTGCAAGAGTCTATTTTACGGCTCGTATGTCACGACGATGAAGCGACAGGCAATTTGTTTATGGTCGGCGATGTGAAGCAATCGATTTACGGTTTTCGTCTTGCAGAACCGTCGCTTTTTTTACAAAAATATGATCGGTTTACGAAAGATGGGAAATATGGATTGCGCATTGATTTAGCGAAAAACTTTCGCAGCCGAAAAGAAATATTAGATGGAACGAACTTTATTTTCCGACAACTTATGACGGAAACGGTCGGGGACATGCGCTATGACGATGATGCCGCTCTTCGTTTTGGCGCGGGCGATTATCCGAATAAACAAGTGCCTGTCGAATGTGTGTGGATTAATGAAGCAAAAGAAGAAAGCGATGAAGAAGAACAAGAAGATGTGACAGCCGTTCAGCTTGAAGCGAGATGGATCGCGAAAAAAATCAAACAACTGCTTGCCGAGCCGTTTTTCGTTTACGACCGTCGCCTAAAAGGAGAACGGCGTCTCATGTATCGCGACATCGTCATTTTATGTCGCTCGATGTCGTCTGCTTCAGCGATGTTAGAAGAATTTCGGAAGCAAAACGTTCCTGTATATGCCGAGTTGTCGACAGGTTACTTTTCAGCGACTGAAGTGTCAATGATGTTATCGCTTTTAAAAGTGATTGACAATCCATATCAAGACATTCCGCTTGCTGCGGTGCTTCGCTCGCCAATTGTTGGATTGGACGAAAATGAGTTGGCGCGCATTCGCTTGGCGAAAAAAGACGGGGCATTTTATGAAGCGTTGCTTGCTTTTGCGGCGCAGCCACAAGACGATGAGCTTTATGAAAAAGTCAAACGTTGGATCTCGTATTTATCGGAGTGGCGTACGGCGGCAAGGCAAAAATCGCTTCCTGATTTCATTTGGCAATTGTACCGTGATACAAACTTTTACGACTACGTCGGCGGAATGCCTGGGGGCAAACAGCGGCAGGCGAATTTGCGCGCGTTGTATGACCGCGCGAAACAATATGAAAAAACGTCGTTTCGCGGCATTTTTCGCTTTTTGCGTTTTATTGAACGGCTAAAAGAGCGCGAAGATGATTTTGGAGCGGCACGTTCGCTCACAGAACAAGAAGATGTTGTGCGCATGATGACGATTCATAAAAGTAAAGGGCTTGAATTCCCGGTCGTCTTTTTAGCAGGTGCCGCAAAACGATTTCATACGAAAGATTTGCGCGGCGACTACATATTAGATAAAGATTTCGGATTAGGGATGCGCTTTGTTCATCCGACGTGGCGCGCAAGCTATCCGACGATCGCGCAGCTAGCGATCAAGAAAAAAATGAAACTGCAAATGCTTGCGGAAGAAATGCGCATTTTATATGTCGCGCTGACGCGTGCAAAAGAAAAGTTATATATCGTGTCGACGGTAAAGGATATCGAAGCGGAAAAGAAAAAATGGCAAGAAGTCACTTATACATCCACGTGGGAACTTCCTGCGTATGTCATTGAAAAGGCAAAAAGCTATGCCGATTGGCTCGGTTATGCCCTCATCCGTCATCCACAAAGCATTTGTTCGTCGAAAACGGTGCTTCACGACACATCGCTATGGGAGATGCACGTTGTGTCAGCGCATGCGCTTGAGCAAGAAGATGAGCAAGCGAATGAGCATCGTGACATCGTTGAAGCGATTCGACAACTGCAACCTGTTGGGATCAAAAGCGAATATGAAGAAGAAGTCAAGCGCCGTCTTTTTTGGACGTATACGTACGGGAGCGCAACGATGTTAAGGGCGAAACAAAGCGTATCAGAGCTAAAGCGGCAACGCGACATATACGGTGGACATGCCGAACAGCCGTTTCGAAAAGAGATCGTTGAACGGCCGCGCTTTTTGCAAACGAAAACGATGACGCCAGCGGAACGAGGGACGATCATGCATCTCGTTATGCAACAGATGGATGTGACAAAAGAAGTAACTGTTCATGCGGTGCAAGAACAAGTCGCGCGCATGGTGAACGGGGAATGGTTGACGGAAGAACAAGCAAAAGCAATCGATGTAGAAAGTATTGTCGCCTTTTTTAAGACCCCAATCGGCAAGCGAATGCAACGTGCGAAGCGGCTTGAACGGGAAGTGCCGTTTTATTTGGCGCACGAGATGGAGGGGGAAACGGTGATCGTTCAAGGAGTCATTGACTGTGTATTTGAAGATGAATACGGGCTTGTTTTAATTGATTATAAAACAGATCGCGTATCGTGGATGAATGACCCGCAAGAGCAATTAAAGCGGAGATATAAAGGACAATTAGCTTTATATCGTGAAGCAATTGAAGCGATTTGGAAAAAGAAAGTAACCGAAACGTACGTGTACGCTTTTGATGGGGCGCTACTTGTAGAGATGGGGGGGGATTAATTTGCGTATTTTGCATACGGCTGATTGGCATTTAGGGAAAACGCTTGAAGGGCGAAGTCGCTTGCCAGAGCAAGAAGCGGTGATCGATGAAATAGTGGAAATCGTACAAAAAGAAAACATCGATGTCGTATTGATTGCTGGCGATGCGTTTGATACAGTCAATCCGTCTGCCGATGCGGAAAAGCTTTTTTATGAATCGCTTTCGCGTCTGAGCGATCACGGAAAACGTCATGTTATTGTCATTGCGGGAAACCACGATCATCCGGGTCGTTTAAGTGCGGCCGCTCCGATTGCGGCGCAACATGCGATTACGTTGTTAGGATTTCCGACGGATGTTGTGCAGCGCTTGTACGTTCCATCAACTGATGAAACATTAATCGTTGCTGCGCTTCCGTATCCGTCAGAGTCGCGCTTGAACGAATTGCTTTCCGACGAATGCGATGAAACGTTGTTGCGCGCACGATATGATGAGCGCATTCGCGCCATTTTTGCAAAAATGAACGAATCGTTTCGAGATGATGCCGTCAATATTGCGATGAGCCATTTATATGTCGCTGGAGGGGCGACGTGCGATTCCGAGCGCCCGATTGAGCTCGGTGGCGCGTATACGGTGTCGCCAGCAAGCTTCCCTCAGCGCACGCAATATGTCGCACTCGGTCATTTGCACCGTCCGCAAGATGTGAAACATGCGGTGATGCCGGCGCGCTATTCCGGCTCACCGCTCGCTTACAGTTTTTCTGAAGCAGGATACAGCAAGTCGGTGACGATCGTTGACGTGCAGCCGCGCTCTGCTCCTGCCATTTCAGAATGTTGGCTTTCCAAAGGGCGTCCGCTTGTCAAATGGAAAGCGACAGAAGGGTTAGCGCAAGTGTATCGTTGGATTGAGGAAGGGCGCGATCGCGGGGCGTGGATTGATTTAGAAATTGATGTCGAGCAATCGTTAACGTTAGAAGAAACACATCGGTTGCGTAAATTGTATGACGGATTTGTTCATATTCGCCCGAATTACTTAAAGAAGGACGAGGTCGTGCGTGAAGTGCGCACCGATGTTCCGATTGAAACGTTGTTTACGCGTTTTTATGAACGGCAAACAGGCGGAGGAAAGCCGGCTGAAGAGCTCGTTCAACTATTTTTGCAGCTCGTTGCTGAGGAGGATGAACGATGAAGCCGATTCGTTTAACGATTGCAGGGTTGCATAGTTTTCGTCAGAAGGAAACGATTGATTTCGAACGGCTATGCGAAGGGGGATTGTTTGGCATTTTCGGTCCGACAGGAAGCGGAAAGTCGTCGATTTTAGATGCGATGACGCTCGCGTTATACGGAAATGTCGAACGCGCGGCGAACCAGACGAACGGAATTATGAACCATGCGGAAAATGAACTGTTCGTTTCGTTTACATTTGAACTACAACATGCCGAAGGAGTAAAGCGATATACCGTTGAACGTTCGTTTAAGCGCGCGGATGCGCTGCGCATTCGTTCCGTCGTCAGCCGCTTCATCGAAGAAGGAAACGAGCGCGTCGTCATCGCAGATAAGACGCGTCTTGTTGATGAACAAGTAAAACAGCTTCTCGGTTTAGAAATGAAAGACTTTACGAGGGCTGTTGTTTTGCCGCAAGGAAAGTTTGCTGAATTTTTGTCGTTAAAAGGATCGGAGCGCCGTCAAATGTTGCAGCGGTTGTTTCATCTTGAACGATATGGCGACGAATTAAATAAAAAACTAAAAAATAAGTTGGCAGACGCGTCCGCGAAGTTAGAAGCGATCAAAGGGGAGCAAGCAGGGCTTGGCGACGCGTCAAAAGAGCAAGTAGAAAAGCAAAAATGGGCGTTGGCAGAACGAAAGTCGGCGCTTGAGGAAGCACAACGCGCATTGCGCGACATGCATGAACGATATGAAAAAGAAAAACAATTATGGCAATGGCAATGTGAAAAAGAAAAAGTAGAACAACAGCTGAATGAATGGAGAAAGCAAGAAGAACGAATGAAAGAGCTTGAGCAGACGTATGAACGAAGCAAAGAAGCTGAACGTCTTGCTCCGTATATTGAACAAGTAGAACGAAGCGAAAAAGAGGTTGCGCATTGGCAACAAAAAACTAGTGAACTAGCTATCCAATTACACGAAGTGCGTACGATGTATGAACAAGTAAGTAAACAATATGAACAATGTCGTGCGAAAAAGAACGTAGAAGAACCGAAATCGTTGCAAAAACAAGAGCAGCTGAAACAAGCGCTACAAACGTTGGCGCTTATGCGGGCGGTTGAACAACAACAAGCAAAGCTGCGCGCGAATTTGCAAGAGATAGAGCAAAAAGAACAAGAAGCGCGTCTTCACGTTGACATATGCACGAAAGAATATACAATATGGAGTGCAAAACAAGCCGAATTAAAAAAACAATGGGAAGAGAAAAAAGTCGATGTGCATGTGAAAGAGCGTTTGGAACAAGCGGATGAAAAAAAGAAGCACATTCAATTGCAGCTGCAAGCGCTTGAAGAAATCGAAAAGGAAAAAGAAGAAAAACAGAAAACATATGAAGCGATGAAACAAACGTATGAACGAGAAATGAAACAAATGAAACAACTTGAAGCGCGTCTAGCTGAAGAGTTTCGTCATGTAGAACGGTTGTATCATCGCGTCTGTGAGCGGGAAAAGCAAGCGACGGTGCTCGTCTATCAATGGAAAGAAGAAAAAAAGCAAGTGGAAGCGGCACGTCTACATGATTTAGCAGCGACGTTAGCTGAACGCTTGCGCGATGGGGAAGCTTGTCCAGTTTGTGGTTCGACGCATCATCCAAATCGGGCAAAAAGACAACAAGTGATGCTCGATGAACAAGCGCTCGAGCGGATCGACCGCTCCATTCAAATCGGAGAACAGCTCGTTGCGGCGATACAGCAAATAAAAATGCAAGTCGAACAGTTGTCTGAAATGATGGCACGACAGCCTTTGCCACAACGTGTCGATGCCGAAAAAGTGAAACGAGAAGTGGAAGAAGCACCGCTTTCTTCTTTAAAAGAAATCGAAATGGAAGGGAAGGCGTTGCAACAAGATTATATCGCATGCCGCGATCGGATGTATCGCTATATCGAAAAATGGAACGAGCAAAAACAAAAAGAGCAACAATATGCATATCAAATGGAAACGGTTCGTCAACAAATCGCTGAATTAGAGAAAAAATGTGCAGAGCGACGCACGCGCATCGAACAAGAAAAAAAGATGTGGCATGAGACGTATCGAGATGTATCGTTTGAACAAGTCGATGACATCGTTCGCAACCTTCGCAAGCGCGAACAGGAAGCCCAGCAGTTGCAACAGCGCATTGAAAAAAGCGTGACCGTACTAGATGATAAACGAGCGGAATTAGAGCGATGGAAAGAAACGTATCAAGAGGTCATGAAACAAAAAACAGAATGGACGACCGAATGGAATATGCAACAGCAACAATACGAACAATATAAACAAACGTTGCCAGAAGGAATAGATGAGGAGTCTGCAAAACAACAGCTCATTCGGATAGAGGAAACGTTGCAACGTGTCAAGCGGGAAGAAGAAGAGGCGTATGCCCGATGGATGTCATTACAACAACAATTGCACACGTTGCAAGCGAACAAACAAGCCGCAGATGTCGCTTTACAAGAAGGAGAGAAGCGAAAACAAGAAGCGGAACGAATGTTGGCGGAACAATTCAAAAAAAGTACTTTGAAAACGGTAGATGATGTGGTTGTGTCCCGCTTAGATGAACAAATGAAACAACAAATCGCTCATGACATTCAACAATATAAAGATATACTCATGAAGTTGCAAAATGAATGGCAGCGATTAAATGGGGCGATGGATGGCGTCGTCATGACGAAACAACAATGGGAAGAAACGATGGGCGCGTACGAACAAGCGAAGCAACAAGTGGACGAACATATGCGGCAACTCGGTTCACTTGAAGCGATTGTCGCTGATTTAGAGGCGAAACATGCGCGCTTTGAACGATTGCAACAAGAAAGAATGAAACTAGAAAAACTCGTCGGTCAGTACGAGGAGTTACAAAAAGTGTTG
This sequence comes from Anoxybacillus dikiliensis, assembly GCF_050613275.1. Classification (GTDB taxonomy): domain Bacteria; phylum Bacillota; class Bacilli; order Bacillales; family Anoxybacillaceae; genus Anoxybacillus. Next base: position 539,863 of record NZ_CP187112.1, read on the forward strand.
CGTGGAAATAGCTTCGTTGAATTTATCGCGGAAGAACAGCTCGTTCATGTGACGCGCTATGCATCGGAACGACTTGGGGAATTAACGAGACAGCGTTATGCGATTGAGCTGGATTCCGAAGGTGGTTTTGTCATTCGTGACGATGCAAACGGCGGTGTACGCCGTCCGGTGACGACATTATCAGGAGGCGAAACGTTTTTAACATCTTTATCGTTAGCGTTGGCGTTATCGGCGCAAATTCAGCTGCGCGGGGAATATCCACTACAATTTTTCTTCTTAGATGAAGGATTCGGCACGCTTGATCAAGAGTTGTTAGATGTCGTCATGACCGCATTAGAACGATTGCGAGCGGAGCATATGGTGATCGGGGTCATTAGCCACGTTCAAGAGTTGCATGCGCGCATGCCGAAACGGCTCATTGTGAAACCAGCAGAACCGTCTGGAAAAGGAACGACAGTCCAACTTGAAGTGATGTAAAGGAGACGGGCGATGAAAGGAACATGTGAACTTTGCGGGAGGGACGATGTTGTGTTAACCGCTCATCATTTAACGCCAAGAGAGTATGGCGGAACAGAAACGGCAAAACTATGCCTTCCTTGCCATAAGCAAATTCACGCGTTATATACGAATGAGGAATTAGCGAGTCGGCTATATACGATCGAGCGGTTACAACATGACGAGAACATTGCGTCATTTATTCGGTGGATTCGAAAACAACCAGCCGATCGGTTGCCGAAAATAAAAAAGGCAAATCGGAAAAAGCGTTAAGCATTGCCGGCAACGTTTTGATCGAGTACGTCCGAATCGAGCGTATTTGTTAAGCTAATGCCGTTGTTGGCGATAATAAAATTACCGGTGTTAAACGCCCCAGAACCGGCGAACGTTTTAGATGTGACTTTTGGTGACACATATAACGTATCCCCTACTTGCATGACGGCGCCGCTAGCGACAAGGTTAATTTTAATTGGACCGACGAGAGCGGGCATGTTGTTCTCTCCTTTCTGTCAGCTGACGAATATGTTTGACTCGTGATTCCGCTTCTACATTTTTCGTGGAACCGACATGCACGACAGATGTAGAAGAAACCCCGATGATGCGAATGGAATGAACAGCGATGAGCGGACAATCGTGCAACGTATAACGACAAACGTGCTCATAATCAACAGGTGGAAGCGGAATCGGTTTTGTAAAGATCGGAAAGGCGAGCGGAAATTCGTTGCTGTCGACATATTCAAATTGTCTTTGAACGGCAAGTGCCCGCCCGGAAAGACGAATGTGTTGGCTGTCTCCAATTTGCACGACGGAGCTAAAGACGACCGCGTTTGCTCTTAGTAAATGAACGACGGAAAGGCGGCTCATCGCTTTTCCTCATTTTTTTTATTGTTTTGTTTTTGTGGAAACGGACCGATAATTAACGATTCTGGCGGTGTGTCGAATGCGGAAGCGAGTTGAATCGTTTCGCTATCGCCAATTAAAACGAGCGAGGCGCTCGCCACTCCCCCGATGGCGATATGACCAACCGATAAATGATGATTCACAACTGTCATATTCATTCGTTCGTCTCCTCTCGTGGCAAATGTTTTAAAAATGTCTCGATCGAATGTTCAATATCTCGTTTTAAATAAGCGATAATGTTTTGTTGTAACTGTTCGTTTTCTGTTTCGCTTTCCCCATACTGTCTTAAATAAAAATGAATGCGATCATCAATTTGCCGAGCAATATCTTGCAATATAAATTGGCGATATGTTGGGTCAAGCGACCGTCCATACATTTGTTCGACGCGCGCGATGATTTGTTCCCCTTCTTCTTGTAAATATGAATGAACGGCCGTTTGAATGTTGCGAAAGAGCGGTGTTGGTTGTGGAATGATCGTTGTGCTCTTTGGAACGGCAAAGTCTTCAATTGTATCTTCGTTGAACGTTGCGGGATTTAGACCGATATTCAACGTTCCTTCTAACGTTTCCACTTTTAGTTGATCAAAATGATATTCAATTTTTTCAATCGTTGTGCGCGGCTTTTTTTTTAACTGTTCATATTGTTGTTGTAAGTCATGTATCGCTTGTTCAAGCGATTGCATTTTTTGTTGTTGCCATTTTAAATATGCTTCGAGCTGTTTAAAATAATCGTGCCACATGCGTGCTGCCTCCTTCTTTTTCGGCTCTTTTATTTTCTAGTCTATGGCTAAGCCAAAAGAAGTAGCACTGTTTTATACAGGCGATTGAAGCGGGACGAACGGTCCTTCTTCCCCTTGAATATTGATTTTTGCTTCCGGAGCGGGTTCGGTAAATTGTCCCGTATTGCTTAATGTGGCGAGCGGTTGTACCTTTCCGGTCGTTCCGATTTGAAGGACAGATGAGTTCGTGAGCGAGCCGATTTTTAATTGATGAATGGAAATCGTTTGTTGAATATAAAAGTTCATTCTTCCACCCCGCTAGGCGTTTCCTGTAATATTGCTATCGGCAATATCACGGTCGTTCGTATTCGTGTTGCTATATTGGTTATAAATGTGCAAGCCGTCTCCTGTATTAAATGAACCAGCGCCAGCAAACGTTTTCGCTACGCTGTATGGAGAGATCGCAAATACATCGCCGATATGAAACACGCCGCCGCTTCCGATGCTGTTAATTTGGACTGCTCCAACAATGGCAGGCATCGGCTATCCCTTGCTTTTTACGTTGCCATCGGCGATATCTGGATCGATTGTATTTGTAAAGCTGATGAACGTGTTCGTTTGTAAAAAGTCTCCTGTATTTCCGCCACCAGCGCCCGCGAGCGATTTAGATGAACTTTTTGGCGCAATTTGCAACGTATCGCCGAAATTGACGGTCGCGTCGCTACTGACGTTCGTAATTTTAATCGGACCTGCAATATAGGAAGGCATGGCCATCGTCCTTTCCTTCATTTTTTCCCTTATCCAATCATATGAAAACAACGAAAGAAATGTGCCCCACAAAAAGAAAGATATGTTATAATATTTCTGAAAAATTATAATTTTTAGATAAAAAACGAGGGGGATTGGGGATGAATGTACCATTACTGTTAACTCATTTTTTAGATCGCGCCGTGTCGCTTTATGGGGATAAAGTCGGCGTCATTAGCGAAGAAAAATCGTTGACGTATCGCGAGCTGTATGAACGTGTGAACCAATTGTCGCACGGATTAAGCGATATAGGAGTGAAAAAAGGAGATCGTGTCGCTTATTTAGCCCCAAATACGTTAGAAATGCTTGAAGGGTTTTATGGGGTGTTTCAAACAGGGGCAATCATGGTCCCGTTAAACATTCGTTTAAAGCCAGACGATTACGTATTTATTTTAAACCATAGCGAAAGTAAAGTGTTGTTTGTTGATGCGGAGTTGTATCATTTAATTGCGCCAGTCAAAAACGAATTGCAAACAGTTGAGTATATCATTGTGCACGGCAAAACGGACGACATTGATGAAATCGCTTACGATACATGGCTTGCACAATATTCGTCGTCACCGTTTGAACGTCCAGACATCGATGAAAACGACGTATGTAGTTTGTTATATACGAGCGGAACGACGGGAAATCCAAAAGGGGTAATGTTGACACATCGCAACAACTATTTGCATGCGTTAAGTACGATGCATCATTTGCGCGTGTCGGATCGGGATGTATATTTGCATATTTTGCCGATGTTCCACGTAAACGGATGGGGGGCGCCGTTTTACTATACAGCGAACGGAGCGACGCACGTTTGCTTGCGTAAAGCGATTCCTCAAGTCATTTTCGAGTACGTCAATAAATATAAAGTGACCGTCATGCATATGGCGCCAACGGTGTTAAATACGTTGTTGCAATATTATGAGCAACATGTGCCGACAATTGAGCATGATGTGCGTGTCGTCATTGCAGGTTCTGCTCCTCCGCCAGCATTTGTCACGCGTGTTGAAAAAGAATTAGGCTGGGAGTTTATTCAAGTATACGGCATGACGGAATCATCGCCATTAAGCACTGTTTCTACCGTCCGTTCACATTTGCAACATTTGCCGCTTAGCGATCAATATCGCATGAAAGCGAAAGCAGGTTATGCAATGATTGGCTGTGAAGTAAAAGTCGTCAATGAGCACGGGGAAGAAGTGCCGCGCGACGGAAAGTCGATCGGGGAAGTCATTGTGCGAAGCAACGGCGTAATGGCAGGATATTGGAAAAATCCAGAAGCGACAATGGAAACGATTCGTAACGGCTGGCTCCATACAGGAGATATGGCGACTGTCGATGCATATGGCAACATCGACATCGTTGATCGGAAAAAAGATATTATTATTAGCGGTGGGGAAAACATTTCATCGATTGAAGTAGAAGGGGTGTTGTACGAGCATCCAGCAGTGTTAGAGGCGGCAGTGATTGCTGTTCCGCATGAAAAATGGGGCGAAACCCCGCATGCGTTCGTCGTCGTCCGTCCAGGAAAAGAAGTGACAGAACAAGAGTTGATTGCCTTTTCACGTGAAAAACTTGCCCATTTTAAAGCCATTACCGGCGTCACATTCGTTCAAGAATTGCCAAAAACCGCATCAGGAAAAATACAAAAAGTACATTTGCGCAACGAATATTGGCAATCGCTTGGCAAGACGGGACGGTACGTCAATTAATAGGAAAGAGCCGCTGTCCATTGACAGTCGGCTTTTTTTCTTTTACGCTGAAATGGAAAAGGAGGAAGATGATGCGTATTTCAATGATTGATGCGGTGCGAGGTTTTGCGTTGTTTGGCATTTTGCTTGTGAACGTTCTTGATTTTTCACTGCCGACGCTGTATGTTGATGCCACGGTGTTTGCGAAAGATGGGCTTGATCGCTTCCTGCTTGCATTTGTTGATATATTTGCGCAAGCGAGCTTTTATCCGCTTTTTTCGATGTTGTTCGGCTGGGGAGCATGGATCATGCTCGACAAAAGTGGCGAGAAATTCCGGATCACTTTTTTACGCCGCTTGTTTGCGTTGTTGTTATTTGGGATGTTTCATGCGTTTTTCATTTGGCATGGCGATATTTTAATCGGTTATGCGATCGTTGGGCTGTTTCTTTTTCCGTTTTTTCAGGCAAGCGCAAAAACGTTGCGGCGCTTTGCGCTTTCGCTTTGGGGCGGTTGGGCTGGCGTTTCAACGATTTTGATGTGGGTGATGTGGAAACAATATGGCGATGTCGATTTTTCAGAGCCGGCGCTCGCAAAGCAGGCGATCGCCAATTATCAACAAGGCACGTGGGAACAAGTTTTTATGCAACGGGTAGCTGATTGGCTATACGTCAATTCTTTTACACAAGCATTCATTTTTATTTTAACGATTTTGCCGTTTTTTTTATTTGGAGCATATATCGCAAAAGAAAAATGGTTTCATGACGTAAAAACGCATCGTGCAACGATACAAAAGTGGTGTATCGGTTCATTGCTCGTTGGCATCGTTTTTAAATTATTGCCGTATGTACAAAAAAATATTGTAAACGAGTATGCGCAAGATATGATTGGGGGACCTGCGCTTGCTTTGTTTTATTTTACTGCGTTTTCTCTTATGGCATCGCAAGTCGTCCATGTTTTTGCTCCTGTCGGCAAAATGGCGTTGACGAATTATGTGATGCAATCGATCATTTGTACGACATTGTTTTATTCATATGGCTTCGGATGGTATGGAAAAGTAGCACCGAAACAAGCGCTCGCTGTCGCATGTATCGTGTATGTCATTCAAGTCGTATGGAGCCATTGGTGGTTCAAAAAACATACGATCGGCCCGCTGGAGCGTATGTGGCGATGGATGACGTATGGACAAAAGAAAACGACATGAACAGGTCATGTCGTACAAGGCTTGTCCTCTTTTTCTTTATGGAAAAGCACGGCTTCTTTTAAATGTTTGTTTAACAATTCATCGAGCTCTTGACTGCATTGGATCGTTTCTTTCGCAGAAAAACCGTACATTTGCGCCAATTCAATTAATTGTCGTCTTTTCTTTTCGATGAGGGAAAGAGACATAAAATTCACCAACATTTTTCATTTTCGTTAACAGTCTGTAAATGACTGTGTGTATAAACTATTATACATATTCTGAAGAAAAAGGAAATAGTATAATATGATGAAAAATAATTTTTTTACAAAGGAGTTTACACGTGAAAAAGAGAAAATAATGATGCTCGATCATACGAAAGAGGGGATGAAGGGATGAAATTTGTGACAGCATACGCACGATCAGATGTGTTTGTCGGGGTTGTACACGGGCAAAAGGTCGTTCATTTATCGAAAGCGGATGAAACGATACCGAATACGATGATCGAATGCGTGGAACTTGGTGAATCGTTCATTGAAAAAGTGCAACGTGTGCTTGAGCGCGTACAGCCAGAGTGGACGTATGAACTTCACGATGTGCAGTTGCTTGCGCCGATTCCACGTCCGACAAAAAATATTTTTTGTATCGGAAAAAATTATGCCGATCATGCGCAAGAAATGGGGAGTGAGGCTGATCGGGAAAATATGATCGTATTTTCAAAAGCGCCAACGACAGTGATCGGACATGAGGCACCGATTTTACGCCATGCGGATGTGACCGATCAGCTAGATTATGAAGGAGAACTTGCGATTGTGATTGGAAAAAAAGGAAAAGCGATTCCGAAAGAACAGGCGCTTGATTATGTGTTTGGTTATACGATTGTAAACGATGTGACTGCGCGTGATTTACAAGAAAGGCATAAACAATATTTGCTTGGCAAAAGTTTAGATACGTCATGTCCGATGGGACCGTGGATCGTTCATCGTTCCGCTATTTCGGATGCGCATGCGTTGCATATCGAAACGAAAGTGAATGGTGAAGTGAGACAATCGGCAACGACCGCGCAATTTATTTTTGACATTCCAACGATCATTGCAACATTGTCGAAAGGGATGACGTTAGAGCCGGGGGATGTCATTGCGACAGGAACGCCAGCTGGTGTTGGAAAAGGAATGAATCCACCGCGCTTTTTACAGTCGGGGGATGTGATTGAAATTACGATTGATCAAATAGGGACGTTGCGTAATGTCGTGAAATAAAAAGCTGGGGAGACCCAGCTTTTTACTGTTCAAATACTTTTTTCACTTTTTCAATAGCCCAGTCGAGCTCTTCTTTTGTAATGACGAGCGGCGGAGCGAAGCGGATGACTGTATCATGCGTCTCTTTACATAATAGTCCTTCTTGTTGTAGTTTTTCGCAGTATGGACGGGCAGGTACGTGCAATTCGACGCCGATAAACAATCCTCGTCCACGTACTTCTTTAATGTCAGGATGATTGATTTCGCGTAATTTTTCTTGGAAATATTGACCGAGCTCAAATGAGCGTTCTGGCAGTTTTTCCTCAACGATTACATCAAGTGCAGCGATCGAAACAGCGCAAGCAAGCGGATTGCCACCGAACGTCGATCCGTGCGATCCCGGATTAAATACGCCGAGAATATCTTTGTTTGCGGCAACGCATGAAATTGGGAATACGCCGCCACCGAGCGCTTTACCGAGAATGTACATATCTGGCTCGACTTCTTCCCAATCGCACGCAAACATTTTACCAGAACGGCCAAGACCGGATTGAATTTCGTCGGCAATATATAACACGTTATGTTGTTTACATACGTCATATGCCGCTTTTAAAAATCCTTCTGGCGGAATGTTAATGCCCGCTTCCCCCTGAATCGGTTCAAAAATAAACGCTGCTGTATTTGGTGTAATGGCTTGCTTGAGCGCTTCGACATCGCCGAACGGAATGACTTTAATGCCTGGGAGCATTGGGCCGAATCCACGTTTGTACTCTGGGTTTGATGACATCGATACAGCTGTCATCGTCCGACCGTGGAAGTTATCTTCACAAACGATAATTTCCGCTTGATCGGCAGGAACGCCTTTTACGTCATACGCCCAGCGGCGGGCCGCTTTGACAGCTGTTTCTACCGCTTCCGCTCCTGTGTTCATCGGCAAAACCATTTCTTTTTTTGTTAATTTTGCGACTTTTTCATACCATGGACCGAGCTGATCATTATGGAATGCTCGGGATGTTAATGTAATTTTATTTGCTTGTTCAATAAGCGCTTGTACGATGCGCGGATGGCGATGTCCTTGGTTGACCGCGGAGTAAGCGCTTAACATATCCATATAACGATTCCCTTCTGGATCTTCTACCCATACACCTTCGCCTTTCGATAAAACGACTGGAAGTGGATGATAGTTATTTGCGCCGTACTTTTCTGTTAGTTCGATGATTTGTGCTGTTTTCACGTCAATCCCTCCTATTTCGATCGTCACATATATAACATACTTGAAGTGAATATAGAAAGTAAATAGAAAAGGTGAGCATTTTCTTTTTCAATTGTCCGATCGACGTGCTATTATAGTGTCATATATGAAATGGATAGAGAAAGGAGAATGACGATGACACATGCACATATTACAACGTGGGTCGTTGCGCTCATTTTATTTGTCGTGGCGATTTCGTTTCAAGCAAAAGGACATGAAAAAACAAAAATGGTACACATGTTGTTGCGCTTATTTTACATTTTGATTATCGCGACAGGGGCATGGATTTTACATAACATGTCTTCATTTCCATTCCTTTATATCGTGAAAGTGATTGTCGGTTTATGGGTGATCGGAACGATGGAAATGATTCTCGTTCGGACGGCAAAAGGGAAAAACACGAACGTCCTTTGGCTTCAGTTCATTGTTGCGTTTGTGGTCGTGCTATATCTCGGATTTAAACTACCGTTTGGCTTTTCTTTCCTTTCGTAAAGTTGGCATATTCGCCAACTTTTATCTTTTTCTACCATATGGAAGTGTGCTATAATAAAATTGATTGATAATTCTAAAAATATAAAGAGAAAGAAAGAGTGGGAAAAGGGGATGAAATTATTTCAAACGGTTTGCCACACGTTTGCGGATTGGGAACGATGGGTGAGCGACTATCGTTTATATGAGTACGACCAGCTAACCATTTTTGTTTCTTCGCTTTCTCCTTCGTTTCGGATGCAAGTCGAACAGTACGTACATCATCATTTGCCTCAAGCGCAGCTTTTTCCGATGATTGGGGATGCATCGGAACAAGCAGTCATTTGTGCCCTCGTTGTTGACGATTGTCGAGCGGATATGGACGAGATGCGTCAAAAAATGAAGATATCGGAACAATATTACCGCTCTTTATTCGAACATAATCCAGACATTGTATATTCCACCGATTTAGAAGGCAATTTCACAAGCGTCAATCCGGCATTTGAACGAGTGTTCGGGTATAAGGCAGAAGAAATTTTGCATACAAACTCGCTTCACTACATTAAAAAAGAAGATATTCCGCGCGTGCGCCGCTATTTTTATCGCGCGTTAAAAGGGAAAGTGCAACAATACAATTTAGAAATTCCATCGAAATCAGGAAAAGTATATTTATTTCAAATTAAAAATGTTCCGATTATCGTCGACGGAAAAAAGGTTGGCATTTATGGCATCGGTCGCGACATTACTGAACAAAAGCGCGCGGAAGAGCATATGAAATATATCGCCTATCACGATGTCGATACGGGACTACCGAATCGATTGAAATTTACAAACATCGTAAAACAAGCGATCGATCAAGCGAAAGAAACAGGCAAAACACTTGCCGTGTTGTTTGTGGATATGGATCGCTTTAAAATCGTGAACGATACGATCGGGCATTACGGTGGGGATGAAATATTAAAACAAATCGCGGAACGAATGAAAAACATATTGCCCCGAGGGGCTCATTTAGGTCGCTTCGGTGGGGATAAGTTTAGCCTATTGCTGACAGCGCAAACGGATGTGCAAACGGTCATTGAATGGACGAAAAAGCTGCTTCAACATATTGCGGTGCCGATTGTATATGAAGAAAAAGAGTTTTTTTTAACTGCAAGCGTTGGGATTAGCTTTTATCCATCGGACGGTGTTGATGCCCAATCGCTGTTAAAAAATGCGGATACAGCGGTGAATCGCGCGAAACAAACAGGCGGCAACGGCGTAAAATTGTACGCGACAAAAATGAACGAACAAGTGATGTATCGCGTTGAGCTCGAGCGATATTTGCGAAAGGCACTTGAAAAAAACGAATGTTTTCTCGTCTATCAACCGATTATGGACTTAATGACAGGAAAAGTTATTGGTAGTGAAGCGTTGTTGCGCTGGAAACATCCGAAAATCGGCTTTGTTTCCCCGCTTGAGTTCATTCCGATTGCAGAAGAAATTGGTTTGATCCATGATCTCGGGCGATGGGTGCTTATTGAAGCTTGCATGCAAACGAAAACATGGCATGATCTCGGCTTCGATTCATTCATCGTTTCTGTCAATGTTTCAGCGACGCAATTTCAACATCCAACGTTTTTTGAAGATGTGCAACAAGCGCTCAACGAGTCAAAACTTCCTGCGCATTGTTTGCATTTGGAATTAACGGAAAGTTCGATGTTGCGCAACATGTATTACAGCATTCACGTCATGAAGCAGCTTCAACAGCTTGGGGTACATGTGTCGATTGATGATTTTGGCACAGGCTATTCATCGCTTAGCTATTTAAAACATTTGCCCATTCATACGTTGAAAATTGACCGATCGTTTATTTATCAACTTCATAAAGATCGTTCGGACATTGCGATCGTCAAATCGATTATTACGATGGGGCATGGTTTGCGTTTAAATGTTGTCGCAGAAGGCGTTGAAACAGCTGAGCAAATGAAGTTATTAAAACGATTAAAATGTCATTATGCGCAAGGGTACGCCATTTTCAAACCTCTTCCTGCGGAACAATTTGAAAAACAAGTGTTGCAAGGGAGCAATTCTATCATTCAATGATCGAGTTGGACACCGATGATTTTTTTTCCGGTTTGCAGCGTCAGTTCGAATCGATGTTGTTTGTCGTCAAAATAATGTTGCACGTTGCACATATCCATTGAATTATCAAACATTAAAAAATTCACCCCTTTTTCAGCAAATAACATATAGTTATAACAATACAAACAATCGTATACGGAAAAGTTCCATTCGTTAATTAAATGAATAAAATGGAAAAACGCGTGGTCGGGTAGCTGGGAAAGCCATTGTTCGTATGCGTGCGACAACGGCTTGATGTAGCGAAGACGATCACCGTTTTTTAATGTATACCGTTCTGTCACATATACGTCCCCATCTTCACCAAGCCATCCTTTTACCCATTGACCGAAGCGAAAAAGTTCAATCTCCTCAGGCAAACTTGTAAACTCATGTGCTTCATCGTCTTCGTCAAAAAACACCCATTCGCCGTTCACTTGTTCAACAACACCGTACACGTAAGCCCGTTTTTGTGTGCGCAATGATGAGAGGCGATCCATCATTATTCCCTCCTTCGTGTCAATTCCTTCCGTACGCCATTATAGACAACTCATCATTTATATAAACGGTGCATAAAATAAAAGCATGCTTCATACTTGTTCACAACAGAAGGGAATGATTGACGTGTGTGGAATTACCGGATGGGTTCATTTTGATCGTCAGTTGCGCCAAGAAAGAGATGTTGTTCTCGACATGGCCAATACGCTTTCATTTAGAGGACCCGATGACACAAATGTTTGGCTTGACGATCATGTCGCATTTGGACATAAGCGGCTTGTTGTTGTTGACCCGGCAGGTGGCGTACAGCCGATGACGCGAATGAAAAACGGTTATCGTTATACGATTTGTTATAATGGGGAGCTATATAATACAGAAGATATTCGAAGAGAGTTATTGAAAAAAGGATATACGTTTCAAGGGCACTCTGATACGGAAGTGTTGCTTACAGCATATATGGAGTGGCGGGAACAATGTGTCGATCATCTGAACGGCATTTTTGCGTTTGCGGTGTGGGACGATGAGCGAAAGCAGCTGTTTTTAGCGCGCGATCGTTTAGGGGTCAAACCGTTATTTTATCGCTATGAACAAGGAGAGTTTTTATTCGCTTCAGAAATAAAAGCGATTTTGGCCCACCCAAATGTCCGCGCTCAAATTGATCGCGAAAGTTTATGTGAAATTTTAGCGCTCGGTCCGTCGCGCACACCGGGGCATGGTGTGTTTCGGACCATTCATGAATTGCGACCTGCCCATGCGATGATTGTTGCGAAAGATGGCGTGCGTCAATGGCGATATTGGAACGTAAAAAGCGCGCCACATGAGCATTCATTTGATGAAACGGTGGAACATATTCGGACGTTGCTAATCGATGCGATTACGCGACAACTCGTTTCTGATGTACCTGTTTGTACGTTTTTATCGGGTGGGGTAGATTCGAGTGTCATTACCGCGATTGCAGCGAAGGCGTTTGAACGTGAAGGAAAAGGATCACTTCATACGTATTCCATTGATTACGAAGAAAACGAACGATATTTTACAGCAAACGCCTTCCAGCCAAATAGCGATGGACCGTGGATTAAACAAATGTCGGATGCGTTTCAAACCGTCCATCATACGTGCGTCATTTCCCAACAACAACTAGCCGATGATTTAAAAGCGGCAGTCGTTGCCCGCGATTTGCCGGGGATGGCGGATATTGATTCATCGCTTCTTTGGTTTTGCCGTCAAATCAAGCAACAGTTTGTCGTTAGTTTATCAGGGGAATGTGCAGACGAAATTTTTGGGGGGTATCCGTGGTTCCATAGAAAAGAAGATTTGGAGCGAGACGGATTTCCGTGGATGCGGTCGTTAGATGAGCGGTTCGATCTTCTCAATGAAACGTGGCGCGAAAAACTGCCGCTTCATGAGTATGCCGATATGCGTTATAAAGAAACGCTTCGTGAAGTTCCTCACGCAGACGGAGAAAGTGCGGAAGAAGCGCGCCGGCGGGAACTGTTTTATTTAAATATGATTTGGTTTATGACGACGTTGTTAGATCGAAAAGACCGAATGAGCATGGCGGCAAGTTTAGAAGTGCGCGTGCCGTTTGCTGACCATCGCCTCGTTGAGTATGTATGGAACATTCCGTGGGAGATGAAAATGCACAACAATCGTGAAAAAGGAATTTTGCGCAAAGCGTTTGAAGGCATTTTACCAAATGACGTATTGTATCGGAAAAAAAGTCCGTATCCGAAAACACATCATCCACGTTATACGGACATCGTGGCTGGACGGCTAGAGACGATTTTAATGAGTCGTTCGTCCGTTTTATATGAATTGTTTGATCGAAAGAAGTTAAAGGAATTAGTGGAAACGAAAGGACAGTCGTTTCGCATTCCATGGTTCGGTCAACTGATGTCCGGCCCGCAGCTGTTAGCGTATTTCATTCAATTTCACGAATGGTTTGAGCATTATCACATTCAGTTAACAGACAGCTAAAAAACGGCTGTCTTTTTTCTTTCCTGTTTCCGTTTTATCTTGTATAATGTTTGTATAACTTTTGTTCAATAGGAGTGGGTAGTGTGAAAAAAATCGTTGTCGTCGGAGCGGGACCTGGTGGGCTTGCTGCCGCGATGTTGCTTGCTGCGAAAGGATATGATGTGTCTGTATTTGAAAAACAACCGTACGTAGGAGGAAGGAATGGACGATTCGATCTTGGTGAGTACCGTTTTGATATCGGTCCGACGTTTTTAAGTATGCCTCATATTATTGAAGAGTTATTTACAGCAGCAGGAAGAAACATACATGACTATGTCCAACTTGTCGAATTAGATCCGATGTACGAACTCGTTTTTAATGATGTAAAGTTAGCGATGACGATGAATCGGAAGAAAATGAAAGAACAAATTGCGGCACAATTTCCTGGGAACGAAGACGGTTATGATCGGTTTATGAATGAAAACGAGCGGAAGTTGCAGGCGCTCGCCCCGATTTTACAAAGTAAAATGGACCGACTGTACCACTATTTGCGTCCGACCGTATTGAAAGCATTGCCGCAGCTGACGTTGTCACAATCGCTATACGACATATTAAGCCGATATTTTAATGATGAGCGCCTTCGGTTAGCATTTACGTTTCAAGCGAAATATTTAGGCATGTCCCCGTGGGAATGTCCAGGTGCGTTTTCCATTTTATCTTACATGGAGCATGCATACGGCATTTATCACGTCATCGGCGGGTTAAATGAAATTCCAAAAGCGATGGCGCGCATCGTTGAAGAATATGGAGGAAGCGTGCATGTGAATACAGGAGTGCGAAAGCTTTGGCTTGACGGCACGACTGTGAAAGGGGTCATATTAGAAAATGGTGAAAAAGTGGCGGCTGATGAAGTGATTATTAATGCTGATTTTGCCCATGCGATGACGAACCTCGTCGATGACGGTGTATTAAAAAAATATCGCAAAGAAAAATTGCAAAAAAAGAAATATTCATGTTCGACGTTTATGATGTACGTCGGGATAAACAAACCGGTTGATCTTGCCCATCATACGATTATATTTGCAGACGATTACAAGAGAAACGTTGATGAAATTACGAAAGAAAAAATCGTTCCGCATGACCCATCCATTTATGTTCAAAATGCAGTCGTTACTGATCCGACCGTTGCGCCGAAAGGAAAAAGTGCGCTTTACATTTTAGCGCCTGTGCCAAACAATACGAGCGGGATTGATTGGGAAAAGGAGAAAGGACCGTTTCGCCAAAAACTATGGGATACGCTATGTAAAAAATTAGGATGGAAACATATAGAACAACATATTGAATGCGAAAAAATCATCACGCCGCATGATTGGGAAAACGATGTATTCGTTTATGAAGGAGCGACGTTTAATTTAGGCCATCAGCTGTCGCAAATGATGGTATTTCGTCCGCATAACGAATTTGAAGAATTACACCATTGTTGGCTTGTCGGTGGTGGGACGCATCCGGGAAGCGGTTTACCAACTATTTTTGAATCCGCCCGTATTACAGCAAACGGCATACTGCAAGCTGATCGTCAGCCGCTTATTCCTGTTGGCGCTCTGCCGAAACGGAGGGAAGCATGATGAGGATCGCGATTGTCGGCGGTGGAGTTGGAGGCATGATGACGGCGTTATCGCTCGCGAAGCGCGGGGTGCATGTGACGTTGTTTGAGAAAAATGATCGGCTTGGTGGGCGTCTTTCGTTTATTGAGCGAAATGGATTTCGCATCGACGCCGGCCCAACGATCGTATTGTTGCCAGAAAAATTGCGTGCCTTTCTTTCCAACGTTGGCGTAACAGACGATGAATACGAGCTCGTTCGATGTGATCCGATGTATACGATTCATTTTGCAGACGGCATATCGTATACAAAATATGCGGATGAGGAAAGACAAAGGGAAGAAATTGCTCGTCTGTTTCCTGGGGAGGAAAAAGGATTTCAACGTTTTATGGATGAGATGAGGGAATATTTTACTAAAGGTGATGAGCTCATTTTAACGAAGTCATTTATAAAGAAACAAACGTTTTTCACGAAAGAGACGATATCACTTTTTTCTCGTATGCGCGCCTATCAATCTGTGAAAACGATCATGAGCCGTTATTTTCACGATGAACGGTTGCAGCTTGCTTATTCGTTGCAGACGTTATATATTGGCGGCAATCCATATACGACCCCATCGCTTTATTCGCTCGTTTCGTTTAGCGAGCATGCACACGGGGTGTATTATGTGAAAGGTGGATATGCAAGCCTCGTTTCTTTGCTTACGAGAAAGCTAGAAGAAGCAGGAGTAACCGTTCGATTGCAAACGGAAGTAGAGCGGTATGAAGTGAAAGGCTCGAAAATAGAAGCGCTTTATGCGCAAGGAGAGATGCACCGTTTCGATGCCTTTATAATGAATACAGATGAACCGACGATGATGACGAAAAAACGAACGTGGACCCCTTCATCGAGTTGCGTGTTGCTTTATATCGGACTCGGGCGAACGTATGATGCACCGATTCATCAATTTTTTTTACCTCCTGATTTCAAACAACATATGGATGATGTCTTTGTTCGAAAAGTTGTTCCGAAAGACCCGTCATTTTATACGTTTTATCCGTCAGCAATCGATCGTTCGTTAGCGCCTGAAGGGAAAAGTGTGTTGTACGTATTAATTCCTGTGCCAGCCGGACGCCATATTGATTGGACAACACAACAACATTGGATTTCTCACATCGTTGATGAAGTGGAGAAACGAGCGTTTCCGAACTTGAAGGAGGCAATGGAATGGATGCATGTTCGCACGCCGCTTGATGCGCAAAAAGAAGGATTATATGATGGCGGGATGTTTGGGATCGCACCGACGTTATTTCAATCGGGTCCATTTCGTCCACAAGTGAAGTCCGCGCGTTATGAAAATGTGTATCGTGTTGGAGCATCTGTTCATCCAGGTGGCGGGGTGCCGGTTGTCATGCAAGGGGCTCAATTATGTACGGAACAATTACTTCGTGATTGGAGTGAATACGAGTGAATATAAAGCAAGCATACGCACAATGCGAGGCGGTGACGGCCCATCATTCTAAAACGTTTTATCGGGCGTTTTCTCTCCTTCCGTATGATGATCGTCAAGCGATTTGGGCAATTTATGCGTTTTGTCGCCGCGTCGACGACATCGTAGATGAAGGCGAACGACCAGATGAACAGCTACAACAATTTGAAAAACAATGGGCGGCGTTTGTAGCGGGGCATACAGAGAATGACTTTATGTGGGTGGCTCTTCGCGATGTCTTTTCGCGCTATGACATGGACGTTGAACCGTTTTGGCATATGATTGAAGGTCAAAAAATGGATTTAACCGTTCATCGTTATGATACGTTTGCACAGTTGCTTCACTATTGTTATTGTGTGGCAAGTACAGTAGGGTTAATGTTATTGCCGATTTTAGCCCCGCATCGCCGCGAGCAGTTAAAAGAAGGGGCGATTGCGCTTGGGGAAGCGATGCAATTAACGAATATTTTACGCGATGTCGGCGAAGATATGATGCGCGGTCGCGTGTATTTGCCGCGCGAATGGATGAATATGTATGGAGTGAGCGAACAACAGATCGCTTTTGGTCAAGTTACGAACTCATTTATTGATTTATGGGAGCATATCGCACAAGAGGCGGAAAACAGATATGCGGATGCGGAAAAAACGTTTTCTCTTTATCCATTATCTTCCCGTTTTGCCGTAAAAGGAGCGGCGCTTATGTATAAAAGCATTTTACATGTTGTTCGTGAACAACAATATGACGTATTTACGAAGCGGGCATTCGTGTCGGAAGAACGAAAAAAAGCGTTACTGCAACAAATGGGAGGCGAAAACGTTGAAGTGGGGTGATCGTTTATACCGCCTCTTTCTCATTTGGTATGCATGCGGAATTGTACTCGTCGGTTTTCGTCTTCTTCCGCCATGGTTAGAGTGGGCCAATGTTGTGTTTTTAATGCTTGCTGGGGTGATTGGCGCCTGTTTTTTAATCGAAGCATACGGTCGACGTGGCGTCATCGCAACGGTTGCTATTTTCATCGGTACGATGGCGGTCGAATACGTCGGAGCAACGTATAGTCTCATTTTCGGTTCATATGATTATACGAATCAATTTGGAATGACGGTGTTTGGGGTGCCAATTGCAATCGGTTTTGCTTGGCTCGCGGTCATCGGTTGTACGCATGCGCTCGCATTACGTTTCGTTTCAACAAAGCGCCCGCTATTTTCTGCTGTTGTCGGTGCGGTATTGGCAGTCGTATTAGATTTAGCGATTGACCCGGTAGCATATGTGGCGAAACAGTATTGGATTTGGGAAGGAACGAGCATTTATTACGACGTTCCGCTCCAAAATTTTGTCGGCTGGTTTGTTGTGGCGTTTGTCATTCATTTTACGCTTTTTATTTTTCCAGCGCGCAAGGCAAGCTCCGAGAGGCGAGCCATTTCTCTTTTTTTCCTTCTTGAAGCGATGTTTTTATTTCTCGCGTTCATGGAACGGTTATATGCCGCTTTCTTTCTCGGTCTATTGCTGACGTCGGTTATTTTTTGGAAATGGAGACGATCAACATGATTGAGGCGAAAAAAAGCCGCGCATTTGAATGGATGTTTTCGCTTTACAACACATGGTTGTTGCGTACATCGTTTCATCGATTGTACGTACGGGGACATGTCGTACGAACGCCTGCGTTATATGTGGCAAATCATAGTTCATGGTGGGACGGGCTCATCGCATTTCAATTAAGTCGTTTTGTTTTCCAACAAAATAGTTATGCGATGATGTCAGAAGAAGGGCTAAAACAATATCCATTTTTCCGAAAGCTCGGCGGCTTTTCGGTAAATCGTGCGAAACGAAAAGAGATGATGATGTCGCTCGACTATGCTGTGTCATTGTTGCACGACGGAAAAAGCGTTTGGATGTTTCCGCAAGGGGAAGAACAACATATTGAAAAGCGCCCGCTTCAGTTTTTCACAGGCGCTGTATATGTAGCGGAACGGGCGAACGTGCCGATTGTGCCGCTTGCGTTTTACCATAGTTTTCGTCATCATCGCAAACCGGAATGGTTTATTCATATTGGCGAGCCGTTACGTATTTGTGACGTCCCAGGGAGCAATCGAAAAGAAAAAACGATTGAGCTCGAACGTATTTGTACTTCGCAACTCGATGATGTTAGGCGTCTAGTCATCGCTGAACAGCTTCAATCGTTTCACTGTTGGGATGGAGGAAAGTTATGAGCGTCATTTTGGCATGTTTTTTCATTTGGACGGTTGTCAACTCTTTGTTTCTTGTCTCCCTTCCGAAACGTCCGCTGTTCACGAAGCGCCCGCTTGTGAGCGTGCTTGTTCCGTTGCGCAATGAAGAGCGGAATGTAAAGCGTCTCATTCGCTCGCTAAAACAGCTGACATACGAACCGATGGAGTTTCTCCTTCTTGACGATCAGTCAACGGATCGAACGTATGAGTTATTACAGAAAGAAACGAAAGGGGACGATCGTTTTACGCTTTTACAAGGAAAGGCGCTTCCTGACGGCTGGGCAGGAAAGGTGCATGCGTGTCATCAACTCGCCCAGCAAGCAAACGGAGCATATTTGTTTTTTATTGATGCGGATGTTGAGTTAAAGCCAACGGTCATTGAAAAATTGTTAACGGTCGCCGCGACATATGATGCAAAACTTGTTACTGGTTTTCCGTCGTTTCATCCGCGGTCGCTTCCGCTTGTTGGAAAATGGCTCGTTCCGTTGCAACATTTTTTTATTTTATTTCATTTGCCGCTTGTTTTAGCGAACTATACGATGATGCGCTCAGCAACTGCTGCGCATGGTGCATGTTTATTTTTTGAGCGAGCGGCATACGAAGAAATCGGGGGACATGCAGCAGTAAAACACGAGCTCGTCGAGGATGTCATGATTGCGCGCAAAATGAAAGCGCATCGGCATCGTGTCATCGTCGCGAACGTAAGCACTGATGTCGTTTGTTATATGTACGAAACGAATCAAGAAGTATGGGCAGGTTTTTTAAAAAATGTGTATATCGGATTAAATCGCTCCCCTTTTTTTGTCATGTTACTTACGATGTTTTACGGAACATTTTACGTTGCACCGCTTGCGCTCGCTCCGTTGTCGCTCGTGTACGGGGCAGCGTACGCCCTGCCGCTTGCGATTATTATTGCGCAAAAGGCGTACGTGGAATGGAAAACGGAGCGATCGATTTCAACATGTTATTGGATGCCGGTGAGCGCGCTTGCATTTATTATGTTAATGTATGCGTCGATGCGAGCGAAACGGTATGAATGGAAGGGGAGAACGTATACGTGAAAAAAGTGGTCATTATCGGCGGTGGGCTCGGTGGGTTGTCTGCTGCGGTGACGCTTGCTCACCGTGGAGTAGACGTACAATTGTTTGAGAAAAACAGCCATTTTGGTGGAAAGCTTATGCCGGTGCAACTCGGAAGCTATTATTTTGATTTTGGGCCAAATACGATTACGATGCCGTTTGTGTTTCGGCATGTGATTGAGCAAACAGGGGCGCGCACAGAAGATTACATGACGTTTCGAAAATTGTCTGTCCATACGAAAAACGTATATGAAGATGGAACGACGTTTTTTCTTTCGAGCGATCGCGATTATATGAAAGAGCAGCTTGCGGCGATTGATCGCGTCGGGGCGTTGCGTTACGACGATTTTTTACGTGAAGTCGAAAGGCTGTATCGGCTGGCGAACACGCACTTTTTCCCGCGCATATTTCGCTCGTTTGTCGATTATATGTCACCGTCGCTTGCGATTGCTTTATGGAAGGCGCGACCGCTTGAAACGTTACATCATTTTTTTCAACGTTATTTTACGAATGAACATGTCATTCAAGCGTACGACCGTTATGCGACGTACATCGGCTCATCGCCGTATATGGCGCCGGCGACGTTTGCGATGATCGCTTATTTAGAAATGGTCGATGGTGTATATTACGTTGACGGCGGCAACGCCCGGATCGCCCAAACGTTCGCCCATTTGGCACAAAAAGCAGGGGCTCAGCTTCATCTAAATCGAGCAGTCAAGCGGGTCGTTGTCAAAAACGGAAAAGTGATCGGGGTTGAGCTTGCTGATGGAGAAAAGGTAGAAGCGGACGTTGTGATTATGAATGCTGATTTGTTGCAAGCGTATCGTGAGCTTGTCGATGGACGCGATCGGTCTTTTCAACGTGCTGAACCGTCGATATCAGCTTTTGTCATGTTAGTCGGAACGGACGAAACGTACGATCATTTGGCGCATCATAACGTTTTTTTCGCTAAACATTATAAGAAAGAGTTTACTCATTTGTTTGCGGGACATTATAGTGACGAGCCGACGATATACGTTTGCGCCCCGCCATTTACGAAAGAAGGGTCATCGTTATTTATTTTAGTAAATGCGCCGCCACTAACAGAAGATGGGCGTATGCAAGTTGATGAACAAGCGTATAAGCAACTCGTATATGAACGGCTTCGGTCATATGGATTAAACATTGTGCCGAAAGTAGAAAGAGTAATCACTCCGCTTCATATTGCAGAACAGTTTGGGGCATATCGTGGGGCGTTGTATGGAATAGCGTCAAATCGGCGTCGCGATACGTTTTTGCGCCCGTCCAACGCGTGTAAACGGGTGAAAGGGCTATATTTTGTTGGTGGGACGACCCACCCGGGAGGCGGGTCGCCAATGGTTGTCATTAGCGGACAAAATGTCGCGAACCATTTGCTCGGCGCTAAGCTGTCGCTTCCTTTTTGACGAACGATTTTGTGCGCCATACGTTTGATTTCCAGCGCCAATAGACGAGCAAACCGCGCAGCCATTCGTCCGCTGTAAAGGCAAGCCAGACGCCGACTAAACCGAGATCGAACGAAATGCCAAGAACATAGGCGAGCGGGACGCTCACCCCCCACATCGATGCGATACCGATATAGACGGGAAATTTTACATCGCCGGCCGCTCGTAAAGAGTTAATGATGACGAGATTAAACGAACGCCCGGGCTCAAGAAGCATCGTAAGCAAAATGAGCGTCCCGCCTGTTTCAATCATCCGTTTGTTGCTTGTGAAAATGGAAAACAATTGATCGGAAAAGGCGGAAAACAACGCCGCAACAGTAAACGAAATGATGACGGCAAGCCGCAAACTTTTTAAACAGCGAGCATACGCTTCGTTAAAACGTTGTGCCCCGACGAGATGCCCGACGATAATTTGCGTCCCTTGCCCGATCGCGACGCTAAATAAAAAAATGAACATCATCAAGTTTTGTGTATATACTCTTGTCGTTAGCGCTTCTGTGCCGAGGAGAGTAATGAAATACGTAATGACAAGCTGCGACGTATTGTAAGCGACATGTTCACCCGCAGATGGAATGCCGATTTTCAATAATTGTTTGACGTAAGCAAATGAAAGCGCCTCTTTTGCTAAAAGTGGGAGCGGATGCGAGAGACGTTTCATGATGAGAAAAAATCCAACGACAAGCCCGATGGTACGGCTGATCGTCGTTGACCAAGCGACCCCTTCGACACCGAATACAGGTAAGCCGAACGGCCCGAACAAAACAAAATAGTTTCCAATAATGTTTAATATATTGACCCCGATCGTAATGTTCATCATGTCGCGCGTAAATCCGTAGCTGCGCAATATGGCGCCGAGTGTCATCATAACCGCTTGCACAAATGAAAAACCGCCGACGATGCGCAAGTAGGCGCGCGCATCAGCCATGAGTTCGGACGGAACGTTCATGAGCTGAAGGAGCCATTCGCTTCCGACAACAAGCGCGATGCTTAACATGACGCCAAATAGCATATTTGCCCAAATGGAAACAGCTCCGATGTAGGAAGCTGTTTTTTCATCATTTGCCCCAGCATATTGTGCAATTAAAATCGATGTTCCTGTTGCGATAAACCCAAACATAACAACGACCATAAACAACAGCTGATTCGCTACCCCGACCGCAGCAACCGCTTCATCTGCGTATTGGCTAAGCATAAACGTATCGGCGTTGCCCGTTAACATATGAAGCGTCAATTCAATAAAAATCGGCCAAGTAAGCGCAAATAAAGAAAGTTTTTTTGTCAAAGAAGACAACTCCTTTACGATTTCCGACTTGCAAACTGTTTTTAGTTTAATGGATTGTTATAATGGAAAAAAGGGAAAAAGACGATTACTTTTGTACATTTCCGACTGAAAGGATGGGACTTATGTATATATCGTTTTCCGTTCCGCCGTTTCCGATTTTTATTAAGGGCGGCGAGGCAATGTTTCGAAAAGGAATGAAACATTTTCGCCGTACGTTTTCTGTATTCGATTTTTTGTATGTGCAAAAAGGGACGTTATATATGACGGAGCAAGACAAAACGTTCGTTGTTCGCGAAGGAGAATACGTCATTTTATGCCCAGGCTTTGAACATTATGGGCATGAGCCGTGCGAGGAAGATACGTATTTTATTTGGGTTCATTTTTCGTTGCCACAATACGATCGCGTCGAAAAACAGCCGTATGGATGGGGCGATATTATTGAGAGAGAGGCGACATATGTCGATTATGCACAATATCGCTTGTTTATTCCACAATATGGAAAGTTGAAACAAGCGGGGATGGAGGCGATGCTTCAACACATTGTCAGCGAGCAACAAACGCCGGATCATTCGTTAACGCAACAGTTGTTATTTGCTCAATGGCTCGTTCAGCTGCAAAAACAAATGCTTCATATTCCGTCAGCTGCCGAGCATGTATGTGCCGCGGCGATGGAGTATATTCATCGTCATTATGGAGAGCCATTTGACATGGAGCATCTCGCACATGCGCTTCGCCTTCATCCGGACTACATTTCCCGCTGCATGCAAAAAACGATCGGCATGAGTGCGTTGCAATATGTAAACGATTATCGGATCAACATCGCGAAGAAAAAATTAGCCGCGACGAATGAGACGGTCGCGGCGATCGCAAAACAAGTCGGATTTGAAGATGGCGCGTATTTTTCGCGCGTATTTAAAAAAATGGAAGGGATGACACCAAGCGAATATCGTCGCTTTATTCAGCGGACGTAGCTTGTACGAGCAGCATTCGAAAGCCATACGGCTCGATTGTCATCGTTTGCTCAGTCATTTGCTCGTTTGTCCAAAGGTTTGTGAGCGTTTTGTCAGCAAGTGAAAACGGAACGGTCCATTCCAGCGCTGTTTCCCTATTGTTTAATACGCAAACAATTGTCTCGTCGTCATATGTTTTCACGTAAGCGATATGATTCGTTTCATCGTTTGTTTCTAACACATGAAACTCGCCGAAGCGCAAGGCACGATATTGTTTGCGCAATGAAATGAGCGTTTGCACGTGGGCAAATAAATCGCGGTCTTGCTTTTCTTTTTCCCATACCATACATTTCCGGCAAAGCGGATCTTGCCCGCCAGTTAGACCGATTTCGTCTCCGTAATATATGCATGGTGACCCGCTGAAAGAAAGTTGGAACGTAAACATCAGTTTCACTTTTTCTTTTTGTTCGTTGCATTGCGTGAGAATGCGCGGCGTGTCGTGGCTGCCGAGCAAATTAAAGGCGACTTCGTTGACGTTTTGCGGATAGTTATGCCATACGTGAATGATCGTGTTCGCAAATTCGCTAGCGCGCACGTTCCCTTTCGCAAAATAATTGAGCGCTCCGTTTGTAAACGGATAGTTCATGACGGCATCAAATTGGTCTCCACGTAGCCACGGCATCGCATCGTGCCAAATTTCACCGAGAATGTACACGTCCGGTTTGATCGCTTTCACCGCTTGGCGAAACTCGCGCCAAAATTGATGATCGACTTCATTCGCCACATCTAACCGCCATCCGTCAATGTCAAATTCGCGAATCCAATATGTTGCAACATCCAGTAAATATTGTTTCACTTCTCGGTTTTCTGTATTTAATTTCGGCATTTCTGGCACGAACGCAAACGTATCGTAGTTTGGGATCGGTTCTGTTTGCAGCGGAAACTCACGAATATGAAACCAATCTTTATATCGTGACTTTTTGCCGTTTTTTAATACGTCTTGAAACGGAGCGAAATAGTACCCGCTATGGTTAAATACCGCATCAAGCATGACGCGAATACCTTTTTTATGGCACTCTTCGACGAGCCGTTTAAACGTTTGTTTATCGCCAAATTGCGGATCGATTTCGAAATAGTCGATCGTATCGTATTTATGATTCGACGGCGCTTGAAAAATCGGCGTAAAATAAATGCCGTTAATCCCAAGTTCAACGAGATAATCTAAATGGTCGATGATGCCTTCAAAATCGCCGCCAAAAAAGCTTGTAGTCGTTGGTTCAACGCTTCCCCAAGGGAGCGTGTTTGGTGGATTTAATTTTGGATTGCCGTTGGCGAACCGTTCAGGGAAAATTTGATACCATACTGTATCCTTCACCCAGCTAGGTGCGTCAAAAACGTCGATGCGGTTTAAAAATGGAAAACAAAAATAGTATGCTGTATCGTCAGTTGGAGCTTTATCATAAAAGCCTTTTTCCGTATATACGAGCACGTTTTCTTCATCGTGCAATTCAAATCCGTAGCGCAAGCGGCGATACGGTGGTTGCACGGCGATAAACCAATAATCAAATAGCGCGTCACAACCGCTTTTTTGCATCGGTTGTTTGTCAAATTGCCACTCGCCATTTTCCCATATGTACGGGTCGCCGAAAAGAAGAAAGACGGCATCGACATCATCTTTTTTTGTCCGCAAACGAATATGTAGCGTTCGTTCATCGTATGCATAAGCAAACGCATCTTTTGGACGATGGTAAATCGCTTCTTTCAACATGTTTCACTCTCTCCTCTCTATTTCACGCGCAATCGATTGCGCTTTTTATCACATATTCAGGTGCTCTTGATGCGATCGTTTAAGGAAGCGCATACAATACTTATGTCAAGCGTAAAATGAAAGACAGTAAAAAGTCAACATTCATTCAAAAAAAGATGAAAAAAATAGTTGTCAAAACGAAAAATGATTGTATAATGAAGATAAAGGTTGTGCAATCGTTTTCGCAAAAAATGAAAGCGTTTGTACGTATTGCTTAAAACACAGGAGGGGTCGAAATGAAAAAAACGGTATCCATTTTTTCATCGCTTGCGTTGCTTGCAGGTGTGATGGCAGGTTGTGGTCCACAAGATGAGGCAAAACCAAAAGAAAACGAAAATGAAGGGAAAACAGAAGTAACGGAAGATGGCATGCCGCCAAAACCAGAAAAGCTTGTCGTTTGGGAAGACGTGAAGCGTGGCGTGGCGTTAGAGCCAGCGATTAAAGCGTTCGAAGAAAAGTATGGCATCAAAGTGGAGTACAAAGAAGTTGAAATGGCGACAAAACAACGCGACCAACTTCGTTTAGACGGTCCAGCAGGCACAGGTCCTGACGTCATTACTGTTCCACATGATCAAATCGGTCAGCTTGTGACGGAAGGGTTAATTCGCGAAATTAACGTCGATCAATCTGTATTAGATACGTTTACAGAATCTTCAATTGCGGCGCAAATGTATGATGGAAAGTTATACGGACTTCCAAAAGCAGTAGAAACTCCTGTATTCATTTATAACAAAAAATTAATGGACAAAGCCCCTGAAACGATGGACGAATTGTATCAGTTCTCAAAAGAGTTTACAAAAGGCGATCAGTATGGTTTCTTAGCGCTTTGGGATAACTTCTATTTCGCACATGGCGTTATCGCGGGTATGGGCGGTTACGTATTTAAAAACAACAATGGTGCGTTAGATCGCAATGACATTGGCTTAAATAATGAAGGGGCAGTAAAAGGGACAGAATACATTCAACAATGGTATAAAGAATTGTTCCCGAAAGGTATTATCGGTGAAAACGGTGGTTCAGCGATGGACGGTTTATTTAACGAAGGAAAAGCAGCGTCTGTCATGAACGGTCCGTGGGCGTTCCAAGGTATGCGTGATGCAGGCATCGATATCGGTGTAGCGCCGATGCCGAAATTGCCAAATGGCGAGCCTGTAAAAACATTTATGGGTGTAAAAGGATGGCACGTATCAGCGTTCTCGAAACATCCTGAATGGGCAACAAAACTCATTGAGTTTATTACAAACGAGGAAAATGCGAAAAAACGTTTTGAGTTAACGCGTGAAATCCCACCAGTGAAGTCGCTCATTAACGATCCGTTAATCGCAGAAGATGAAGGAGCAAAAGCCGTTGCGATCCAATCTCAATATGCGATTCCGATGCCAAACATTCCAGAAATGGCAGAAGTATGGGGTCCAATGGCGACGGCGCTTCAACTTGTAGCAAACCAAAAAGCTGAACCGAAACAAGCGCTTGATGAAGCTGTAAAAACAATTAAGACGAACATTGAAACAAACCATCCAAGCAAGTAAGAAGTGAGCGGTACCTCTCTTGTAGAGGTACTGCTTCAACTTTCTATTGTTTGTTTACTTATTCACATTCAAGTGCGCTCCTCGCCATCGTTTTAGAAAGGA
This sequence comes from Anoxybacillus dikiliensis, assembly GCF_050613275.1. Taxonomy (GTDB): domain Bacteria; phylum Bacillota; class Bacilli; order Bacillales; family Anoxybacillaceae; genus Anoxybacillus. Next base: position 566,650 of record NZ_CP187112.1, read on the forward strand.
GACAAAATCAATGGAAACACCAATGTACCAATCAAATCATCGGAAAATTGCCCTCGGTTTATCGCTTATTCCGGGATTTGGACAACTATATAATCGTCAATACGTGAAAGGTATTTCGTTTTTCATTTTAGCTGCTTCGTTTTTGATCGTTTTTAAGGATTTATTAAATATGGGATGGTGGGGCATCTTTACGCTCGGTGAAGTCGTCGGACGTGACCATTCCATTTTCTTGCTTGTTGAAGGAATTTTAGCCGTTATTATTTCCGTTTTCGGGCTCGGTTTTTATGCGTTTAACTTGCGCGATGCTTATAAAAATGGGCAAAAGCGTGATTTAGGGTTGAAAATTAGCTCGTTGCGCGAGCAATATCGCGCGCTCGTTGACAACGGCTTTCCATATTTAATGATTTCGCCAGGTTTTATTTTGCTCGTGTTCGTCGTTATTTTCCCGATTATTTTCGTCGTCTTATTGGCGTTTACGAACTATGACTTATATCATTCTCCACCAGCCAAACTCGTTGACTGGGTCGGATTCCAAAACTTTATTGATTTAGTCAAGCTCGATCTTTGGAGAAAAACGTTTATTAACGTTCTCGCGTGGACGATCGTTTGGACGTTCGGGGCTACGACGTTACAAATTGCGCTCGGTATTTTCTTAGCGATTATTGTCAATCAAAAAGATTTAAAAGGAAAAGCGATCATTCGGACGATTTTCATTTTACCTTGGGCGGTTCCTGCGTTCGTGACGATTCTCGTCTTTTCAGGCATGTTTAACGAGTCGTTTGGTGTGATTAATAAAACGATTTTAGCATCGTTAGGCATCGGACCGATCGAGTGGATGACCGATCCGTTTTGGACGAAAGTCGCGCTCATTCTCATTCAAACGTGGCTCGGCTTCCCATTCGTTTTTGCGATGACGACAGGGGTATTGCAAGCGATTCCGAACGAATTGTATGAGGCGGCGACAGTAGATGGAGCTTCAAGCTGGCAAAAGTTTACGAAAATTACGTTGCCACTTGTGCTATACGCAACAGCACCAATTTTAATTACACAATATACGTTTAACTTCAATAACTTTAACATCATTTACTTATTTAACGGCGGCGGTCCTGCGGTGTCGGGGCAAAATGCGGGAGCGACTGACATTTTAATTTCGTGGATTTATCGTTTAACAATGACATCTGCCCAATACTCGAAAGCAGCTGCCATTACGTTACTTCTTTCTCTCGTTGTCGTATCAGTCGCGCTATGGCAATTTAGAAGAACAAAATCATTTAAAGAAGAGGATATGATGTAAGATGGATATGAAAAGACAAAAACTCATTCGGCTTACGTTGTCGTATGCAGTCATTTTGGTGATGACGATGATTATCGTCTATCCGCTTCTTTGGGTCGTCGGCTCGTCATTTAACCCTGGGCAAAGTTTATCAGGCTCGAAAATGATTCCAGATAACGCAACGCTTGCCCATTACAAAAAGCTGTTTGATACGTCGCAAAGCGATTATCTCATTTGGTATTGGAACTCGTTAAAAATTGCGACATTGACGATGATTTTTTCCGTTATTTTAGTTAGCTTAACGGCGTATTCGTTTTCCCGTTACCGCTTTATTGGACGCCAAAACGGGTTGATGACGTTTTTAATTTTGCAAATGATTCCAAACTTTGCGGCGCTCATTGCGATTTTCATTTTAGCGCTTTTAACAGGGTTAGTTGATACGCATTTAGGGTTAATTCTCGTGTACGTCGGCGGTGCCATTCCGATGAATACGTGGCTGATGAAAGGATATTTAGATACGATTCCGAAAGAGCTTGATGAATCGGCGAAAATTGATGGAGCAGGGCATTTGCGCATTTTCTTCCAAATCGTTTTACCGCTTGCGAAACCAATTATTGCGGTCGTGGCGCTCTTTACGTTTATCGCACCGTTTGGCGATTTCATTTTAGCGAGCGTGTTGCTTCGCAGCAAAGAAAAGTATACGCTTGCGGTCGGATTGTACGATTTAGTTGCAAAGCAGTTCGGTAGCGAATTTACAACGTTTGCAGCAGGTTCTGTATTAATTGCCGTGCCGATCGCTATTCTCTTCCTTTCATTCCAAAAGTATTTCGTTTCTGGCTTAACGGCAGGTGGAACAAAAGGATGAGAAACGGAAGGAAAGAATCGTTTAGGTTCTTTCCTTTCTTACTATTTCGAGATATATTAACATAAGAAGCTTTGGAATGAATAGGAGTGGAACGGAATGAAAAACGTATGGCGTGTGTGTTTAGCTATCATATTATTGTTTTCCTTTGCTTTGCCAGCAAGCGCAAAAACAGAGCGCACATGGCAAGATGAACGTATTTATTTTATTATGGTTGACCGCTTTAACAATGGGAATCCGAAAAATGACTACGACGTCGATGTGCACGACCCGAAAGCGTATCACGGTGGCGACTTGCAAGGGGTTATTGACAAGCTCGATTACATAAAGGATATGGGCTTTACAGCTATTTGGCTTACCCCCATTTTTGCAAACGAAAAAGGCGGCTACCACGGCTATTGGATTGAAGATTTTTACAAAGTGGAAGAACATTTTGGGACGCTAGATGATTTAAAGCGGCTTGTAAAAGAAGCGCACAAACGCGATATGAAAGTCATTTTAGATTTTGTTGTTAATCATACAGGCTACAACCACCCGTGGCTGAACGATCGTGCAAAAAAAGATTGGTTTCATGAGAAAAAAGACATTTTTAACTGGGCAGATCAACAGGAAGTTGAAAACGGATGGCTGTTTGGTCTTCCAGATTTAGCACAAGAAAATCCGGAAGTGAAAGCGTATTTATTCGATGTCGCGAAATGGTGGATTCAAGAAACGGACATTGATGGATATCGTTTAGATACGGTTAAACATGTGCCGAAATGGTTTTGGGAAGAGTTTGCAAAAGAAGTGAAGTCAGTGAAGGAAAACTTTTTTTTGCTTGGCGAAGTATGGCACGATGATCCGCGTTACGTAGCGCAATATGGGAAGCTTGGCATCGATGCGTTAATTGATTTTCCATTTTATAAAGAAGCATCAACCATTTTTTCAAACGTCGATCAATCGCTCGAACCGCTGTATAACGTTTGGAAGCGCAACGTGGCGTTTTATGACGATCCGTATTTGCTCGGAACGTTTTTAGATAATCATGATACCGTTCGCTTTACTCGCTTAGCGTTACAAAATCGCATCAATCCGGTGACGCGCTTAAAGCTTGGCTTAACGTATTTGTTTAGCGCCCCGGGCATTCCGATTATGTATTACGGAACGGAAATCGCGCTTGATGGTGGAGAAGATCCGGATAATCGACGTTTAATGAATTTCCGCACGGATAAAGAGTTAATTGACTATGTGACAAAGCTCGGTGAATTGCGTGAAAAATTGCCGTCGCTTCGCCGCGGTGATTTTGAACTGTTGTATGAACAAGGCGGCATGGCTGTGTTTAAACGGACGTATGAAAGGGAAACGACGGTAATTGCGATTAACAATACATCAAAAACGCAAAAAGTGACGCTCGACGATGAGCTAGAACAAGGAAAAGAATTGCGCGGCTTGCTTGCTGGCGATTTAGTCCGCAGCAAAGATGGCAAGTATGATATCATTTTAGATCGCGAAACAGCGGAAATTTACGTGTTGGCGCCAAAAACAGGATTAAACATTCCGTTTATTGCGGCGCTTGTGGCGGTGTATGCTTCGTTTGGACTGTTTTTATATTTAGCGCGAAAACGGAAGCGATCATAACGATAGGGGGCGGCATGTATGCTAGAGGATACGAGCTTTGCGATTCGGCCGACAAATGGGACGAATGAAACAGATGTGTGGCAATCGGTTGGCGATGTGCAAAAAATTGAAGAAAAAAAGCAAATCGTTTCATTTACGTGCGAGGGGGCATCGGGTAAAATTTATTTTTATCGCGACGATATCGTTCGAATCACGATCGATCCGTTTGCTCAAAAGTACGCTTCCGTTAGTCCAGCGGTCGTGGCAGCGCCAGAGAAAGTGACGACGCATGTGCAGGAAGTGGAAAATGGTTGGGAGCTGAAGACGAATGCGTTGACGGTCGTGATCGAACGACGCCCGTTTCGTATAACGGTTTATGATCGAGAAGGGACGGTGCTTGTACGCGATGTTGAGCCGGTTCGTTTTCAAGCGAAAGGACGCATACGCTGTGCGCACGCCCTCGCTCCGACCGATGTCGTGTACGGCTTAGGTGAAAAGACAGGGGTGTTAAATAAACGCGGAGCGGTATGGAAAATGTGGAATACAGATGTGTATGCTCCGCACAATTTAGAAACAGATCCGCTATATCAGTCGCATCCGTATATGATGGTGTTAAAAAACGGACATGCACACGGCGTCTTTTTCGATCATACGTATGAAACGACGTTTGACTTGCGGCATGAATCGTTTTATACGTTCACGTCAGAAGGCGGTGCGCTTGACTATTACGTGTTTGCTGGACCGCATCCAAAAGATGTGTTGACGCAATATACGCATCTCGTTGGCCGCATGCCGCTGCCACCAAAGTGGGCGCTTGGGTATCATCAGTCGCGTTATAGTTATGAAACGGAACAAGAAGTGCGCGAATTAATTCATACATTTCGCACGAAACGTATTCCGCTTGATGCGATATATTTAGATATTCATTATATGGACGAATATCGTGTATTTACGTTCGATCAAAATCGGTTTCCACATCCGAAATCGCTCGTTCAATACGCGAACGAACAAGGGGTTCGTATCGTTCCAATCGTTGATCCGGGCGTGAAAGTCGATGCAGAGTACGATACGTATCGCGATGGCGTGCAAAAAGATTATTTTTGTAAATATGCAGACGGAACGTTGTTTAAAGGAGACGTTTGGCCAGGGACGAGCGTGTTTCCTGATTTTTTGAAGAAAAAAGTGCGCAAATGGTGGGGAGAACAACATACGTTTTACACGAGCATCGGCATTGAAGGCATTTGGAACGATATGAATGAGCCGTCTGTGTTTAACGAAACGAAAACGATGGACGATCAAGTCGTTCATGATGGATGGAAAACGCATCGTCAAGTGCATAACATATACGGAATGATGATGACGGAAGCGACGTACAACGGATTGAAAAAGCAACTGAAAGGGAAGCGTCCATTTGTGTTAACGCGCGCCGGTTTTTCAGGCATTCACCGGTATGCTGCTGTGTGGACAGGAGATAACCGTAGCTTTTGGGAACATCTTGAACTATCGTTGCCGATGTGTTTAAATTTAGGATTATCTGCTGTTGCATTTTGTGGAGCGGATGTGGGCGGCTTCGCTCACGATGCTCATGGGGAATTGCTTGTTCGTTGGACGCAAGTCGGCGCTTTTTCCCCATATTTCCGCAATCATTGTGCGATTGGTTTCGCCCGTCAAGAACCGTGGGCGTTCGGTGAAACATATGAACAGATAGTGAAGCGATATATTGAGTTGCGCTACGAGTGGCTTCCACATTTGTACACGTTATGTTTTGAAGCATATCAAACAGGTGTGCCGATGATGCGCCCGCTCATGTTAGAATATCCGGACGATGCTGAGACGTGGAACATATCAGATCAATTTATGGTCGGCAATGAAGTAATGATCGCGCCGGTCATGCGTCCGCACACGTTTCATCGCCTCGTCTATTTTCCAGAGGGGCGTTGGATCGATTATTGGACGAAAGAAAAATTTGAAGGCGGCAGACGATATATTGTCGAAGCGCCGCTGGATCGGTTGCCGATATATGTAAAAGAAGGGGCGATGATTGCCCACGCCGAAGTGAAACAATCGACGTCCGTTGCGGACGAACAGTTGACGTTGTATGTGTATGCGATGGAGGAAGGAACATCATCATATACGTTATACGATGATGACGGCACAACGTTTGCATACGAAAAAGGAGAGTACGTGAATATGCACATTCGTGCGGTATTTTCACACGATACAGTTCATTTTCACGTCGAAGCGGAAGGGACGTATAAACCGTCATGGCGTATGCGTGTCGCGTTTGTTGGACATGTGCCGTCAATAGTGATGGTCAACGGTGAAGAAAGATTTGTCGATGAAGCGACAAACACGTTTGTTTTGTAAGAGATGGGGGATTTTTATGACAGTAACGATTAAAGATGTAGCGAAACGAGCGAACGTGGCACCATCGACCGTTTCCCGCGTCATCGCTGACAGTCCGCGCATTAGCGAGAAAACGAAGAAAAAAGTGCGCGAAGCGATGAAAGAGCTTGGCTATCATCCGAATTTTATCGCACGTAGCTTAGCGAACAAGTCAACGCAAGTGATTGGCTTAATTATGCCAAGCTCAGCCGATAAAGCGTTTCAAAACCCGTTTTTCCCAGAAGTCATTCGCGGCATTAGCAAAGCGGTGCATGATCGGCAATATGCGTTGCAGTTGTCGACAGGGGAGACGGAAGCGGAAATTTATGAAGGTGTCGTGCATATGGTGCAAGGAAAGCGCGTCGATGGGGTCATTTTGCTGTATTCGCGCGCGAACGATAAAATTATGGCGTATTTACAAAAAGAAGACGTGCCGTTTGTCGTCATCGGTAAACCGCATAAAAAAGCGGAGGAAATTACGCACGTCGATAATGATAACGTGCGTGCGGCACGCGAGGCGACAGAATATTTAATCGAGCTCGGCCATGAACGCATCGCTTTTGTCGGCGGAAACGTCAATCTCATCGTGACGATGGATCGTTTGCGCGGATATGAAAAAGCGTTAAAATCGGCTAGTCTTTCGTATCGAAAAGATTACATCGTGCATGAAGAATTTTTAAAAGAAGGCGGGCAAGAGGCGATGAAAGAGCTGCTTTCGCTTGCTGAGCCGCCAACTGCGCTCGTTGTCGCCGACGATTTAATGGCGCTTGGCGTGTTAAATACGCTTGCGGAAATGGGTTTAAGCGTGCCAGCCGACTTGTCGATCGTAAGCTTTAACAACGTGCTTTTATCCGAGATTTCCCGGCCGCCGTTAACGTCGGTAGACATTAACATTTTCCAACTCGGCTTTGAAGCGGCAAGAAATTTAATACAACAAATCGAAAACCCGAACGAGCCCATTAAGCGAATCATTATTCCGCATACGCTCGTCAAACGATTTTCATGCGATTATTACAAAGCGCCTTCCGAATAGGAAGGTGCTCTTTTTTTATAAACGGGCTAGGCGAAAAGGAAAAAATGGTGTATCATATTCTTAACATTCACGCTCTTTGAAAAAATATATACGATGAGCAAGTACGGTGCATACGTCCGTATGCTTAAAAGGGAAGAACGGTGCAAAGCCGTCGCGGTACCCGCCACTGTGATGGGGAGTTTCGTTGCAATATGCCACTGATTTTTGGGAAGGCGCAACGAAATGATGAACCTAAGCCAGGAGACCTGCCTGCTTGCGATACGTCGGCTGCCTACGGGAATATAGGTAGACGTGCGGGGACGATGGACGTTATAGTGATGATGTATGCTTGGATAGCGTATGCCTTATTTTTTGAATCTTTCGTTTTTTCTGCACCTCTACCTAGAGGTGCTTTTTTATTTTGAAAAAAAGGGGCGACATATATGGCAACATGGAATTTACAAGGAACGACACATCACGTACTTATTTGCAACGGAGGAAGCTGCATGAGAAAAGGAGGGGAAGAGGTGACGCAAGCGATTCGCGATGAAATTGATCGGTTGCAGCTGAATGGGCGCGTTCATACGACGCGTACACGATGCAACGGTCGCTGCGAAGATGCATGTGTCGTCATCGTTTATCCAGAAGGTGTTTGGTATCGTACGATTGATGAACAAATAGGAAGGGACATTGTACGAAATCATGTACGTGACGGGAACATATTGCGCGATTACGTCACGTATACGTATGAACATACAGGATTTGTTATGCCTGAACATAGCGTTGCGACAAGGGGGAAAGAAAAATGAAGCGAAACGTATGGTGGATCGTTTGTACATGCTTGACTATCTACATTTTATTTACGCTTTCGCCTTCAGTATATGCGATGCACATTATGGAAGGATTTTTACCTTGGCATTGGGCGCTCGTTTGGTGGTTGTTATTTTTGCCATTTTTCTTCGTCGGTTTACGGACGATGACGCGCATCGTAAAACAACAGCCGGAAATGAAAATGTTGCTTGCGCTAGCGACCGCATTTACATTCGTTCTTTCCGCTTTAAAAATTCCATCTGTCACAGGAAGCAGCTCGCATCCGACAGGGACAGGCCTCGGTGCGCTGTTATTTGGGCCGTTCGTCATGACGGTCATCGGTACGGCTGTGTTAATGTTTCAAGCATTATTGCTTGCGCATGGTGGATTGACAACGCTCGGTGCAAATGCGTTTTCGATGGCGGTTATCGGTCCGTTTGTAGCGTACGTGTTGTTTATTGCATGCCAAAAGCTCCGCGTTTCGGTGCGCCTTTCTGTTTTTGTGGCGGCGATGTTTGCTAATTTAGCTACGTATGTAATGACATCGATACAACTTGCGCTTGCATTTCCAGACGCAATAAGCGGGGTGTGGGGTGCGTTTTTAAAGTTTGCTTCCATTTTTGCTGTAACACAAGTCCCTCTTGCGATCACCGAAGGGCTTCTTACTGTTGTAGTATGGAATTTTTTACATACGTACATGAAACAAGAATTAAATATATTACAGCAGAAAGGGGCGTCTGTTGAATGAACAATCGACTATTGCTTTTCCTTGCCGCACTTTTGATCGTTTTGCCGCTCGTCGTTGTAAAACATACGGAGTTTGCTGGGGCGGATGCGCTTGCGGAGGAGATGATTCAACAACTTGCGCCCAATTATGAACCGTGGTTCGATGTGTTTTTTGAACCGCCCGGCGGGGAAGTAGAAACGTTGCTATTTTCATTGCAGGCGGCAATTGGAGCGGGAGTGATTGGCTACATTATCGGCTTGTATAGAGGGCGAAAACGAAATGGTTAGCTGGCTTGACGAATGGGCGTATCGCAATCAGCTTGCGAAACTTTGTGCGACATTTAAACTGACATTTTCATTTATTTTGCTTATATGGGCGATGATTGGAACGAATGCTGGTCGTTTTTTCATTGTTGGATGGATGCTTACTTGGCTTATTGTTTATGCACGCTTACCATGGCATGTTTGTTTGCGTGTTTGTTTGCTTATGGCGCTCGTTATTCTTTGGAGTAGCGCACCGCTCCTTTTTTCACTTGATGGTGATGTTGTGGACGTTTCATATGTAGGTACGATTTGGTTACGAGCGTTTACATGCTCGCTCGTTCTCTTTTTTCTTGCCGCAACAACGCCATTTTTTCGCTTGGCATGCGCACTACAAACATTGCGCATCCCGCGTGTACTAATAGAGCTTCTATTGTTAACGTATCGTTTCATTTTCATGTTGGAAAAGGCAGCAAGGGAGCTGTTTGTGACGGTGCGCGTGAGACAAGGGGAACGAAATTGGCGGATCGCTTCACTTGCTATTGCACAATTGTTACGCCACACATTGCATCAATATGAGGCGATGGTCATTGCGCAACGAGCGCGCCACGTCTCTTTTACAGTTCCGCGGTGCACGGACGAGCAATTGCCAAAAAGGTATGTTATTGAAGCATCGCTTGGCATCGTTGTTTTGTTTATCGTGGAGGGATTATATGCTGCAGTTTCATGATGTTCACTATACGTACCGAAACGGTGCGCACGTCTTAAAAGGAGTATCGCTTACGATCGAACGTGGAAAAAAATATGCATTGATCGGAAAAAACGGTTGTGGAAAAACAACATGGTTGCTTCATACAAACGGCATTTATCGCCCAACAAAAGGGGAGGTGTATTGGGAAGGAAAACGTGTAAAGGAACGTTTGCACCAACATGTCGGCGTCGTTTTTCAAAATCCAGAACATCAATTTTTAGCACCAACGATTGAGGAAGAGCTTGCGCTTAGTTTGCAAGGGGATAGCGAACGGATCGAACGAGCGATAAAAACATTTTCGCTTGCTGAATGGCGAGACGTACCCATTCACCATCTCAGTCTCGGACAAAAAAAGTGGTTGTCGCTCGCTGTTGCGATGGCCCCTCAACCGGAGTTGCTTATTGTCGATGAGCCAGCTGCTTATTTAGATGCTGCACAGAGCGAGCGCCTCATCATGAAACTAAATGAGTGGCACGAAGCAGGTACGACGCTCGTTGTCATTACTCATGATTTTGATTTCGTATGGCAATGGGCAGACGAAGTGTTTGTCATGCATGATGGGCGCATCGTTTTGCATGGCACACCTGCGTTTATATTTTCACAAGCGGATATTTTTCACCAGCTTCGTTTACCGCTTCCTCTTCTTTTACGCATATGGATGAAGGAAAACCGGACTTGTACAGAACAACAACTGTTTGAATGGATCGAACGATGGAAAAAGGGGTGAAAACATGGTGGGAAAATTGTTTGTCGTTGGTTTTGGTCCAGGAAGTGTTGACCATATGACGAAACGGGCGCGTGAAGCGATTGAAGAAAGCGATGTTATCGTTGGTTATAAAACGTATGTCGATTTAATTCAAGACGTCATTCGTGGAAAAGAAGTGATTAGCACAGGGATGACGGAAGAAGTGAGTCGAGCACAAGAAGCTGTAAAGCAGGCAGAACGCGGAAAAAACGTCGCTGTCATCTCGAGCGGAGATGCCGGACTGTACGGGATGGCTGGGCTTGTTTACGAGGTGTTAATTGAAAAAGGGTGGCATAAGGGAGTAGGAGTTGAAGTGGAAGTCATTCCGGGCATTTCAGCCATTCATTCTTGTGCCGCTTTGTTAGGAGCGCCGATTATGCATGACGCATGTACGATTAGTTTAAGCGACCATTTAACACCGTGGCATGTGATCGCAAAAAGAATTGAAGCGGCAGCAGCAGCAGATTTTGTCATTGCGCTATACAATCCAAAAAGCGGCCGCCGCACACAACAAATTGTCGAAGCGCAGCGCATTTTATTGACGTATCGTTCGCCACATACACCAGTTGGGCTTGTAAAAAGCGCGTATCGTGAGCGGCAACATGTCGTGTTAACGAATATAGGCGACATGTTAGAGCACGACATCGGCATGTTAACAACAGTCATTATTGGAAACTCCTCTACGTTCGTTCATGACGGTCTTATGATTACACCGCGTGGCTATGAACGGAAATATAACTTATCTAGTGCCGTCCAGCCGTTAAAACCGCACGAGCGACTACGTCCAGAAGCAGAGCCGTGGGCTTTGACGCATGTGCGCTCACTAGCGGAAGAGGCGTATGCAAAAGTAAATGTAGAACAATTGGAAGTAGCAGTCAGTCCGGGAATTGCAAAGAAAACGTGGGAGCCTGAGCAAATGGTGCAACTTGCCCGCATCGTTGGCGAGCAAGGAACGATCACGTATACACCTGATCATTATTTTAAAGTGACGATGGAAACGAATCGGGCAGATGAAGTTGTGCGCGCGCTCGTACAAGTTGGATTGACTGTCGCGCCTGTTGGAGATGTGTTTGTTATGAAAGCTTGTGACTTTTGTGATGGGGAGAAAAAAGATGCGATTCCTTATGCAGAGCAACTATATAAGCAGTTTGGAGGCATGGAGTTGCCAAAGGAATTGCGTGTAGGATTTAACGGGTGCGGCATGGCATGTTATGGAGCCGTTCATGAAGATATTGGAATTGTTTATCGCAAAGGGGCGTTTGACTTATTTTTAGGTGGAAAAACGGTAGGAAGAAACGCTCATCCTGGACAGCTTGTTGCGGAGGGCATTCATCCCGATGACCTTGTTGAAACGATTGCTCGGATCATTGCGCAATACAAAGAAGAAGGTTATGCAAACGAACGATTTCATAAGTTTTTTGAACGAAAAAAAGAAGTCGGTGGCTTTGTTTATGGACAGACGAAGAACGTTGAGCCAGCGGCATGTGGGGAGTGATACATGTGAAAGCGATTTTGTTCGTTGGACATGGGAGCCGTGATGAAGAAGGGAACGAGCAAGTACGGCAGTTTGTCGAAACGATTCGTCCGCACATTGACGCGACGTTTTATGTGCATACATGTTTTTTAGAATTTGGTATTCCGTCTGTAACAGATGGTATCGTCCATTGTGTCGAACGAGGAGCAACGGAAGTAACTGTTATACCTATTATTTTACTTCCCGCTGGACATTCGAAGTTGCATATTCCAGCAGCGATTGATGAGGCAAAAGAACGTTATCCGTACGTCTCATTTACGTACGGACGGCCGCTTGGCATCCACGATGCAACGTTTACGATTTTACAAGATCGTTTGAAAGAGGCAGAGATTGTTTTAGATGAGCATACAGCGGTCATTTTGCTTGGGCGCGGAGGAAGTGATCCAGACGCCAATAGTGATTTATATAAAATTGCCCGTTTGTTTTGGGAGCGAAACAAACAGGTCATTGTTGAACCAGCGTTTATGGGGGTGACGAATCCGTCATTAGATGAGGCCGTCGACCGATGTATCAAACTCGGTGCGAAAAAGATTGTGATTTTGCCGTACTTTTTATTTACGGGCGTATTAATCAAACGGTTAGAAAAGCGAGTTTCCGAGTTTCAAATAACATATCCGCATCTTTCATTTATTCTTGCAAACTATTTTGGGTTTCACCCGGCACTACAAACGATCGTACTTGATCGGTTGCAAGAGGCGCTTAACGATTCGGTTTATATGAATTGTGATACGTGTCAATATCGGCTTCATGTCGCTGAGCATCATCACCATCATCACCATCACGATCATTGAGGTGAAGCACATGATTATGATGTTATCAGGCACAAGTGATGCGAGACAGTTAGCGCTAGCTATTCGCGATGCGGGATATGACATATTTGCGACCGTCGTTACCGAACATGCGGCGGAGCAAATGGCTCATGTTGGAATTTATGCACACGTCGGACGATTAACAGCATCGGAAATGATTGCGCTCATGAACGAACATAAAGTTCAGGCAATCGTGGATGCGAGCCATCCGTTTGCAGAAGAAGCGTCGCGTCAAGCGATGAAAGCAGCAGAAGAAGCAAATGTCCCGTACCTTCGTTACGAACGAAAAGAAAGCGTCATTACGTACGAGCGCGTCACATTTGTTGATAGCTATGAAGCAGCAGCGGAGTACGCAGCAAATAAAAAAGGCGTTGTGATGCTGACGACTGGTAGTAAAACGTTACACATTTTTGCAGAGAAGTTGCTTTCGCTTCCCGATGTTCGTCTCATTGCTCGCATGTTACCGCGGAAAGACAACATGGAAAAGTGCGAACAATTAGGCTTTCCACAAGAAAATATTATTGCGATGCAAGGTCCGTTTACGAAACAGTTAGATGTTGCACTGATGAAACACTTCGGAGTGACGCTTCTTGTGACGAAAGAAAGCGGACGGGTTGGTTTCGTCGACGAAAAAATTGCTGCGGCGCAAGAGCTTGGTATCGAAACGGTTGTTATTCGTCGCCCAAAACTTGCTTATCCAAATGTGTACAATGAGTTTTCCGACATCATTCGCGCACTTGAGCGCGAGATAAAAGATAAAAAAAGGAGGAAAGTAAATGTTTCGTCCAATGACTGTGCAACCGGAACAAATTGAGCAAAAAAGCTTTCAAATCATTGATGAAGAAATAGGGGAGCATACATTCACTGCTGAGCAGTATGCCGTTGTTCAACGCGTCATTCATGCGAGTGCCGATTTTGAATTAGGGAAAAGTCTTTTATTTCACCCGAGAGCAATTGAAGCGGGAGTTGCTGCCATTCGTGCGGGGAAAAAGATCGTGGCTGACGTCCAGATGGTACAAGTAGGGATCAATAAAGGGCGTATTGAAAAATACGGTGGAAGTATCCACGTGTATATTTCTGATGAAGATGTGATGAAAGAAGCAAAACGGTTACATACAACGCGTGCAATTGTAGCGATGCGGAAAGCAGTAAAGGAGGCAGACGGAGGCATTTTTGCGATTGGAAACGCTCCAACGGCGTTGCTTGAGTTAATTCGGTTAGTAAAAGAAGGAGAAGCGCGCCCCGCTTTAATTGTCGGCTTACCAGTCGGCTTTGTTTCGGCGGCGGAATCGAAAGAGGAATTAGCGAAACTTGACGTGCCCTTTATTACGAACGTTGGAAGAAAAGGAGGGAGCACAGTTACTGTCGCCGCATTGAACGCCTTGTCTATTTTGGCGGAGCGAAAATCAGTATGAAGAAGGAAAATTTGCGTGAAGGGTATACGACTGGAGCGTGTGCAACGGCTGCCACCAAAGCGGCGTTGCTTGCGCTCATTACAGGCATGAAGCAAACGGAAGCAACGATCATGCTCCCGATCGGTCGCGAGGTCACGTTTCCAGTCACTGCTTGTGAAGTACATCCACATGCAGCAAGCGCCACAGTCATAAAAGATGGTGGGGACGATCCTGACGTCACGCACGGTGCTTCGATCGTTGCAACAGTCAGCTGGACAGAAGAGGGCATCCATATTGACGGAGGAGAAGGGGTCGGAAGGGTAACAAAGCCCGGCCTTCCTGTTCCGATTGGGGAGGCAGCGATCAATCCTGTTCCTCGTCAAATGATGACGGACGTTGCTCGGCAATTGCTTACAAAATACGGTGTGACACGCGGCGTGAGCATCGTCATTTCCGTTCCGAACGGAGAAGAAATGGCGAAAAAAACGTTAAACGGACGGCTCGGAATTATAGGTGGAATTTCTATTTTAGGAACGCGTGGCATCGTCGTCCCGTTTTCTACGTCCGCTTATCGAGCAAGTATTGTACGTGCGCTTGAAGTCGCTGTCGCTTGCGGCTGTGACCACGTTGTCGTGACGACAGGGGGGCGAAGTGAGCATTACGCGATGAAACAATATAGCTACTTACCACAAGAGGCGTTTATTGAGATGGGCGATTTTGTCGGTTTTACGTTGAAGCAATGCAAGCGGCTTGGCATAAAAAAAGTATCGCTCGTTGGCATGATGGGCAAATTTTCAAAAGTGGCGCAAGGGGTCATGATGGTACATTCGAAAAGTGCCCCTGTCGATTTTCATTTTTTAGCTCGTATTGCTGAACAATGCGGTGCTCCAACGCATATCATTGAAGCTGTTAAACAGGCGAATACAGCGTCACAAGTCGGCGATATGATGTACGAAGCAGGATATATGTCGTTTTTCGATTTGTTATGTGACTATTGTTGCCAACATGCGTTACGCGAAGTAGGTGGAGGAATGACGGTTGAAACGACAATGTATACGTTGAAAGGACAGTTGCTAGGAAAGGCGGTACGAAGCGATGGAACAGATGAAATTAATCGGAATTGGTGCTGATGGAAAAGCGTCGCTTCCATCATTATATAGACAATGGATTGACGAAAGCGAACGGCTCGTTGGTGGGGAACGGCAACTATCTTTTTTTCCTGATTATCGTGGAGAGACAATTGTCATTCGCAACAACTTATCATCGCTCGTTTCCACGTTAATGAACGAGCCGAAAAAAACAGTTATTTTAGCTTCAGGAGATCCGTTGTTTTATGGCATCGGCAGCTATTTAGCGAAAAAAATGCCGATTGCTGTGTATCCATCCGTTAGCTCGTTGCAATGGGCGTTCGCAAAAATGGGGGAAAGTTGGCACGATGCGTACGTCGTTAGTTTACACGGGCGCACGATGAAAGGGCTAGCACAGCGGATCGATGGAAAAGAAAAGGTAGCCATTTTAACAGATGAAACGAACGATCCGCCTACCATTGCCTCGTATTTGCTGGCTTACGGGATGACTGAATATGAAGCGTTTGTCGGGGAACATCTTGGGGGCGAAAACGAGCGCTGTCGCTTTTTTACGTTGGAAGAGATGAAGGAGGCTTCGTTTGCTCCATTAAATATTGTCGTTTTGCGCAGAAAAACAGATGGGACGAAGTGGATGTTTGGGATCGACGATGCTGAGTTTTTTCAGCGCAAGCCAGAAAAAGGGCTAATTACGAAAAAAGAAGTGCGCGTACTAAGTATACAAGCTCTCCGTCTTCATGAAAGAAGCGTTGTATGGGACATTGGGACGTGCACGGGGTCGGTAGCGATTGAAGCGGCAAAAATGGCTCGAGAAGGGGCGGTTTTTGCGATTGAAAAAAATGCTTCAGATATAGAAATATGTCAGAAAAATATGAAAAAGTTCCGCGCAGACTTTACACTTGTGCACGGGCGGGCGCCTGAAGGATTAGCGCAATTTCCTGACCCAGATGCGATTTTCATCGGGGGAACGTCAGGAAGTTTACGCGACATTATCGACGTATGTTGTACGCGATTAAAAAAAGGTGGGCGCATCGTTATCAATGCCGTCACAATCGAAACGTTATATGAAGCGACAGAGGCATTGCGAACGCATAATTACGCTGTCGATATTTTGCTTGCTCAATTTTCACGAAGCAAACCTATTTTACAATTGACACGTTTTGATTCATTAAATCCGATATACATTATTTCAGCACGAAAGGATGAAAGCGAATGATCGGTACGTTATATGGCATTGGCGTCGGTCCGGGAGACCCGGAACTGCTGACAGTGAAAGCTTTTCGCCGTCTAAAAGAAGCGCATGTCATCGCCTATCCAAAAAAAGCGAACGGGAGTAAAAGTTACGCCCAACACATTGTTGAAGCGTATTTTTCCAAAAAAGAAAAACAGATGATTGGTCTCGTGTTTCCGATGACGAAAGATGAACGTGTGTTGCGAGAAAAGTGGAGTGAAACAGTGGAAACGGTGTGGGCTTACTTACGTGAAGGAAAACATGTCGCATTTGTAACGGAAGGCGACCCGCTCTTATATAGCACATGTATTCATTTTATGCGCACGATGCGAACATATCATCCAAACGTGCCGATCGAAATCATCCCAGGCATTTCATCAATGAATGGGGCAGCGGCTCGCTTGCAGTTGCCGCTAGCTGATGGCGATGAGACAATCGCCATCGTTCCAGCTCGAGATGATTACGACGCGATGAAAAAAGCGTTGCAAAATCACGATTGCGTCGTGTTTTTGAAGGTGGCGAAAGTGATGCCGCTCCTTCTCTCGCTTTTAAAAGAGATGAATTTAATCAATGAAGCGGCGGTTGTAACAAAAGTCACATCCCATGAAGAAGTGATATGGGACATTGAGCGATTGGAAAACGTGTCGTTGCCATATTTGACGTTAATGGTGGTGAGAAAGTGAAAATATACATCGTCGGAGCTGGACCTGGTTCGCCGGAACTCATCACCGTGAAAGGAATGAAATTGTTGCAGCAAGCGGACGCCATCTTTTACACCGATTCGCTTGTCAACGATGAGCTGCTTACATATGCAAAAGAAGGCGCTCGCATTTTTTGTACATCGGGCATGCATTTAAAGCAAATGGTTGCCATGATGTGCGAGGAAGTGAAAAAGGGACATATCGTCGTTCGTCTTCACACTGGTGATCCATCCATTTATGGGGCGACGATGGAACAAATCGTACTTTTGAAGAAGGAAGGAATTGACGTTGACATCGTGCCGGGGGTTAGTTCTGTATTTGCTGCCGCCGCTGCGGCACAAGTAGAATTGACCGTACCGAATTTAACGCAAACGGTCATTTTAACGCGAGCAGAAGGAAGAACCCCAGTTCCTGAAAAAGAACAGCTCGCTTCGTTGGCGCAACATCATTGTACAATCGCTCTTTTTTTAAGTGCGACGTTAACGAAAAAAGTGACAGCTGCATTTCTTGAAGCAGGATGGAGTGAGCATACGCCTGTTGTCGTTGTGTATAAAGCGACATGGCCGGATGAAAAAGTCGTTCGTTCTACCGTTGGCGCGCTCCATGAAGATATGCAGCGCCACGGCATCCGGAAACATGCCCTTATTTTAGCAGGCTGGGCGCTTTCTGATCGACTTGATGAGTCGTATCGCTCGAAACTGTATGACGAGACATTTACACACGGCTATCGCAAAGGGAGGGAGTAACGATGTATGCGGTTGTAGCCATTACGAAGCATGGGGTAGAAATAGCGAGAAAACTGCACGAAAAACTTCCTGATGCGGACATTTATTATACGGATAAGTTTGCCAAAGGTGACGAAGAGCAGAAAGGGATTCGTTTATTTTCAGGAAACGTTCGTGTTCATTTGGCAACATGGTTTGCGACGTATCGCGGACTCATTCTCATCATTTCGCTCGGTGCCGTCGTGCGCATGATTGCTCCGCTGTTAAAAGATAAAAAAACAGATCCTGCCGTTGTCGTGATTGATGATAAAGCGGAGCATGTCATTAGTGTGTTGTCCGGCCATTTAGGTGGGGCAAACGAATTAACGCGCCAAGTAGCGGCATTGCTGCATGCCCGTCCAGTCATTACAACCGCATCTGATGTGCAACAAACGATTGCGGTTGATTTATTTGGTCGCTCGTTCGGATGGGAATGGGAAAATGAAAACAAATTGACGCCTGTGAGTGCTGCGGTTGTCAATGAGCAACATGTCGCGATTGTACAAGAATCAGGCGAGCGCAATTGGTGGACGTATGATGCACCGCTGCCAGCGAACATTCGGTCATATGCTTCGATTGCTGAGGCGCTTGAAGCGAAGCCGGATGCGGCGCTTATTGTTACGCATCGCTTGCTTGAAAAAGAGGAAGAAGCGATTTTACAAAACGGGGTGTTATATCGTCCGAAAGTGATTGTTATTGGCATCGGGTGCAATCGTGGAACAAGCGCAAGAGAAATTGAACAAGTCATTTGCGATACGTTGCAACAACTTCGTTTTTCGCTAAAAAGCGTGAAAGCGTTATGTACGATTGATTTGAAAAAAGATGAAGAAGGTTTATTAGCCGTCGCAAACAAATATGGGTGGCCGCTTATTTTTTATACGCCCGAACAATTAAACGACGTTCCGATCGATGAACCGTCGGAAACGGTGTTTCGTTACACGGGGGCATATGGGGTAAGCGAACCGGCCGCTAAGCGATATAGCGGACAACAACAGCTCGTTTTAACAAAGAAAAAAAGCGGAAACGTCACGATTTCCGTTGCGCTATGGGAGGGAGGGCGATGAGGCGAATTGTCGTGGCTGGCACGGGGAGCGGAGTTGGAAAAACGACGGTGACGCTCGGTTTAATGAGCGCGTTCAAACAGCGGGGATATGTTGTTCAAGGTTTTAAATGTGGGCCGGATTACATTGATCCGACGTATCATACGGCGGTGACGGGAAGGCGCTCCCGCAATTTAGATAGTTGGATGGGAAATGAACAAATTGTACGCGATGTGTGCAAGCGGGGAAGCGAAGGGGCACATCTTTCCATTATCGAAGGGGTCATGGGGCTATTTGATGGAAAGCGTGCGACGACAAATGAAGGATCGACCGCAGAAATTAGTATGATGACGGAAAGCCCGGTGTTGTTAGTTGTCGACTGTTCAGGGATGGCGCGAAGTGCAGCGGCTGTCGTGCGCGGGTTTCAATCGTTTCATGAGCGCGTTCGCATCGTTGGGGTGATCGCGAATCGTGTCGGAAGTGAAGGGCATTTTCGGCTCGTTAAAGAGGCGATTGAACAACAATGCCGTATTCCTGTCGTCGGTTATTTACAAAAAGAGAACGACTTGACGATCCCAGAGCGTCATTTAGGGCTCGTTCCTTCTGTCGAGCGGGGAGAACTTCAGCCGTTTTTTGATGAACTTGGCAAGCGAATGTCCGAAACGGTTGATTTAGATGCCATATGGGATTTAGCGGAGGCGAATGAGCTGACAAGCGCACCATTTTTTCAGCCGAAGCAAACGTACGATGTGCGCATTGCTGTGGCGAAAGACGCTGCATTTCATTTTTATTACGAAGAAAATTTAGAGATGCTTCAGGCGTATGGGGCGACGCTCGTTTATTTTTCGCCACTTGCAGGTGAACGTGTTCCACATGACGCTCACGGTTTATATATTGGAGGAGGATTTCCAGAGGAATTTGCATCGGAATTGGCGCGCCATGAGGAAGTAAAACGGTCAGTTGCTGAAGCAATTTATCGTGGTTTACCTACCCTTGCAGAATGCGGAGGATTTATGTATTTAACGGAAGGGATTGCGACTACAGATGGACAATATTACGAGATGGTCGGTGTCATCCCAGGATACGTACGCATGCAGCAAATGCTCGCTGCGCTCGGATATCGCGAAGTGACGGGACGAAAGGGGAACTTTTTGCTTGAATATGACAAAGCAAAAGGGCATGAATTTCATTACTCGACGTTTGTCCCACGCGAAGAAGAAAAGTTTGCATATGAAGTGAAAGGGTTGCGAGGATGTAAATTAGATGGCTATATGGATAAACGTCTTATTGCCGGCTACGTTCATTTTTATTTTCCATCCAATCCTTTGCTTGTTGAGCGATGGCTGAACGCATGTAGCGAGGTGAAGGGAGATGCGTAAGGCGCTTCCGATTATGTTTCAAGGAACGCATTCGGATGCCGGAAAGAGCGTCATCGCGACCGCTTTTTGCCGCATCTTTGCGCGCAACGGTTGGAAGACGGCGCCGTTTAAATCGCAAAATATGTCGCTTAATTCGTACGTGACGATTGACGGAAAAGAAATTGGACGTGCACAAGGAGTTCAAGCGGAAGCGGCAGGCGTGTTGGCGACGACGCATATGAACCCGATTTTAATTAAGCCGAGCCGCGACCAAGAAGCGCAAATTGTCGTGCACGGCAAACCGTACGAAAATATGAAAGCGAGCACGTACCGAACCGAGTTTTTTCATACGGGACTGAACATTATTCAACAGTCGCTTGATGTATTGATGAAACAATACGATCGCATTGTCATTGAAGGAGCAGGAAGTCCTGCAGAAGTGAATTTAAATGATCGCGAGCTTGTGAATATGCGCATCGCCCGCATGGCAAATGCCCCTGTCGTGCTAATTGGCGATATTGAACGCGGAGGGGTGTTTGCGAGTTTAGTTGGTACGTTGCAACTATTGGAGGAAGAAGATCGGAAACGCGTCATCGGGGTGATCATTAATAAATTTCGCGGCGATCTTTCGCTTCTTCAGCCCGGTTTGCATTGGTTTGAGCAATATACAGGCGTGCCGGTGCTTGGCGTTGTCCCGTATATGCATATGCGCATCGATGCCGAAGACTCGGTCGTGCTTTCCCGTTATGCGACGAAAAAAGATGAGACGAAGGTAATTGATATCGCAGTTATTCAATATCCACGCCTGTCGAACTTTACAGATATCGATCCATTTTTTTCTGAATCAGATTGTTCCGTGCGGCTCGTGAACGATCATGCTATGTTAGGTGAGCCTGATATACTCGTTTTGCCTGGAAGTAAAAATACGATCGAAGACGTTTGTTTTTTAAAAGAAACGGGTCTATTTTCTGCTATCCGCCGCTTATACGAACGAACGGATGTAACGATCATCGGCATTTGTGGGGGGTATCAAATGCTTGGCGAGCGCATCAAAGACCCTTGTCATGTCGAAACACCGCTTGATGAGATCGACGGATTAAGTTTATTGCCGATGGAGACGACGCTTGCTCGCGAAAAAACGACAGTGTTATGTGAAGGGATATTAACGTTTAAAGGCGAAACGTTCCACGTAAAAGGTTATGAAATTCATATGGGACGTTCAAATGTGAAACGAGGTGAACCGCTCATTTTTATGGGTGGGAAAACAGATGGATGCAAAACGAAAGATGAACGTGTCATCGGAACGTATATGCATGACTTATTTCATAACGATGCGTTTCGTCATTATTTGTTAAATGATGTACGGCGAAAAAAGCATGATTCATCACCTATCGAGCGACCGCTTTATCGGCAATTGCGAAACGAAGCGTTTGACGAACTAGCAGATTGCGTCGAAAAACATGCCGATGTGAGAACGATTGAACGAAAAATGATTGAATTTCAAAGGGGGAGCAATGATGCTTTATGAACAAATCGGAGAAGAAGTGCGCCAATATATCGATCAATTAACAAAGCCGCGCGGTAGTCTCGGAAAACTGGAGGAACTCACCATCGAGATTGCGAAGATGACTGGGGAGCGGTTTCCACGTGTGACACCGCCGGGCGTGCTCGTATTTGCAGCCGACCACGGCGTCGCGAAAGAAGGGGTGTCTGCATATCCACAAGAAGTAACGGCGCAGATGGTGCTCAATTTTGTGCGTGGTGGGGCGGCAATTAACGTATTTAGCAAACAAATTGGTGCTACGTTTGCAGTTGTCGATGTTGGCGTTGCGGTTGATATACATGAAGAAAACGTCATCAATGAAAAAGTGGCGTATGGAACGAACAATTTTGCTTATAAACAAGCGATGGCAAAAGAAGAAGCAGAGCAAGCCGTACAAGCAGGATACCGCCAAGCGAATGCCATGATCGATCGCGGCATTCGCTGTCTCATCGTTGGAGAGATGGGAATCGGCAATACGACAACGGCAAGTGCATTGTTAGCAGCGATGAGCGGGCGAAGCGTCGCTGAGCTTGTCGGCAGAGGGACAGGCATTCATGATGAGATGTTCAAGCATAAACAAAGAGTTATCGAACGAGCACTTATGCTTCATCAACCAAATCCATCTGATCCAATGGATTTATTGACAAAAATCGGAGGGTTTGAAATTGCGGCGATGGCAGGGGCGATGATGGCGGCAGCAGAGCGATGCGTTCCGATTTTGCTTGACGGTTTTATTTGTACGGTTGCCGCGTTGATTGCTGAACGACTGGACGAGCGTGTCGTTCATTATATGATTGCGGGGCATCGGTCGCAAGAGCCAGGGCATCGCATCGCTCTTGAGCTGTTGAATAAAGAGCCGCTTCTTGATTTGCGTATGCGCCTCGGTGAAGGAAGCGGAGCCGCGGTAGCGTTTCCGCTCGTCCATATGGCGGTGTCGATGTTGCACATGGCGACATTTTCATCTGCTAACGTATCAACAGGGAGCGATCATGATGCATAAAGGAAAAGTATATATTGTTGGAGCAGGTCCGGGAGATGCGAAGCTCATTACCGTATATGGACGCGAATGTATCGAAAAGGCGGATGTCGTTATTTACGATCGTCTTGTAAGTTCACAGCTGTTGACTTACGCGAAAGAAGGAACAGAGCTTTTATATTGCGGCAAAGAGCCGAGAAAGCATGGAAACATTCAACAACAAATTCATGATTGGCTTGTGGAACATGCGTTGCAAGGAAAGACGGTCGTTCGATTAAAAGGTGGCGATCCGTTTATGTTCGGTCGCGGCGGGGAAGAGGCGGAACATCTACGGGCACACGGCATTCCGTATGAAATTGTCCCCGGGGTGACAGCTGGTGTGGCTGCGCCAGCATACGCTGGCATTCCTGTGACGCATCGCAATTACGCTGGCGGGGTGACGTTTATCGCTGGACATCAAAGCGGAGAGCGCGATCGCATTCGCTGGGATGCATTAAGTCAAGCGACAGATACGATCGTATTTTATATGGGGATGGCAAATATCGCTTACATTTCTGAACAACTGCAACGTCATGGGAAAGATGGACAGACGCCTGTGGCAGTCATCGAATGGGCAACGACGACAAGGCAACGAACGGTTGTTGGTACGTTGCAAACGATCGTCCATCTCGTGCAGGAGAACAACTTTTCTTCCCCGGCCATCATTGTCGTTGGCGATGTTGTACAATTACATGACAAGTTAAAGTGGGTGGAAGAAATATGGTGATCGTCTACACAGGGGATGGAAAAGGAAAAACAACTGCAGCGGTCGGCCTTGCCGTTCGCGCAGCGGGGCATGGAAAAAAAGTGGTCGTCATTCAATTCATTAAGTCGCCGCACCGTCCATATGGCGAGGCGAAAATATTGCAGCAGCTCGGCATTGACGTGCATCAAACAGGGGTTGGCTTCACATGGACGAAAACGCCAGAAGAACATCGCCAAGCTCTACAAAAAGGGTGGGCGCTTGCGCAACAACATGTGTTATCTGGTTTATACGATGTTGTCATTTTAGACGAATTAAATGTTGCGTTAGCGATTACGTCGTTTCCGATCGATGATGTGTTGCCGCTTCAAGATGTTGTGTATACGTTGGCAAATAAGCCAGCGCATACGCATGTCGTTGTGACAGGAAGAGGGGCAAAAGAAGAAATCATTCAACTTGCTGATTTAGTGACGGAAATGAAAGAAGTGAAACATTATTATGGAAAGGGCGTTCATGCGATCAAAGGGATTGATTTGTAGATGATTCGTTATTTCATCTTTACCCTCGAATAATGTAAAGATAAAATAAAAGTAAAGAATATTTGGGGGGATACGATGGAAAATAACACATATGTTTATGCGTCGACGCTTTCTTCGAAACATCAAGTGACGATTCCGACGAAGGTGAGAGAATGGCTTGGAGCAGAACCGGGCGATCAAGTTGTGTTTGTTTATGGCGAAAATCAAGAAGTAACGTTGAAAGTAAGAAAGAAAGATTCGTTGCTATCGCTATTTGGAAGCATGCCACCAAAGCGAGAACAAGGAGAGATGAATTGGGAGGACATTCGAAAAGAAGCTAAAGAACAATGGCTCGCTAGCAAGCAGAAGAAAGAAGATGAACGATGTACATTTTAGATGCAAATGTAATTGTTCGCTTTTTAACTAACGATGATAAAATCCAATCACCAATTGCTTATCGATTATTCGAAAAGGCGGTAAACGGAGAACTGTCGTTTGTACTACATCCGTTAGTGATTGCAGAATGTTGTTGGGTTCTTGAGTCAAAACGTTACGGTTATCGGAAAGAAGAAATAGCTGAACGCTTAACACAGCTTGTTGAGGCCCCATGTATAAAAACGATCGATAAAGAAGTTGTGCTGCAAGCGATAGCGAGTTATGGAAAGTATCGGGTTGACTTTGCGGATGCTTATCTTAGTTCACTTATGAAACATTCTCCTACCGTACAAGCGGTCGTCACATGGAATGAAAGAGATTTTAAAAAGCTAGCATGTGAATATTATTTGCCCGATCGTATTGTGTGAAAAAGCTGATCAAAGTCAGCTTTTTCACAACACGTTAAAATATCTCGCTTCCGGATGGGCGAAGACGATGGCGGATACGGATGCTTCCGGCTCCATCATATATCCTTCTGTTAAATGAATGCCAATGTCCTCCGGTCGTAAAAGGCGGAATAGCTTTTCTTGGTCTTCGAGATTCGGACAAGCAGGGTAGCCGAACGAGAAACGTTGTCCTTGATATTTCGCCGCAAACCGTTCTTCCATTGTAAAATCAGGCGAATCAGGAAAGCCCCAACGGTCGCGCATAATTTGATGAACGCGTTCCGCTAATCCTTCCGCTAGTTCAAGTGCTAACGCTTGAATGGCGTGGCTTTTTAAAAATTGTCCTTCTTGTTTAAAGCGTTGGGCGAGATCGCGCACACCTGCCCCGGCCGTCACAGCAAATAGCCCGACGTAGTCGACTTGTTCGTCAGAAAGGTAATCCGCTAAACATAAATATGGCGCTTTCGTTTGTCTCGGAAACGTAAACGTTTCAATGACCGTTTGTTGATCATGTGGGTCATAAATAATGACCGTATCACCGTCGCTTCTGGCTGGGAAAAATTGATATACCGCTTTCGGCGAAAGCGACTTTGTTTGTTTTGCTTGAGCGAGCAGTTCATCGATTAACGCTTTTAACATGATCGCCTTTTCGTTTCCTTCCAATAGCAACTTTTTCACGTTTCCTTTTAAACCGAGATGGTGTCCGAGAAGCATTTGCCAATTGACGTACGGTTCAATATGTGCAAGCGGAATGTCTTTTAATATATGTCGCTCGGTATCGATCGGAACGTAAATCGGTGCCCGCTTCACATTTGATTTTGTCATGACAGCGACCGCGCTTTGCCGTTCGATTGTTTGTTTCGTTTTTTCTTTTTTCTCATAAGAAATGTCTTGTTGGACGATGCGGTTGGCAAGCGTCAATCCTTCCATCGCATCCTTGGCGTATAAAACGATGCCATCATATTCGGGTGCGATTTTTGTATCGGTAAACTTGCGCGATAAAGCGGCGCCGCCGACTAAAATCGGCAACGAAATGCCAGCTTGTTTTAAGTCTTGTGCGGTAAGTACCATTTGTTGTGCAGATTTCACGAGCAACCCAGATAATCCGATCATACTCGGCTTCTCGCGTCGCACCGCTTCAATAAGCTGTTGCGGTGTCACTTTAATGCCTAAATCGACGACATGAAAGCCGTTGTTGCTTAAAATGATGTCGACTAAATTTTTGCCGATGTCGTGCACATCGCCTTTGACTGTTGCCAGCAACACTTTTCCTTTGACGCTCGTTTCGTTTTTCTCCATGTACGGCTCTAAAAAAGCGACCGCCGCCTTCATCACTTCCGCGCTTTGCAACACTTCTGCAACGATGAGCTGGTTATCGTTAAATAGACGACCGACTTCATCCATTCCGTTCATGAGCGGCCCGTTAATAATGTCGAGCGGGCTGTACGTTTGTAAGGCGAGCGTTAAGTCTTCCATGAGCCCGTCTTTCGTTCCTTCAATAACGTATGTCGCAAGCCGCTCTTCTAGCGTCATATTTGTATTTGTTTGCTTCGGCTGCTTCGTTTTATCGCGATAAAATTGAATAAATGCGTTTAACGTTTCGTCGTTTGTGTTAAATAACAACGCCTCCGCTAAGCGCACTTCTTCTTCTGGAATAGAAGCGAACCGCTCTAATTTTTCCGTATTCACGATCGCATAATCGAGTCCTGCTTGCGTGCAATAGTATAAAAAGACGGAGTTTAACACTTCGCGTCCGACGGGCGGCAAGC
Organism: Anoxybacillus dikiliensis; assembly: GCF_050613275.1. Taxonomy (GTDB): domain Bacteria; phylum Bacillota; class Bacilli; order Bacillales; family Anoxybacillaceae; genus Anoxybacillus. Next base: position 593,356 of record NZ_CP187112.1, read on the forward strand.
CGAACGAAACGTTACTAATGCCGAGCATCGTTAAACAGTTAGGCAAATGTTGTTTAATGAGGCGAATGCCCTCGATCGTTTCTTTTGCTGCGCCAATGTATTGCTCATCCCCCGTACCGATCGGAAATACGAGCGGATCGAAAATAATGTCGTGCGGCGAAAGATGATATTTGTTGACGAGCAAATCGTACGAGCGAAGGGCGATGTCAAGCTTTCGTTTTGCATCAATCGCCATTCCTTGTTCGTCAATTGTGCCGACAACAACAGCCGCCCCATATTGATGGAGAAGGGGAACAATTTTTTCGAATCGTTCTTCGCCATCTTCTAGGTTAATGGAGTTAATGATTGCTTTTCCTTGTGAGTACGATAAAGCGCAGGCGATGACGTCTTCGTCTGTCGAGTCGATGACGAGCGGCACTTTCACTTTTTTCACAACTTGTTGGATGAACTGTTCCATATCTTTCTTTTCGTCGCGATCTGGGTCGGCTAAACAAATGTCGATGACGTGTGCCCCGTTTTTCACTTGAGCGCGGGCAATTTCTGCCGCTTCTTCATATTTTCCTTCCGCAATGAGCCGCTTAAATTTGCGCGAACCGATGACGTTTGTTCGCTCGCCGACGAAAAGCGGGCGCATCGTTTCATCGTAAACGAGCGCATCAATGCCAGAGACGGCATGCATCGGAAACTGTTTCGGAATGACGCGCGGTGGAATGTCGCGAACGGCTTCAGCGATGGCGCGAATATGTTCAGGTGTCGTACCGCAACAGCCGCCGACAATGTTTAACCATCCTTTTTCGGCAAATTGGCGAATTTTTTTCGCGAGCATGTTTGGCGTTTCGTGATAACATCCTTCTTCGTCAGGAAGCCCGGCGTTTGGATAACAGCTGACGGCTGTATTGGCGAGGGAGGCGAGCGAGCGCAAATGATCGGTCATAAATTCTGGACCGGTTGCACAGTTTAAGCCGACGGCAAATGGTTTCATATGTTGAATCGAAATAAAAAACGATTCGATCGTCTGCCCGGCAAGCGTTGTGCCCATCGGTTCAATCGTTCCTGAAATCATGAGTGGCACTTGTTTTCCGACCGTTTTAAACGCTTCCGTTATACCAAGAAAAGCGGCTTTGACGTTTAACGTATCTTGGCACGTTTCTAATAAAAGAAGATCGACGCCGCCAAGTAATAGTCCGCGCGCTTGTTGTTCGTATGCGGCGACAAGTTCAGAAAACGTCGTTCCGCCTGTGACAGATAACGTTTTCGTCGTCGGTCCCATCGAGCCAGCAACGAAGCGTGGCCAATCGCTCGTTGAATATTGCTCCGCGATTCGCTTAGCGAGCTTTGCCGCTTCGATATTTAACTCAAGGGCGATATGTCCGAGATTGTATTCATCTAATACGATGCTCGTTGCGCCAAACGTATTCGTTTCGACGATGTCCGCACCCGCTTCAAAATAAGCTTCATGAATGTGGGCAATGACTTCTGGAGCGGTGATCGTCAAATATTCATTGCATCCTTCGTACGCTTCACCGCCAAAGTCATCCGCTGTTAAGTTGGCCGCTTGAATCATCGTTCCCATTGCGCCGTCAATAATTAAAATTTTCTTTTCGAGCTGTTCGAGTAAACTAGCCATGGTAAACCGTCCTTTCTTTTTTGAGCCGCTCTTTTTCGTGCGTGTAGCGAACGAGTTCGACCGTCATATCGTAGCGTAAAAACGGTGTAATGAAATATATGCCTTGGAATAAATCGAACGCCGCATCGATGAGCGCTTTTGCAATCGCTAACCCTTCTTTTGTCGATTGGACAGGGTCGTTTGCGCAAGCAGCCATGCGCGCACGAATGTGATCGGAAAGGGTAATGCCCGGCACTTCATGGTGCAAAAAGTCGGCGTTGCGTGCGCTTGTAAGCGGCATAATGCCGATGTAAATTGGCGTCGATAAATGTTTTGTCGCCTCGTATACGTCTTCAATTTGTTTTTCGCTATATAGCGGCTGCGTTAAAAAATAGTGCGCTCCGCATTCAATTTTTTTCTCTAGCCGTTTCACCGCTTTATCTAAATGGCGTACGTTCGGATTAAAGGCCGCAGCGATGGAAAAGTTCGTTTTTTGTCCGAGCGGTTTTCCAGAATACGAAAGCCCTTCGTTAAATTGACGAATTAACGAAATTAAGTCAAACGATGATAAATCGTAGACGGACGTCGCTCCCGGAAAATCGCCTACTTTAGACGGATCGCCTGTTAAAGCGAGCACATCGGTCATGCCGAGCGTATGAAGGCCCATTAAGTGCGACTGTAAGCCGATTAAATTGCGGTCGCGGCATGTGATGTGAATAAGCGGCCGCATGCCGAGCTGTTGTTTCACGATCGTTCCGACAGCGACGTTGCTAATGCGCGGTGTTGCTAGCGAGTTGTCGGCGAGCGTTAAGGCATCAATGTTCGCTTCTTTCAGCGCTTTTGCGCCTTCCAAAAATGTCGTCAAGCCGAGCTTTTTTGGCGGATCGAGCTCGACGATGATCGACCGGCGCGTGCGAGCGATGTCGGCTAAGGAAGGTTCTTTCGCCCGTTCCGTTTCTTGCACGACGACTGTATGCCGTTGTTTTACTTTCTTTTCATATACAGGCGTGCGATCGGACAGGGCGCGGGCGATGGCAGAAATATGTTTCGGCGTCGTTCCACAACATCCGCCGATGAGTCGAATCCCTTGATCGCGAAAGGCGCGCGCTGTTTCTTCAAAATATTGTTCGCTCGTTTCATAAACGAACCGTCCGTCGCGATATTGCGGCAAGCTTGCGTTTGGGTACACCGATAAAAAGGCGCGTGTTGGAATCGGCACTTCTTCAAGCGAGCGCAACATATGATACGGGCCAAGATGGCAGTTTAATCCAACGACATCGGCGCCAAGTTGCTCTAATTGATGAAGTGCCTCAGCAAGCGGGATCCCATGTTGCAAGACGCCAATGTCATGCAACGTGACGTGGGCGATGAGTGGCAACGTCGTTTCTTTACGAGCGATGGAAAGAACGGTTTGCAGTTCTTCAAAATCGTAATACGTCTCAAGCAGGAGCCCATCAACGCCTTCGTTTAACAACACGTACAGCTGCTCGCGAAATGTTCGTTTCACCTCTCCAAGAGAAATCGTGCTTTTATTTGTGCTGCGCAGTCCCCCGATTGTACCGAGCACGTAGGCGCGTCCTTTCGCTGCTTGCTTAGCGAGCCGAACGGCTGCTTCGTTTATTTGTTTGACGTCATCTTGCAAGCCGTAGCGAGCGAGCTTGACATAGTTCGCTCCGTACGTATTCGTCTGGATGACTTCAGCCCCTGCATCGATATATGCTTCGTGAATATGGACGATTTCCTCAGGCTTTGTCACATTTAATTCTTCAAAACAACGATCGATGCCGTGCGCATATAATAACGTTCCCATCGCTCCATCGGCGATGACGATGCGTTCTTTTAAATCGTCTAGCAATCCCACGTCCATTCCTCCGTTTCTTTTTCAAATAAAAAAGCCTTCTCCATAAGAAGAAGACGTTGCACGCTCCTTCTTATCTTCCAAGCGAATCGCTTGTCTGGACTTAGCACCTTGACGATCGTCAGGTTGCTGAAGGTTCATCGGGCCAGTCCCTCCCCTTCTCTCGATAAGATGATGTGTATGAAGTTACTCATAAATGTAACTGATTTTTTAGAAATATTCAACTATTTTATTTGAGAAAAGAAAAAAGAAGGCGCATAGCCTTCTTAACGGTAGTTGACGAATTGGACGTCGATCGGTAAGTCTGCTTCGCGAATGGCGGCGATGACTTTTTGTAAATCGTCTTTACTTTTGCCGCTGACGCGAATTTGGTCTTCTTGAATTTGACTTTTCACTTTTAAACCTGTATTTTTAATGATTGTGTTAATTTTTTTCGCGTTGTCTTTGTCGATGCCTTGGACGAGTTTCGCGCGTTGGCGTACCGTTCCGCCTGAAGCAGGTTCTACTTTTCCGTATTGAATGTTTTTCGTTGGTACACCTCGTTTAATAAGCTTTCCGATAAGCACATCTTTCAGTTGTTCTAGTTTGAACTCGTCGTCGGAAATAAGAATAAGCTCGTCTTTTTCAAGCGAAATGTCGCTTTTGCTCCCTTTAAAGTCGTAGCGATTTTGAATTTCTTTTAGCGCGATGTTGACGGCGTTCGTCACTTCCGACAAATCGACTTTTGATACGATATCAAATGAACTTTCTTTTGACATATGGATCACCTCAAACAAATATTGTGCTTCCATTATAGTCGATTGTTGACATATGAACAACTTTACAAAATCTTTATATATAAAAAGTAAACAAAATGTCGATTGTTGTCGATATAATAAACGAAGTGGGATTTGAATGAAAGATAAGGAGATGAGGAAATTTTATGAAAAAAATAATTTCACTCATGATGGCATTCGTGTTATTGCTTGCCGCTGGGTGTTCACAAACGAGTTCATTTCAACCGAAAGAACGTGTCAAAATCGGTATTATGTTGTCAGATGTCGGACTAGGGGATCAATCGTTTAGCGATTCAGCGTTTACAGGGCTTATGAAAGCGCGCGATGAGCTTGGTATTTTTTTTGATTATCGTGAGTTAAAAGAAACCGAGACGTATGAAAAAGGATTAACGGAGCTTGTTGAAGAAGGAAACGATCTCGTCATCGGATTAGGATTTATGGTGCAGCAAGATTTAGAAAAAGTCGCGAAAAAATATCCGAAACAGCAATTTATATTAATTGATGCGGTATCCGACCTGCCAAACATTACATCGATTACGTTTAAAGAAGATGAAGGAAGCTTTTTGGCAGGTGTCGTTGCTGGTATGTTGACGAAAACGAACAATGTCGGTTTTGTCGGAGGGGCAGATGTTCCCCTTATTCGCAAATTTGCAAACGGCTTTACCAAGGGGGTAAAAGCAGTTAGACCGGAAGCGAATGTGCAAGAAGTGTATGCAGGCAACTTCGGCGATGATAAACTTGGCGCGCAAATTGCGAAACAAATGATTGCCGATGGGGCAGATGTGCTGTATGCTGCCGCCGGATTTACAGGTGTTGGCGTATTGCGCGAAGCAGAGATGAACGGAAAATATGCGATTGGTGTCGATAGCGACCAATATTTTTATGCGGAAAAAGCAGTCGTCACATCGATGTTAAAAAATGTCGACGTCGCGTTATATACGGTCATTAAACAATATGTCGAAAAGAAAGACGTGCCAAAAGGAACGGTTGAACTAGGGTTAAAAGAAAACGGCGTCGATTTAGCGCCGATTCGCGTCGTGGCGTTTAGTCCAGAACAACAGGAAACGCTAGAAAAATGGAAAGAACAAGCGACAAACGGCATCGCAAAATAAAGGAGGAATATGATGACGATTAAACAACGATTGTTATTTCACTCATTAGCAATGCCAATTATTGCGGGTGCCATTATCGTATTTATTATTATGAATATGCTTTCGATTCAATCGTCGAATCAAGATTTTGTGCCGCTCATGATGAAAGCACAACATTTGCAGGCGGAATTGAAGGCGACGAAGCAAAGTTTAAGCAACTATGCTTACAGTCCGACAGAAGGAAATAAGCAAGAAGTGATCGTTCATTTGGAAGAATCGGAAAAGTTGCTAGGCGCATTAAATAAAGGATTGACTGAGCCGTATGTTCGTTCTTCACTCGAACAAGCAAATAACAAATTTACTGCGCTAGCAAACGAATCAAAAGCGGCGCTTGATGCGCACGATGTGGCGGAAATTCGCCGCCAGTCGATGCGTGCCGAAGGGGTATTAAACGATGTGTATGTCGTAAATACGTATGTAAACGAGTATTACGAACATATGCAAAAACAATTGCAAAGCCAAATCCAACAAGTCATTACGATTTCGCTTATTGCGATCGCGATTGTGCTATTGTTTGCTGGGTTTAGCGGGGTGCGTTTAACACAAAAAATGTCGACGCCGTTGCGAAAAATTGCTGAAAACGCAAAACAAATTGCGAACGGCAATTTGCGCATTGAGCCTGTAAAGTATAATGGAAAAGACGAGCTGGCCGATTTAAATGAAGCTTTTACAACGATGGCAAATCAGTTGAACGGATTGCTTCAGTCGGTCGATACGGCAAGCAAGCAAGTCGAGATGTTTGCGAAAGAAATTGATGAAGAAACGAAGACGTTAACAGAAATTAATAACCAAGTGGCTGTATCAACGAACGAATTGTCGGCAGGGGCACAAAGTATTTCGGAAGACTTGCAAAGCGCGGTGCAGCTCATTGAGCGAATGGAACAAACGGTGCAACAAAATGTCGCACGCACCGAACAAACAGCTCGTTATAGCGATGAGGCGGTGGAAGCGATCACGCATGGCCAAGCTGCGCTAGCTGAACAAAAAGCGTTTATTGATGAAAACGCAAAAGCGACCGCTTCGATTGAACAATCAACTGCACAGTTTGCGACGTATGCAAGCAAAATTGAAGATATGGCTAAAGCGGTTGCTGATATTGCCACGCAGACGAACTTGCTTGCGTTAAATGCGGCGATTGAAGCGGCGCGCGCAGGAGAAGCAGGGAAAGGATTTGCCGTCGTTGCGGAAGAAGTGCGCAAGCTTGCAGAAGAATCATCGAAAGCGACAAGCCAAATTTTTGAAATGGTACAACTCATTCAATCTGGTTTAACGAATGTGACAGAAGCGGTTCGTCGTGGGGTCGACATTGCCGAAGCGCAGGCGAAAGCGATTGAAACGACGACGGAGGCGTTTGCACAAATTGAAAATAAAGTTCATCATATTACGACAGATATTCAAACGCTTGTCGTCGGCATGAACGAATCAAAAGAACTTGGCAAAAACGTTTTACAAAACGTTGAAAGCATTAGCGCGGTCGTTGAGCAATCCGCAGCAGGTAGCGAACAAATTGCTGCGTCAATGGTCGAGCAGTTAGAGGCGTTCAAAAAAATGGGGGAAAAAGTGACGACATTGCGCCAACTGACAGACGACTTACAACAAATGATGGCGAAGTTTCAAATGAAGTAAAAAAGATGCTCCGCGCGAGCATCTTTTTTTGTTTACAAATGATTCGTTTCTTTTGAGTAGGCGCGCTTGCCAGCTTGGCGGTTTTTTTCGCGCTCCATATTTTTTTCATGTCGTTTGGCGTTATTGTCTTTTGCTTTTTTATCGTTGTCGCTTGTCATCGCTTCGTCACCCCTTTATCGGGTAGTGTAATCAATGCTCAAGCTGTTTATTCAAGAAAAAGAGGGCGATCGTTCCCGGTCCGGCATGCGCTCCGATGGCGCCGCCGATGTCAGAAATGAAAAACTGTTTGCAACCGAACGTTTCTTCAATCATCGCTTTTAATTCGAGCGCCGTTTGTTCATCATCGCCGTGGCTAATGCCGATCAGTTGGTTTTGAACGTCCGCTCCGCGCTCTTGCATTAACTCGACCATTCGTTTCAACACTTTTTTCCGTCCACGCACTTTTTCAATCGGGATTAATTTTCCATCCTCGACGTGAAGAAGTGGTTTAATGTTTAATACTCCGCCGACAAACGCTGCCGTTTTGCTGACGCGCCCGCCGCGCGCCAAATATTGCAAGTCATCGACAGTAAAAATATGTTCCATATGACGGCAATACGTCTCAATCGTCGCTACGACGTCTTCGTACGCCGTGCCGCTTTCAGCGAGCTCAACTGCTTTTTTGACGACAAGCCCTAGCCCGAGCGATGCGCATTTCGAGTCGATGACGGTTAGTTTCGCGTCCGGATATTGTTCAAGCACTTCGTTTCGAATCATGACCGCCGTTTGATATGTGCCTGACAAGGCGGAAGAGAAGGCGATATAAATGGCAGGTACGCGCTCTTTCGCTAGCGTCGTAAATAGCTCTTCCATTTGTGAAGGTTTCGCTTGCGATGTTTTCGGTACATCGCCTGCGCGCATCGCATCGTACACTTGTTTTGGTCGGATGGTCAGTTGATCATCGTAGTCGTTGTCGTTTATATGAACAGCTAACGGCAAAAAAGCAATTTGTTTTTCTTGTATAAAAGAAAGTGGCAAATCGCACCCGCTATCCGCTATAATTTTAATATTCATTTCAATCACCCCTATGTATGTACTTATTTTAAGTGTAGCGATTATTATGAAAAAAAACAATCTTATCGCTTTGTAGGAGGATGTGTTGTGGACGTAAAAAAATTATTTGTCGTCATTATCGGGGGCTTATTAAACGCGATCGGCATGAATTTATTTTTAATTCCAGCCAACGTATATACGAGCGGATTCGCTGGGGCTGCCCAGCTCATTTCTAAAGTCGTTGGCGACTATACGCCGTATGCGATTTCGACAGGTTTATTGCTCTTTTTGTTTAACATTCCTGTCGCCATTTTAGGATGGAAAAAGGTCGGGAAATCGTTTACGTTTTATAGCTTTTTAAGCGTTGTGTTTATGTCGTTATTTCTTGAAATCATTCCCGTCCGTTCGCTTTCCGAAGACATTTTATTGAACGCCGTGTTCGGTGGGGTGATTGCGGCCGTCGGAACAGGCTGGACGTTGAAATGGGGGGCGTCAACCGGCGGACTAGACATTATCGCGCTCGTATTGTCGCGCGTCAATGATCGTTCGGTCGGGACGTATATTTTTGCGTTAAACTCCGTTATTATTTTAACAGCTGGATATATGTATGGGTGGGAAAAGGCGTTATATACGCTCGTGACGTTATATGTGACGACGCGCGTCATTGATGCGATTCATACGCGCCATCAAAAATTAACTGCGCTCATTATTACGACAAAAGGGGAAGAGATGAAGCAAGCAATTAAGTCGCAAATGATTCGCGGCATTACAGTTATTCCGGCGAAAGGGGCATTTTTAAACGAAGATAAAGATATGCTTATGATCGTCATTACGCGCTATGAGTTGTTCGATTTAAAGCGGATCATTAAAGAAGTCGATCCGAAAGCGTTCACGAACATTATGCAAACGACAGAAGTTGTCGGCTTTTTCCGAAAAGAGTAAAAGCTGCGCACGAGGCGCAGCTTTTACAATGTATCAAGTTCGTCTTGCAAGTCGTGCAGCTGTTTTCGTTCGGCATCGTTGGCGTTGGCAAAGGCGGACGAAAGTGTATTTTTCGCCACAGCGATGGCACGTTCAGTACGCTCTTCTTTTGCTTTAGCGACCGCTTTTTTCGCTTGTTGAAATAACGGATTGCCCATATTAAAATCCCCCAAGGTTTGCATGATCCGCTTTTTCTGCTTTGCGTTGTTCCGCTTCTTCATACGTCATATGATACGGAATGCGCTCATCATGTTTATAAACAGCGTCAGCACCTTGTTGAATAAACCGTTTCGATTTATTTCGTTTGCCCACACGACATTCCCCCTTGTTTGCTGCTTATGACGCATATGGCGTCGATGATAGTTTGTTCATGTTTGCTCGACAATACGTGAGGGAATTTTTTATAACTTTAATAACGATTGCAAATAAACGGCGATACCGTCTTCTTCATTCGTTTTTGTGACATCATCTGCGACTGCTTTGAGCTGCTCGATCGCATTGCCCATCGCTACGCCTAATCCAGCCCATTTTAACATCTCGATATCGTTATCTTCATCGCCAAAAGCAATCACTCGCTCGCGTGGAATGCCATAGAAAGAAGCAACTTTTTCAAGCCCAAACGCTTTATGGATGCCAGTGCGGACGATCTCAATGACGTGCCATGGGGCTGTCCAACTTCGATGGTCGATGACGTTCGCATGAACTTCCGATAAATATGTGCGAATGCGTGCAACGTTTTGTTCATCCGATAAAATTAAAATGCTCGTTGGGTCTTTCCTCAAAATATCGTGCAAATTTCCGACATACACGTTTGGATCTCCTAAATTAAATAAGTCAAGTAGCTGTTCGTCATGTTCGTGGAAATATACATCGTCCATCACTTCGGCCAAAATGTTGCGCACGTTATATTTTCGGCTGACGTCAATAATTTCTTTTACCGTTTCTAACTGAAGCGGCGTATGATACATCCCCCAGCGATCATCTTTTGGATGATGGACGAATGCCCCGTTAAAATTGACGATTGGCGTCGTTAATTGTAATTGTTCGTAATACATTTTGCTTGCGCGGTACGGACGTCCTGTCGCGATGACGACGATATGTCCGGCTTGTTTTGCTTTTTGAATCACATCGTATGTACGTTCGGAAATGGTTTTATTTTCTCTCAATAATGTACCGTCTAAATCAAGCGCAATTAAATGTTTGTCCATGATTTGTTCCCCTTTTCATTAAAATGTTCTACTCTTTTAGTGTATCGTTTTTCCAAAAAACTTGTCTATATGGTAATATAATGTTAAAAGATAACAAGGGAGATGAGAAGATGGTAACGATTATTCGCGAGACAATCGCAAACGTTCCTTGTTTGCACGTTGTAAAAGGTGATGATATTCATCATATGCGACCGCTTGTCATGTTTATTCATGGATTTACGAGCGCAAAAGAACATAATCTTCATTTCGGCTATTTGCTTGCCGAAGCCGGATATCGCGTCATTTTGCCGGATGCGCTGTATCATGGGGAACGTCCGAATCAGCTCTCTGACGATGAGCTTCATTTATCATTTTGGGATATTGTATTAACGACCATTCGCGAGCTAGATGATATAAAAAATGAACTCGTCGAACGAAAGCTTGTTGATCCGAATCGTATTGGCGTCGTTGGGACATCGATGGGAGGAATCGTGACGTTTGGGGCGTTAACGCAATATGAGTGGATTCGCGTCGCTGGTTCGCTCATGGGGAGTCCGTGCTATCGAACGTTTTTTGACTTGCAGCTGCAATTTGCCGAGCGAAAAGGCATGTCTTTGCCGCTGTCAAACGAGCAGCTCGCTGCGTTGCGCAACACATTAACAACATATGATTTATCGCTGCAGCCGGAAAAATTAAACGGCCGTCCCCTTTTCATTTGGCACGGAAAGCAAGATGATGTCGTCCCGTTTGATTATACATACGCGTTTTACAAACAAATTGAGCCGTTCCATCAACCGCTTATGATGCTTATTGATGAACATGCGGGACATAAAGTGACGCGTGAGGCATTTTTACAAACGGTTCAATGGTTTGTCACACATTTATAAAAATATGTGATGTCGATCACAAAAAAGAGAGGAGGGAGATGGTACAATCAAACATGAGGAGGAGATAGCATGGTCATTCCAAAACAGCATGGTGCATGGGCGATGTTAATCATCCCATTTTTATTCGGCATCGACATCGGCCAAGCGACGTGGCTTCATTTTCCGTTATTTGTCGCATGGTTTTTTCTTTATTTAGCCACATATATATGGACATTAATGATCAAAAAGCAAGCGACCGCTCGTCATAAACAATGGTTTGCCATATATATGTTTATCGCGCTCGTCTTTGTCGCGATTCCGCTTGCTTACGAGCCGACGCTTTTGTATTTCGGTTTAGCCATGATTCCGTTTTTTGTCGTAAATATGTATTTTGCGAAAAAGAAAAAAGAGCGCTCGTTTACAAACGATGTGGCGGCGATTATGAACTTTTCGCTCGGCGGTGTAGGAAGCTATTATCTCGGAACGGGAGCAATCGATGAAAAAGCGTTCTTTTTATTTGCTGCCTCCGTTTTCTTCTTCATCGGAAGCACATTTTATGTGAAAACGATGATTCGTGAAAAAAACAATCCGCGGTATAAATGGGCATCTTGGGTATTTCACATCGGGCTTATTGTCGCATGCATCGCCGCGCGACATGGCTGGTTGGCACTCGCTTACGTGCCGAGCGGCTTGCGTGCGATGTACTTTTATGGGAAAGCGATGTCAATTAAAAAAGTAGGGATTTATGAAATCGTCAACGCTGTTTATTTTGCACTTGTCATCGTTATGTTTTATTAGCGGTTGGGAGGAGAAAATTTCTCCTCTTTTTTATTAATAACTTTTTTCGATACTTACAAACAAATATCAAATGGCACATAAGCAAATGCTTGCTATGATTTTCAGAGATTTCTAAACCTTTACGAATTAATTCGTGTAACTATTCAGCCACATCATAAGGTGAGCTGAATATTTTTTGCTTTTCCTGTCTATGATGTGAATATTGATAGACAAGGAGGTGAATCGCATGTTGACGGTACAACAAGCTGTATTTACAGTTGAGGGCTTAATCGGCAAAGTTCAACAACAAAAACAGCTCATTCATCAACTCGTTCAAGAAAATGAACATTTGCGTCACGAAAACAAACAGCTACGCAAAGAAAATGAACAACTCAAGTATCGCGTTCAAGAGCTGGAAGCACGCACGAAAAAAAACAGCTCCAATAGCCATTTGCCCCCATCTTCTGACCGTTTTGCCAACACACGTTCTTCTCGTCAACCATCTGGCAACAAGCCAGGCGGACAAGAAGGACATCAAGGAACGACGCTCCGTCAAGTGGAACATCCACATCATCGTGTCGTCCACCGTGTGCATACGTGTCAAGGATGTGGGGCTTCTTTGCGTGAAGTCAAACCGTTCAAAGTCGATATCCGTCAAGTGTTTGATGTCCCTCCTGTGGCGATCGAGGTGACACAACATGAACGTGAAGTGAAATCATGTCCGCATTGTCGATGTGTTCAACAAGCCGAATTCCCATCACATGTCACGAATCATGTGCAATACGGTCCACGGCTCACGGCGCTCGCTGTTTATTTACATCATATCCAATTGATCCCTTACAAGCGTTTAAGTGATACAATCGAAGCGTTATATCAACACTCGATTAGTACAGGAACCCTTGCCAATATGGTGAAACGAGGACGCGAATCGCTGGAATCAAATATGGACATCATCGAAGACGCCTTACTTGAATCCAACATCTTGCATGTCGATGAAACGAGTTTGCGCATCAATGGGAAACTCGCATGGGTGCATGTCGCGTGTACATCGAGATATACATACTTGGCTTCTCACGCTTCTCGTGGAAAAAAAGCGACCGATGATATCGGGATTCTTCCCCGATATGAAGGGACGATGATGCACGATGCGTTCGGTACGTATCCGAAATACACACATGCCACCCATGCCCTTTGTCATGCCCACCATTTGCGTGAGTTAAAAGGATTCATCGAACAAGGGCATACGTGGGCGATGCGCATGACCACGTTTCTGTTAGCCGCCAAGCAAGCCGTCGAAGCGCATCACGGTGCACTTTCCGAAGAATAAGCGAAACGGTGGGAACGAGTGTATGATCGCATCCTAGAAAGAGCACAACACCGATTGGAAGCGAAGACGCCTCTTCCGAAAAAAGCACTCGCTTTTGTTCGACGCCTTCAAAAACGAAAGGAAGAAGCGCTGCGTTTCTTATGTGAAGTGCATGTTCCCTTTGACAATAACCAAGCCGAGCGAGATCTTCGCATGGTCAAAGTGAAAGAGAACATCTCGGGCACGTTTTGTGACGAAACATTCGCCCAGTCTTTTTGTATCACAAGAAGCATCGTTTCCACACTGACGAAACACGAAAAAAACGTGTGGGACTCGTTATGTCTTCTGTTGACGGGTGACACGCTTGATCGCGTTCTTTCTACCACTTAGGGCATTTTCTATTACGGGGATGCCCTATTTGTGTTGCGCATCTTTACATACTACTATCGGAGTGAATAGTTACTATTCATTTTACATTTGGGTCTATGTGAATCCAGAATCGAAAGAATTCCAAGTTAATTGAAATACAAATAGAAAAAAACATAACAAGAAAACAAGCTTCCCTTTATGTAAACTTGTCTTCTTGTATTATATTTTAATAGTTAATTTTTTTAAGATTACAGTCTACTAGACTTTGTATCCTGTAATGACAAACCTATAGTAGTTTCCACCATCCTCTTCAGGTATATTATCAATTAAATCCCTAATCAACTCATTATATTTTTTCCATGTGTCATACTTTATTTTTTTTTCTACAAAACTAAATTCTACTGTTGATTCGTAATTACTTAATTTTTTGTATTGTATATCATTTTGTAAATTTTTAAAAGATTTATTGATTTCCAACATTACTGTTTTGATAAGATCATCATAGTGATATTCAATAATATCTCCTTCAATTGATAAAAGATTTTTATATTTATTATTGCATTTATAATACCTCTCAATTATGTTTTTTTTTCTAACTTCTCTACTCACTTTTATCAAATCAAACTCTAAGAGCTTTTTTATAGGATAATACAAATTAGATGGTGGCTCATCTAGTCGTTCTGCGAGTTCTTTTATAGATAATTCATCATTATTCAAGTGATTTAATATCTTATGTGTCTTAGAATCAAATATTATTTTCCCTACATCCAAAGAATCATCTGTCATAGCTAACCCTCCTCATTCATTTAACCTATTAACATCTTAATTGTGTTGACAAATGAAATCAAACGTTATAAACTTCTTTTTACATTAAAAAATTTTTTAACGGTGGTGGTTATTTTGTTGAGTGTGCTAAAAAATAAAAATTTTCTGTTTTTATTTTGGGGTCGCTTTGTTACTAATATAGGTGATAGTATCTATAGTGTTGCATCTATGTGGTTAGTTTTTGAACTAACTAAAAGCTCATTTTATACCGGTATTGCAGGTGCATTAATATTATTACCTTCTATGTTTGAATTTCTTGTTGGTCCATTGGTTGATAAATGGAAGTTAAAATCAATAATGGTGTATACTCAGTTACTTCAAGCTATTCTTATCTCTCTAGTCCCCATTTCATATTTTCTAGGATTTTTGAACGTGTGGCTAGTAATTATTGTAATGTTCTTAGCTACATGTATTGAGCAAATTGTTTATCCGGCACAACAGTCTGCAATACCAAAAATTTTAGAAAATAAAGATCTTGTTTCCGGTAATTCATTAATGACATTTGCATATCAAGGAACGGACATTATTCTTATAGGTATTTCTGGATTGCTAATATCCTATTTAGGTGCAATTAATATATTTATAATTAATGTTTTCACTTTTATTGTGGCCTGTTTATTATTTAGAAGCTTAAAGCTTTCTCAAGCAGAGAAACAAAAAAAATTGGAAGAAAATACTTTCAAATTTAAAATTAATGAATATCTTAAAGAATTAAATTTAGGAAGAAAATTTATTATGAATTCGATTATTCCTAAAATAATTTTCCCTTTAGCTATTGTGAATTTCATATTTGGGATGATAACAGCTATTATGCCTGAATTCTCTCTTAATATAGGAGGAGAAAAGTACTATGGTTACTTTTTAGCGACTATGTCAATAGCAATGCTAGTGGGGGCACTTCTCTCGAATTTCTTTTCAAAATATCCTTTAGGTTTATTTACCATCATTGGTTTCTTGATATCTTCAGTTGCGTGGTTTCTTTCTTACTGGATACAATCTCCTGTCTTTACCGTTTTATTTTTTGGATTAGCGTTTATTCCAATTAGCTCTGTAAATATATTAATAACTTCTACATTGCAAGGATTAATTCCAGAAGACATGATAGGAAAGGTTTTCGCCTGGTATTCAAGTATCACAGCCTTGTTTGTGCCTATAGGATCATTCATTGGAGGAACATTGGCTAGCACTATAGGTATTGATAATATATACGGTTTGGGAAGTGTCGCGCTATTATCAATTTCCGTTTATTGGTTATCCTATCCTATAATGAGAAAAATACCTCAACAAATGAATATTAAGGCTGATGACTATGGTCTTTCAAATCAAAAAAATTTTCAGAAATACTAGACTTTTAAAAATAATTTGGTATAATAATAAATCCTGAATCCGTGATGGATTGACATCGACTTTGACTTTTTTGCTGGTTTTATGGATGCGTGATCCACTATTCCCTTTTTATGTTTAAAACAGATGTCATCTTCACTCTCAGAAATGAAATAAATATCTTTTTTAGGTATATAAACCAAAGAAAAAACAAAAAAGGACAGAGGGTTAGGATGAGTACAGAATTGCGAACAATCGTTCGTTATGCTCCTTCTCTCCATTTTATGTAAATGTTCAGAAGGGGCTCGCTATAGCCACTCCTTCGCGTCAGTTTCATCCAGATCTGTCGTGATCGGCGGACGAGTCGACCTGCCATCGTGATCACCGTCTGAATGATCGTCTTGATGCGGCGGCGTTTCACTTTATGATGTAATGGATGTCTCGGATCGCTTAATAGATCTTGTCCAATCAGACGAAGAAGGTTGTACACGAATGCTCCCATGACTAACACGAGCGCATTCGTTTTCATCTTCCCTGATGGAAGTCGCTCTAAATCTAAGTCGCTTTTCAGTTCGCTATGAAACTGTTCGCATGTCGCATGGTCATGATACAACGCGAGCACATCGCTCATTCGAACATGCTCGTATCCTTTGAGCCGCACCCAGTAGCTTTCGACTTCGTAATCAGGAACGAGCATCAGCTGTCCATTTCGTTCCATCGTTCGTTCCGTCACTTGGGTGACTTGAACGTACGTATACGTGTGTCCATCGATTGCTGCGGTCTGTGGAAGGCATAACTCATACGCTTGTACTCCTTCGGTTTGTCCATCATCGACGCGTCTGCCCTTTTGCGAAGCGATCTGGAACCAAAGCGCTTTCGATTCTCGGCGTAAGTTTCGCTTGATGACAAAGTCCACGTCTTCCTTTAGACATACGTGCACATTCGCTTCCGCATCGTTTCCTGCATCCATGCGGACAAGCAGACGAGACGAGGTCAGCGGACGAGCTCGACGGATGGCGGTAGTTAAAAACGAAGGCATGTTGTCTTGTACATGTTGTTTCCCTGGACGCAGCTCGGCATGAACGATATACCCTTCCTTCCCTGCGTACGCAAACAACGGCGTAAAACCGTCAAATCCTTTATACGTTCGACTCACTCCTTCTTTCTTCGTATCGGAGTTGTCAAATGGGGAAGCATCTATATCAAGGGGAAGCCATGTCGTTTTCCCTTTCGCCCAACAAGGGGACAAGGTAGCGTGTTGTCGAACCAACAGACGCATCGATTCCTCCCAAATGATGGTTTCGGTCATCGGAAGACAAGCGAGCTGATCGAGACGCTGTCGCAACGTTGGGGAGGAAGGTACGTGCCGAATGCCCATTGATGTCGAAAAGATATCGTCCTGACGATACGCTTCGATATGATCAAAATCCGTTTTTCCTGTGGCAAGCAAGCCGATCATCGAGCGAATGACGTCGCTATGGGAAATGTGCACATCTCGACGAACCGTTGGGAGCCGAAGGGCGTTTACTCGTTTATCCAGCTTCGTTTGGTGCAGTAAGTAGCCCACGAGAGCAAGCCCAGCACTTGGAGTAATCGCTTCATCTGTCAATACAAACCGAATCGGGAAATCTTTCATCGCATTCACCTACTTGATGAAGAGTCGTCAACGTCGTTTTCCCTTATCGTATCAACGGTTTGCATCCATTGTAAAGATGTTTTGTCACGGATTCAGGTTAATTAATAATGTGGAATATGATTCCATTACAAAAAGAGTATCTCTTGAAACTGAGTTATGTAAATGGCAGCAATCTGATTATGATGAAAGCAAAGATCCTGAAATGATTGATGGATTCATTGTTTTTGAAGATGTGACATACTTTGAAACAGATTGTGTTAAGGATTTTGATGCTGATGAAATATTAGAAGTTGTCCTTATTTCCAAAAACCAATCGTCTGAAAGAGCCAAAATAGTAACTGATGGAGTGAACATTATTATTATCGAAGCTGGCAATGTAGACTGGTATCCATTGTAATGGTGTGGCTCTTTTTCAAAGAGCTGCACCTAAAAAAACGTGTACAGGGTGTACAGTTGTATCAGTACAATCGGCATTCGACCTTAATGTCTGCTTACAGGCATATAAAAGATGAAAAATTCCGTTACTATATAAATTGAAATAAAGGTTTTCTCCCGTTCCACGGCGAATAAATACAAAGAGAAAATAGGGGAACGGAGAGAAAACTATGATGCCAAATCACAAAGACGAGATCGAAAAGTTGTCCACTGCCATGAAAGAAGCAAAAAGTAAACGAGCATATGAACGCTACCAAGCGATTTATCTTCATTTGCAGGGATATACCAAAGGAGAAATCGCAACGATTATTGGTCGATCCAAGAAAACTATTTATAACTATGTTCATGCCTACGCCCAGCGCGGTCTTGATGGACTGGAGATGAAATACTCACCTGGCGCCCCACGTCGATTGACCCCTGAGCAGGAAAAAGAGCTGGCTTTGATCATTGAACATCAGCTCCCCGTAGATGTGGGATTCGAAGCAAAATATAATTGGACGCTTGCGATAATCGCTGAACTCATTCAACAAAAGTGGGGGGCAACATACACGCTTCGCGGAACAAGTGACATTCTGCATCGGTTAGGGCTAAGCTATACGAAACCGACCTATACACTAGCCAATGCCGATGAAGAGAAACAAAAAGAATTCGTCGAAATCACCTTCCCTGAAGTAAAAAAAAACTGGTAGATGGGAACATCGCCCATGTCCTCTTTCAAGATGAGTCGATGATTCGTGATTACCAAGCGATTCAAAAAACATGGTTTGTCAAAGGAAAACAACGAATCATTCCGACGTTTGGAAAACATCAAGGGCTGAAGCTGATTGGCACGTTGAACGACGAAACAGGGGAAGTGTTTTGCATCGAAGAAGAACGCTATGACGCGGAAACATTTCTTCGATTTCTTCAACTTGTGTTAGAACGCTATCCCACAGGCAAAATAGTGATGATTTTAGATAACGCTCGAATTCACCATGCCAAACTCATTCAGCCATTTTTAAAAGAACACGAAGATCGGTTAGAGCTCGTCTTTTTGCCACCATACAGTCCGCAATTGAACTTGATTGAAGGGCTATGGAAATGGCTGAAATCAGACGTGATTTACAACGTGTTCTATTCGAGTGTGCAAGAAATTAGAAAGAATGTCCAAGCCTTTATTCAGCGAATCAACCAGAACAAACGATCGATCGTTTGTGTGTTCAGTTGTAAATCTTTAATTCAACTTATATAACTTGGCTAAAAGAAATAGATAGTATTGCGATTCAATCGTCATTAAAAAATCTTGCTGACGCTTATTCTCGCTTCTTTAAGAAGCAAAACAATAGACCACGTTTTAAGTCTAAGAAAAATCCTGTTCAGTCTTACACGACAAAGTATACAAATGGCAATATTGCTATTAATGGTAATAAAATCAAATTACCTAAACTTGGATGGATTCGTTTTGCAAAAAGTCGTGAAGTAGAAGGGCGTATCTTGTCTGCTACGATTAGACGAAATCCGAGCGGGAAATACTTTGTGTCCATTTTGGTTGAAACTGACGTGCAAGCGTTGCCTAAAACGGGTTCAGCCGTTGGCATCGATGTTGGGTTGAAGGAATTCGCCGTTCTTTCTGATGGAACAAAATACGTCAACCCGAAATGGCTTCGTAAGCTAGAAGAACAGCTAGCAAAAGCACAACGTATTCTTTCCAGACGAAAAAAAGGTGGCTCGAATTGGAATAAGCAACGAATAAAAGTTGCACGATTGCACGAAAAAATAACAAATGCACGACATGATTACTTGCACAAAATTTCCACCGAGATTGTCAAAAACCACGACATCATCGGGATGGAAGATTTGTCTGTAAGCCATATGCTAAAAAATCATAACCTTGCAAAAGCGATTCAAGAGGTATCTTGGTCAATGTTTAAAGCCATGATCGAATACAAAGCTAGATGGTACGGAAAACAAGTTGTCACCGTAGCAAAAAACTTTCCATCTAGTCAGCTTTGTTCGTGCTGTTACTATCAAAACAAAGACGTGAAACATCTTGCTTTGCGTGAATGGGAATGTCCTGTGTGCCATACTCATCACGACCGAGATGTGAACGCAAGTATCAATATTAAAAACGAAGCGATTAGGCTTCTTAACCGCAAGAACTGTGGGGATCGCCTACTAAATAACCGAAAAAACTTTCGGTGTTCGTAGGAATCCACTATGGCTTTAGCCTAGTGGTAGTTCAATTCATATTGCATATGTCAATGGGGCAACCTTCGCAACGAATTTCATCTTTTAAAAACTGCACATCGTGAATCGTTATTTTTCCTTTCTCGACAGAAATGATGCCGAGTTCTTTTAATTCTTTTAATAGACGGCTGACGACTTCGCGTGCGCTGCCGCAAAAGTTGGCAAGCTCTTGATTGGTCATCGGAACATTGATGAGGATGCCGTTTTCTGTTTGAACGCCGTAACTGTTTGCGAGGCGGATGAGCGTCGAATAGAGCGCTCCTTTTTTTCCGTGCAAAATTAAATCGCGTATTTTCGTTTGCATTCGTTGCAATTGCAAATGAACCCATTGCATAAACTGTAACGAAAACGCATGATCCGTCAACAGCTTTTCTTCAATTTGCTGTTTGTGAATGACAGCTAACGTTCCTCCTTCCATCATTTTTGCACTTACCGTACAGATGCACGTCAATTGAAACGGAACGATCTCCCCAAATGCATCTCCTTGCTCGCAAATGCGAAGCGATAGTTCGCGCCCTTCATCTGTCGTTTTGCTTAATTGTACTTTTCCTGCACATACAATATATAGCTCGTTTGCCGTCTCTCCTTCGCGAAATATATATTCTCCTTTTTGCATATCAATCATATGGTGAGGAAGGGAAAGAAGGTCGGATAAGGAGATCGGTTGAATAGCCATACAATAACCACCTTTTCTTGTTATCTAATTCCATTAAAAAGAAAAATACATATATGGTCAATAAATGAATGAGAAAAATGAAAAATATTTAAATATACATTTGATTTTATTTTTATGCAGTATTATAATGATAACTAAATTTACAACATATATAGAAAGTGGGGAACGGGGAAATGAAAGTCTCCATTATTGGAGCGACAGGCTACGGAGGGATTGAGCTCATTCGTTTATTGCAACATCATCCGTACATGCGCGTCGTTTCCGTTCATTCATCTTCACAAGCAGGTGTTTCGCTTCGTGATGTGTATCCGCATATGGAAAGTTCATTCGTTTTGCGCGATATTCGAATCGATGATGTTGAAGGCGATCTCGTTTTTTTAGCGACGCCGCCCGGTGTATCAAGCGAATGGACGCCGAAGTTGCTTGCGGCAGGGCATAAAGTCATTGATTTATCTGGAGACTTTCGTTTGCGTGACGGGAGCGTGTATGAGAAGTGGTATAAAAAACATGCGCCGAACGAAGAAGTGCTCAAACAGGCGGTATACGGTTTAACGGAATGGAATCGCGAGCACATTGCAAACGCCAGTTTAATCGCCAATCCCGGTTGCTATCCGACAGCGACGTTGCTCGGATTAGCACCGCTTGTCATTCAAAAATGGATCGTACCTCATTCGGTTATCGTTGATGCGAAATCAGGTGTGTCAGGTGCAGGACGTGGAGTGTCGCTTGGCGTTCATTTTGCGGAAACGAATGAAAACGTAAAAATATACAAAGTGAATACACATCAACATATTCCTGAAATTGAACAAATGTTATGCGACTGGAATGAACAAATGAAGCCGGTGACGTTTAGCACGCATTTAATTCCGATGACGCGCGGCATTATGGCGACGATATATGCCGAGGCAGCATGCATCGTATCGCTTGAAAGAATGATAGAGTTATATAAAGAAACGTATAAGCATTGCCCGTTCGTGCGCGTTCGGGAGGCAGGGTCTTTCCCATGCACGAAAGACGTGTACGGTTCGAACTATTGTGATATTGGGCTTGCTTATGATGAACGAACAAATCGCATGACTGTTGTGAGCGTAATTGATAATTTAGTCAAAGGGGCGGCAGGGCAAGCCGTTCAAAACGCCAATGTGATGATTGGATTAGAGGAACAAACCGGATTGACATCGATGCCGATGTATCCGTAAATGGGGTGGAGAATATGAAGTTGATCGAAGAAAAGGTGAAATATGTAGCAGACGGAACGATTGTCACGCCAAAAGGGTTTCAAGCAGCTGGTGTGCATGCAGGGTTACGTTATACGAAAAAAGATTTAGGGGTAATCGTTTGCGATGTGCCGGCATCGTGTGCCGCCGTTTATACGCAAAACGTGTTTCAAGCGGCACCGCTTCAAGTGACGAAACAAAGCATTGCAGTGGAACAAAAGCTTCAAGCCGTCATTGTCAACAGCGCATATGCGAACGCATGTACAGGGGAACAAGGGTTAAAAGACGCATACGAAATGCGAAAGTTGTGCGCGGAGGCGTTTAGTCTTCCAGAACATCTCGTTGCTGTTGCATCGACAGGAGTGATCGGTGAATGTTTACCGATGGAAAACATTCGCGCGAGCATTCCAAAATTGAAACCGACAGCGCAATTGGCTGGAGCGGTTGATTTTCAAACAGCCATTTTAACAACGGATCTCGTCATGAAAAAAACGTGTTATGAAACGGTGATCGACGGTCAAGTCGTGACGGTTGCGGGAGCAGCGAAAGGATCGGGAATGATTCATCCAAATATGGCGACGATGCTCGCTTTTATTACGACGGATGCAAACGTCCCGTCAGACGTATTGCAAGATGCGCTTCGTTCCATTACGAACGTGTCGTTTAATCAAATTACGGTCGATGGAGAAACGTCAACGAACGATATGGTCATCGTCATGGCGAGCGGGTTAGCTGGCAACGAACCGCTTTCTCCGCAACATCGAGATTGGGCAAACTTTTATGAAGCGCTCCGTCAAACGTGTGAACATTTAGCGAAACAAATTGCTCGCGACGGAGAAGGGGCAACGAAACTCATTGAAGCGCGCGTCAAAGGAGCGAGAACGGACGAAGAAGCAAAATGGGCCGCGAAACATATTGTCGGTTCCAACTTAGTGAAAACAGCAGTGTATGGGGCGGACGCAAACTGGGGGCGCATTATTGGGGCGATTGGACATAGCGGAGCATTCATAAACCCGGATTGTGTAGACGTATGGATCGGTTCGATTCAAATGTTAAAACAAAGTCAACCGGTGCCATTTTCGGAAGAAGAAGCGAAAGCCGCTTTAATGGAAGACGTCGTCGTGATTACAGTCGATTTGCATATCGGTGATGGAGAAGGAATTGCGTGGGGCTGTGATTTAACGTACGACTACATTAAAATTAATGCGAGTTATCGCACGTAAGGGGGAGTTTGTGTGATTGTGATCAAATGCGGCGGCAGCGTACTTCACGAGTTATCCCCATCATTTTTTACGAGCGTGCAACAATTAAGAAACAGCGGGCTTGATGTTGTCATCGTGCATGGCGGAGGACCAGATATTGGACAGTTGTTGCATGCGCTTAACATTCCGTCTGAATTTGTAAACGGATTGCGAAAAACGACAAAAGACGTGTTAGACGTTGTCGAAATGGTGTTAAACGGAAAAGTGAACAAAACGCTCGTTTCGCTGTTACAAGCAAATGGCATTCGTTCCGTCGGTTTGTCCGGTGTCGACGATCGCTTGTTACAAGCGAAACCAATCGACGTACAGACGCTCGGCTATGTGGGGGAAGTTGTACACGTCCATGCAAACATTGTGCATACGTTGTTGCGTCACGGATATGTGCCCGTCATTGCACCGATCGGAATGGATGAGCATGGCCAAACGTATAACGTTAACGCAGATACAGCAGCGGCGGCGGTGGCGCAGGCGCTTTCAGCTGATAAACTCGTTTTTGTAACGGATGTGGCTGGCATTTTAAACGATGGAGAAGTTGTCAAAGAAGCAACCGCCCATATGATCGAAGCGATGATCGAAAATGGAACGATTTCAGGGGGAATGATTCCGAAAGTGAAAGCGGCTCTTCATGCGCTCAAATCAGTTAACGAAGTTGCTATTGTGAGCGGAAAAGTTCCATTTTATAAAGAAGGAACGTGGCATGGAACGATGATGAAGAAAGAGGTGTACGTATGATTTTCCCAACGTATCAACGGTTTCCGATTACGGTTGCCAAAGCGGAAGGAACGAAACTCATCGCAACGGACGGAAAACAATATCTTGATTTTGTCGCAGGCATTGCGGTATGTAATCTCGGTCATCGCCACCCGGATGTTCAGCAGGCGCTTGGGGTGCAGCTAAACGAAGTATGGCACGTGTCTAATTTATTTCATCTCCCCATTCAAGAAGAAGTCGCTTCTCTTCTTGTACAACATTCCGTTGGCGATGCGGTGTTTTTTTGCAATAGCGGAGCGGAAGCGAACGAAGCGGCAATCAAGCTTGCACGCAAACATACGGGACGTTTTAAAATCATTACGTGCGAACAGTCGTTTCACGGTCGAACGTTTGCGACGATGACAGCGACGGGGCAAGCGAAAATTCACGATGGATTCGGCCCGTTGTTGCCGACGTTTACGTATGTGCCGTTTAACGATATCGATGCACTTGAAAGGGAAATGGATGAAACGGTGGCCGCTGTCATGGTGGAAGTGGTGCAAGGCGAAGGCGGTGTTGTTGTCGGAGAAAAGTCGTTTTTACAGGCAGCCGAGCAGCTTTGCCAAACGTACGGAGCATTGTTGATCGTCGATGAAGTGCAAACAGGCATCGGACGAACAGGCACGTTGTTTGCTTATGAGCAGTTTCATCTTTCCCCAGATATCATTACCGTCGCAAAAGGATTAGGAAGCGGGTTTCCGGTCGGGGCGATGATCGGAAAGAAACATGTCGTGCCGACGTTTAGCGCCGGAGTGCACGGCTCAACGTTTGGCGGAAACGCTTTGGCGATGGCAGCAGCGAAAGCGACGCTTCACGTCGTGACACAACCGTCATTTTTACGGGAAGTACAAGAAAAAGGAACATATTTTAAGCAAAAATTAGTTGAACAGTTAAAAGACGTTCAAATCGTGCAAGATGTGCGCGGTTTAGGGTTGATGATCGGCATCGCATGCAGTGAACCAGTTGCGAATATATTGCCGCATATTCATGAGCGTGGGCTTCTTGCTTTAGCAGCGGGACCGAACGTCATTCGTTTATTGCCACCGCTCATCGTGACGAAAGAGGAGCTTGACGAAGCGATAAATATATTACAAGAAGCGTTAACGTCGTATGAACGCGATTTTTTATACGTATAAATGAATAAAAATTCTTTCGGTTTAATAAACATTCGTTTGGGGTGTGAACATGGAGGCGTATTTACATTTGCAAAACGGCAAAACGTTTGCTGGGAAACTAGAAACGGCGTGGATGGGGGATATTGCGGGAGAAGTTGTTTTTTTTACAGGGATGACAGGGTATCAAGAAGTGTTGACTGATCCATCGTATAAAAACCAAATCATCGTTTTTACGTATCCGCTTATTGGAAATTACGGGATTAACGAAGTCGATTTTGAAAGCAAACAGCCGCACGTAAAGGCGGTCATCGTTTATGAAGCGGAGGAGGCAGGGTATCATTACGAAGCGGCGTACAGCTTGAAACAATATTTAGAAAAATGGAACGTTCCGCTTCTCACTCATGTCGATACGCGAGCTGTCGTGAAACAAATTCGTGAACATGGGGCGATGCCTGCGGTTATTTCAACGAGCCGGCGGGCGGTCGTACACGTAGAAGAACAAGCACCTGTTCCGCTCGTGAGCACATCGGACATACAAACGTACGGAAACGGTCATATGCACGTTGTTTTGTTTGATTTCGGATATAAAAAGTCCATCGTTCATTCGTTAATGGCGTACGGATGTCGCGTGACGGTCGTTCCGTACAATACGACGTTACAAACGGTCGAACAACTTGAGCCAGATGGGGTGTTATTATCGAACGGACCGGGAGACCCGAAACAATTGCATCGTTATTTGCCAAATATTTTGACGGTCATCGAACGGTATCCAACGCTTGCGATTTGTCTTGGGCATCAGCTCGTTTCGCTTGCTTACGGCGGGGATACGGAAAAATTGCCGTTCGGGCATCGTGGAGCAAATCAGCCGGTATATGATGCGAAAAAGAAAAAAGTGTTTATGACTTCGCAAAACCATGGCTATGTTGTGAAGGCGGAAAGTTTAGCGCATACGCCGCTTTCCATTCGTTTTATTAACGTCAATGACGGTTCTGTGGAAGGTGTCGTCCATGAAACGAAGCCGATTTTATGTGTGCAATATCATCCGGAGGCGCATCCTGGACCAAACGATACGCAATTTATTTTTGCTGAATTTGTTGACATGATGAAAGCAGCAAGAAAGGAGAAAGTATATGCCTAAAGATGTAACGCTTCGTTCGATTCTTGTGATCGGTTCAGGTCCGATCGTCATCGGGCAAGCGGCAGAGTTTGATTATTCGGGAACGCAAGGTTGCTTAGCATTAAAAGAAGAAGGATACCGCGTCATTTTAGCAAACAACAACCCAGCGACAATTATGACGGATGAAGTACATGCGGATGCAGTATATTTTGAGCCGCTGACGGTAGAAAGTATGGAAAAAATTATCGCAAAAGAGCGACCCGATGGGCTATTAGCAACGCTTGGCGGACAGACGGGGTTGAATTTAGCGTTCGCTTTACATGAACAAGGTATTTTACAAAAGTATAACGTCCGCTTGCTCGGTACACCGATCGAATCGATTAAACGTGGCGAAGACCGTGAAGCGTTTCGGGCGTTAATGTATGAATTAAACGAGCCGGTGCCAGAAAGTGAAATTGTAACAACGGTAGAAGAAGCGGTGCAGTTTGCTGAGCAAATCGGGTTTCCGATTATCGTTCGCCCGGCATATACGCTCGGGGGAACGGGTGGCGGCATCGCACAGACGATGGAGGAGCTTGTCGACATCGTCACAAAAGGATTGCAAGAAAGCCCGATCACGCAATGTTTAGTCGAACGGAGTGTCGCGGGATTTAAAGAAATTGAGTATGAAGTGATGCGCGACTATACGAATACGTGCATTACGATTTGTAATATGGAAAATATTGATCCGGTTGGCATTCATACCGGTGATTCGATTGTCGTTGCTCCGTCGCAAACGTTGACAGATGTCGAATATCATATGTTGCGCTCAGCTGCCATTAAAATTATTTCCGCGCTCGGTGTTGTCGGAGGATGCAATATTCAATTTGCGCTCGATCCAAAAAGTAAAAAGTATTATTTAATTGAAGTGAATCCGCGCGTCAGCCGATCATCCGCCCTTGCATCAAAAGCGACAGGTTATCCGATCGCAAGAATGGCGGCAAAATTAGCGGTCGGTTATACGCTTGCGGAACTAGTGAATCCAGTGACAGGGCATACGTATGCGAGCTTTGAACCTGCACTCGATTATGTTGTCGTGAAATTCCCGCGCTTTCCGTTTGACAAATTTTCGTTTGCCGATCGCCGCCTCGGCACGCAAATGAAAGCGACAGGAGAAGTGATGGCGATCGATCGTAATTTTGAACGGGCGTTACAAAAGGCGCTTCATTCGCTTGAGTTAGATCATATCGGTTTATATTCTCCAGCGCTTGCGAAACAGCCGACGAAGGTGTTAGTAGATATCGTCAAAATGGGAGACGATCGCCGCTTTTTCGCTATACTCGAGCTGCTTCGCCGCGGTATAGCGACAGAACAAATATATGAATGGACGAAAATGGACTTATATTTTTTAAATCGTTTTGCTCAGCTTATTGCGCTTGAACAACAAGCGAAAGAAACGACGCTTCATTCGATTGATGAACAAACGTTTCGTACGCTAAAAGAAAAAGGATTTTCCGATGCGTATTTAGCTTATATATGGAACGTGGATGAAAAAGATGTGCGAGAAAAAAGAAAAGCATATGGCATCGTTCCATCTTATAAAATGGTCGATACGTGTGCCGCTGAATTTTCGGCTGAAACGTCGTATTATTATTCGACATATTTTGGCGAAAGTGAAATACAAACGAGCGATCAGCCGAAAATACTTATTCTCGGCTCAGGTCCGATTCGCATTGGGCAAGGGGTTGAATTTGACTATAGCTCGGTTCATTGCGTATACGCTCTGCAACAAGCGGGATATGAAGCCATTTTAATGAACAATAACCCAGAAACCGTAAGCACCGACTTTACCGTTGCGGATCGTTTATATTTTGAGCCGCTCACGGTAGAAGATGTGTTAAATGTCGTGGAAGCGGAAAACGTCGAAGCGGTCATCGTGCAGTTTGGCGGTCAAACGGCCATTAACTTAGCGAATAAGCTTGAATCGTACGGCGTGTCAATCATCGGCATGAATAGTGAGATCATTGACCAACTAGAAGATCGGGAACGTTTTTATGCGCTCCTTCAGTCGCTTGACATTCCACATGTGAAAGGAACGACGGCAAATGACAAAGCGGAATTAATAGAAAAAGTAGAACGTATCGGTTATCCCCTTTTGCTTCGTCCATCGTACGTCATTGGTGGACGTGGAATGCATATCGTTTATGATGATCAACAGCTTGCTTCACTTATACAACAAGAAATGGTATATCCGGTGTTAATTGATGAATATGTACGCGCAAAAGAAGGAGAGCTTGATGCCATTTGTGACGGACATGACGTGTTCGTTCCGACAATTATTGAACATGTTGAAAAAACAGGTGTCCACTCTGGCGATAGTTATGCGTTATTGCCTGCTCAATCGTTTACGGAAGAAGAAAAAGCGAAAATGATCGATTATACGAAGCGAATAACAAATAAACTTCATTTCAAAGGGTTAATGAACGTGCAGTTTATCGTGCAAGATGGGGAAGTGTACGTCTTAGAAGTCAACCCGCGCGCAAGCCGCACCGTTCCGATCGTCAGTAAAGTGACGGGTGTGCCGATGGTTCAACTCGCAACAAACGTATTGCTTGGGAAATATTTGTCGGAAGACGTCAAACAATCGGTTTCTATCCCATATGTTGTCTTAAAGTATCCGGTGTTTTCGACATATAAGTTGCCGGGTGTCGATCCGCTTGTCGGTCCGGAAATGAAGTCGACAGGGGAAGGAATTAGCATTGCAAAAACGGTGCAAGAAGCGGCATATAAAGCGTTTTATCCATATATCGTAAAGAAAAAAGAAGCGTATGAAATATATGTCGATGCACCAGCTGAGGCGAAAGCGTTGGGCGAGCAAGCAAAACAACAAGGGTTAACGATCATAACAGATGAGCCGTTCGAACAATGGATCGAGAAAAAAGAAGCGCTTGCCTTTGTAAGCTTTATGCGTGATGAACAAAGTGCATGGCGAAGAAAACAGGCGCTCGCTCGTCATATGCTCGTATTGACGGAGGAAGAAACGGCGCGTTTGTTTTTCCAAGCGTTGTCGACAAAACATTTTTCCGTTTGTTCGATTCAAGATTGGTTAAAAAATTTACGTGAAGTGGTGAGAAAATGAATATGACAGCAACGATTCAATTAAAAGGGAAAGATTTTTTAACGTTAGCGGACTATTCGAAGGAAGAAATTGAATATTTACTTTATTTAGCACTTGAATTAAAAGAAAAGCAACAAAACGGCGAACGATACACGCCGCTAAGCGGCAAAACGTTGGCGATGATTTTTGAAAAGCCGTCAACGAGAACGCGCGTCTCATTTGAAGTCGGCATGGTGCAATTAGGGGGGCATGCACTTCATTTAAGCAGCCGCGATTTGCAAATTGGACGTGGAGAAACGATTGCAGATACGGCGCGCGTATTATCGGAATATGTCGATGCAATTATGATTCGCACATTCGAGCATGAAAAAGTAGAGGAGCTTGCCCATTATGCAACGATCCCTGTCATTAATGGGTTGACTGATGACGACCATCCGTGCCAAGCGCTTGCCGACCTATTGACGATTTATGAGGTGAAAGGAAAACTTCAAGGGCTGAAGCTTGCCTACATTGGTGACGGAAACAATATGGCGCATGCGTTAATGTTAGCTACGGCAAAAGTCGGCATGCATTGTGCAGTCGCTTCACCGAAAGGATATGAACCGAAAGAAGCGGTCGTCAACGAAGCGAAAAACATCGCAAACGAAAGCGGTGCAACGATTGTTGTAACAAACGATCCGTATGAGGCGATAGCGGATGCAGACGTTGTATACACGGACGTATGGGCAAGCATGGGGCAAGAGGCGGAGGCGAACGAACGGATGCACATCTTTGCGCCGTTTCAAGTGAATGAAACGCTCGTCCAACAAGCGAAAAGCGATTTTATGTTTTTACATTGCTTGCCCGCTCACCGCGGCGAAGAAGTGACAGAAGGTGTGATTGATGGAGTGCGTTCATACATTTTCCAACAAGCCGGAAACCGCCTTCACGCACAAAAAGCATTGCTCGTTTCGTTGCTGTAATTTGTAGTGTTTGCCGTTATTTCTCATCATCGTTTCGTCGGGGAGAGGATATATTATAAAATGAGCAAATGATGAGGAGGGATACGGATGGGACAAAGCCGGCATTTTCGCCCCGGGCAAAAAGCGCCAAACAACGGGATATATATTGAAATAGGTGAGACAGGCGATCAAGTGAAAAATCCAAAAAAATTAAAACTAAAAGCAGGTGACCGTTTCCCTGAAACGTCGAATCATAACCGTATATGGACGTACTTTCCAAAACCGTAGGCCATCCTTGCATAAGGGTGGCTTTCTCGTTATAATACGTAATAGATAAAGGTCAAAAAAAGTCAAAGTCAAAGGGGTGAGCGCGATGAATATGCAACAAATGACGGAAAAAGTGCAAGAGGCGTTTATGCGAGCGCAATCGTTAGCAACAGAGAAACAACATCAAGAAGTGGACGTTGAACACGTTTGTGTAGCGCTTTTCGAACAAGAAGATGGGCTTGCACGGCGCATTTATGAAAAAATGTCTGTTCCCGTTTCAAGTTTGTTAGATGAATGGAACAAACAGCTCAACAAAAAACCGCAAGTGATTTCCAGTTCGGAAGCCGGAAAAATATATGTCACGAGCCGTTTGCAACAATGGCTTGTTCGGGCGGAACAAGAAGCGAAACAAATGAAAGATGAATATATATCCGTTGAGCACTTGTTGCTTGCGCTCGTTGACGACAAAGAAGCGAAACATATATTGTCACGCCATGGGGTCGAGCGAGAAAAGCTATTGC
Organism: Anoxybacillus dikiliensis; assembly: GCF_050613275.1. Classification (GTDB taxonomy): domain Bacteria; phylum Bacillota; class Bacilli; order Bacillales; family Anoxybacillaceae; genus Anoxybacillus. Next base: position 624,299 of record NZ_CP187112.1, read on the forward strand.
AAACGATTATGGAAATAAGGGGGAATCAACGCGTGGTTAGTCCAAATCCGGAAGCGACATATGAAGCTTTGCAAAAATACGGCCGCGATTTAGTGGCGGAAGTGAAAGCTGGAAAAATTGATCCAGTCATCGGCCGCGATAGCGAAATTCGCCGCGTCATTCGCATTTTATCGCGCAAAACGAAAAACAATCCTGTTTTAATTGGAGAGCCGGGCGTTGGAAAAACGGCGATCGTTGAAGGGCTCGCCCAACGTATCGTGCGCAAAGATGTGCCAGAAGGGTTAAAAGATAAAACGATTTTTGCGCTAGATATGAGTGCCCTTATTGCAGGGGCAAAGTTTCGCGGAGAGTTTGAGGAACGGTTGAAAGCGGTATTAAATGAAGTGAAAAAAAGCGAAGGAAGAATCATTTTATTTATTGACGAGCTACATACGATCGTCGGCGCGGGACGGACGGATGGGGCGCTTGATGCAGGCAATATGTTAAAGCCGATGCTTGCGCGCGGAGAATTGCATTGCATTGGGGCAACGACGCTTGATGAATATCGCCAATACATTGAAAAAGACCCCGCGCTCGAACGCCGTTTCCAACAAGTGCTCGTTCAAGAGCCGACGGTCGAAGATACGATTTCGATTTTGCGAGGCTTAAAAGAGCGGTTCGAAATTCATCACGGCGTGAACATCCATGACGGTGCGCTCGTTGCGGCGGCAACGTTGTCGGATCGTTACATTTCTGATCGCTTTTTGCCTGATAAAGCGATTGACCTTGTTGACGAAGCGTGCGCGATGATTCGTACCGAAATCGATTCGATGCCGACAGAGTTAGATGAAGTGATGCGAAAAATGATGCAGCTTGAAATCGAAGAAGCGGCGTTGAAAAAAGAGCAAGATGAAGCGAGCAAACAGCGCTTGCAAGCGTTGTCGCAAGAGCTTGCAAATTTGCGCGAAAAAGCAAATGCGATGAAAGCGCAATGGGAGAAAGAAAAAGAAGCGATTCAACACGTTCGCGCGTTGCGTGAGCAGTTAGAAAAAGCGAAGCGCGAGTTAGAAGAAGCGGAAAACAATTACGATTTAAATAAAGCGGCAGAATTGCGCCACGGACGCATTCCGCAACTCGAAAAACAATTAAAACAGCTAGAAGAAACGGAAAAAGAGCGACGTTTGTTGCGCGAGGAAGTGACGGAAGAAGAAATTGCGGCAATCGTATCCAAATGGACGGGCATTCCGATGACAAAACTTGTTGAAGGCGAACGTGAAAAGTTGTTGCGGTTAACCGACATTTTACATGAGCGCGTCATCGGACAAGACGAGGCGGTGGAACTTGTGAGCGATGCGGTGTTGCGCGCACGCGCAGGCATGAAAGATCCGAATCGTCCGATTGGTTCATTTCTTTTCCTCGGTCCGACTGGTGTCGGAAAAACAGAATTGGCGAAGGCATTAGCGGAAGCGCTTTTCGATAGCGAAGAACAGATTATTCGCATCGATATGTCGGAATATATGGAAAAACACGCCGTTTCTCGTTTAATCGGGGCGCCTCCAGGATACGTTGGCTATGAAGAAGGTGGACAGCTGACGGAAGCGGTGCGCAGAAAGCCGTATGCTGTCATTTTGCTTGATGAAATCGAAAAAGCGCATCCAGAAGTGTTTAACATTTTACTGCAAATGTTAGATGACGGTCGCATGACGGATTCGCAAGGAAGAACGGTCGATTTTAAAAATACGGTCGTCATTATGACGTCAAATATTGGCTCGCATACGTTGTTAGAAGCGGTCGATGCGCACGGAGACATAAACGAAGAAGCGCGTGAACAAGTGTTGAAACAATTGCGAGCGCATTTTAGACCAGAGTTTTTAAACCGGGTGGACGATATTGTACTATTTAAACCGCTAACCGCACGCGAAGTGAAAAGCATTGTGGATAAGTTTATGAAACAATTAGAGGAGCGATTAGCAGAGCGGCATATGACGGTCACGTTAACGGACGAAGCAAAAACGTATATTGCGACGCACGGGTTTGATCCGATATACGGCGCCCGTCCGCTCAAACGGTTTATTCAAAAACATATTGAAACGAAGCTTGCGCGTGAAATCATTGCCGGACGTATTGGAGATTACAGCACCGTTACAATCGATATCGAAGGCGACGAATTCGTCGTAAAAAAAGGATAAACGGACGTATGCCGTTTATCCTTTTTTAATGATGCACAGGGTCGTTCGGAATGAGTTGGGCGATCAATAAAATGAGAACGGTTGCAATGACGGCGAGCGTCGTGCCTGTTTCGAAATGGTACGCAACGCCGATCATCGAGCTGACGACGTATGTCACCATATTTACTAATAAAAACGTCCAGAAAAACGTCCAAAAAATACGCATGTAACTCCCTCCTTTACGCTCTTTTTTTATCTTAACATAAATGGTGAATAGACGAAAATGAAAAATTGCAACGCCTAGTACACGCAAAAGAAAATCGCATACGATATATTGTACAATGATGTGCGTAAGGTGGACGATGATGACAGAGAAGCAACGATTTTTCCAATTTAGCGAGCAATGGTGTGCGATTCATATTCCAGATCGGCCAAACGGATTTGGTTTACTTATTTTAGGAGACGTCTCTCACTTCGTCGATGAAAAAACGAGCTTATGGATGCAACATGTTGGGAAAAATAGGCTGTTAAACGATTTGTTACAACATGGGTATACGATTTTCTACTCGCATTTGTACGGGGCGAATTGGGGAAGTCCGAAAGCGGTGAAATTAGCGAAACAGCTCATTTATTATGTGCTGAAAACAGAAATTTTAAATGAGCGCATTTATGTGTTGGCAGAAGGAATGGGGGCTCTTGTCGCCTTGCAGTTGATGAACGATTTACGCGATCAAATACGGGCAATTGCCCTATTAAATCCTTGTTTACATTTACAGGCGCAACTCCAACATGAAAAAGAGCATAAATTTTTTTATAAGCGGATGTTGCGTCAATTAAAGCAAGCGTACGGAACAACGGAAGAGGAATTGGACATTCCTCCGCTTTCTGCACCGATTGTGCCGATAAAAATTTGGCAAGTGTCAGGAGTGAATCCATATCCTCCAACGCTTCATGCAAGAGCGTATGCGCAAACGTTTGGCGTGCCTGTTTCATATCATTTGCCTGAAAAAACATATACGTTTGCGCAAGCCATTCATGCGTTTTATGAACAATATAGCGATGTATAGTCCCCATACCCGTGGGGATTTTTTCTTTACCGATAGGAAAGGAAGCAAGTAAAATAAAAAATGAGACAGAAAAAGGAGTGTTGCATGTTGATGAGGCGATATACGTATTTTATTTTTGCACTACTTTTTATTTTATCTTCTTGCGCTCCTGCAAAATTATCATCGGGAAATGTACAAAAAGTTGGTTTGCTCGTTTCAGATACAATTGATGATCAAGTGTGGGGAACGAAAGGGTATAAAGGATTGCTTCGTATTCAAGCGAAGTTTGATGCAGAAGTGTTTTATCGCGAAGGGGTAAACTCAAAAGCAGCGACGGCACAGGCGGTGAAACAATTTCACCAAAAAGGAGTCCATTTAATTTTTGGTCATGGAAGCGAGTACGGGGAGTATTTTGATGACATCGCAGATCAATATCCGAACATTCATTTTGTGTTTTTTAACGGAGAGGCGAAAAAGAAAAATGTGACAAGTTTTCGTTTCGCAGGGCATGCGATGGGCTTTTTTGGGGGGATGGTGGCAGGACATATGACGAAAACGAACAAAATTGGCGTCATTGCCGCATTTGAATGGCAACCGGAAGTGGACGGTTTTTTTGAAGGGGCTTTACATGAGAACGAAAATGCGAATGTCGATGTGGAATATGTACAACATTGGGACGACGTGGATACGGCCATAGCCATTGCCGAACGAATGATTGCCGAAGGGGTGGATGTCATATATCCAGCCGGCGATAAATTTAGTGTACCGGTTATTGAAAAAATGAAAGAACACGGTCTTTATGCGATTGGTTACGTAACGGATCAAGCAGATTTAGGGGAACGAACTGTCCTAACGAGCACTGTCCAACATGTCGATGCGCTATATGAACTTGTGGCGAAAAAGTTCATCGATGGGGAATTAACGACTGGAACGACATATGTCGATTTTCAAGACGGTGTCGTCGAACTCGGAACGTTTAGCCCGCTTGTCGACAAACCGTTTCAACAAAAAATAAAGAAGGCGATTGAACGATATAAACAAACAGGAAAATTGCCGAATGAGTAGGGGGAGGGTGTGAATGAAAGAGGAATGAAAATAGTACATTACATGTTCGTAACGGTTTGTTACGTGTATCATTACGTATTCCGAGAGACAGCCTAGTTCGGTTGTCTCTCGTTTTTTATTCCCGCATTATTTAGAAAAAATGTTTATGTAAATATTTCACGAATGTGCATATACTATATAAACATTACGCAATCCGCAGTTTAACGCTGCGTATACGAAGACGCATGCGGGCTTGAAAATAAGCCCGCATTTTTTTTATTGCATGAAACGAAAAAAGAAAGTAAAATTAGTACCAAGTAATAAAGTTTGATAATAAAAGGAGACGATATTTCCGTGAGTGCAGGAATTATTGGAATTGGACGATATTTGCCGGAACGTATTGTGACAAATAAAGAATTAGAACAACGAATGGATACGTCAGATGAATGGATTCGGACGCGCACAGGGATTGAAGAGCGTCGTATTGCTTCAGACGATATAGATACGTCCGATATGGGTTATATCGCAGCGAAGCGCGCTCTTGATGATGCGGGCATTTCTCCTGAACAAATTGATCTCATTTTAGTGGCGACGGTGACGCCTGATCGCCCTTTTCCGTCCGTTGCATGTATGTTGCAAGAAAAGCTTGGAGCGGTGCATGCAGCCGCCCTTGACGTAAGTGCGGCATGTGCAGGGTTTATGTATGCGATGGTGACCGCGAAGCAGTTTATTGAAACAAATACGTACAAATACGTGCTTGTCGTTGGTGTAGAGAAATTATCAAAAATCGTCGATTGGAGCGATCGAAATACAGCGGTGCTGTTTGGAGACGGTGCAGGAGCAGTTGTCATGGGAAAAGTTTCAGAAGGTCGCGGCATCGTATCGTTTGAACTCGGGGCAGACGGTACGGGGGGGAAATATTTATATCAAGACGACCATATTGTCATGAACGGACGGGAAGTGTTTAAGTTTGCGGTGCGCCAAATGGGCGAGTCATGCATTCGCGTATTAGAAAAAGCAGGATTGACGAAAGCGGACGTCGATTTTTTAATTCCGCATCAAGCGAACATTCGCATTATGGAGGCTGCGCGCGAACGGCTCGAACTTCCTGTGGAGCGCATGTCGATTACAGTGAATAAATACGGAAATACATCCGCTGCTTCCATTCCGATTTCACTTGTAGAAGAAGTGGAAGCCGGACGCATTCAAGATGATGATCTCATCATTATGGTTGGCTTTGGCGGCGGATTAACGTGGGGCGCGATTGCATTGCGCTGGGGCAAATAACGATGGTATGATGAAACAAAGGAGTGATGAGTGGTGAAAAAAAGACGAGTCGTCGTCACGGGATTAGGGGCTGTCACACCGTTAGGAAATGATGTTGAAACGACATGGAAAAACATCGTTGCTGGACAATCCGGCATCGGTCCGCTCACACGGTTGAATGCGGACGATTTTCCTGCGAAAGTAGCAGCGGAAGTGAAAGATTTTCAAGTGGAACAATTTATCGATAAAAAAGAAGCGCGCAAAATGGACCGATTTACGCAATATGCGGTCGCTGCGTCAATGATGGCGGTCAAAGATGCTAGTTTACAAATTACAGAGGAAAACGCGACGCGCGTTGGTGTCTGGATCGGTTCAGGCATCGGTGGGATGGAAACGTACGAAGAACAGCTGAAGACGTTTTTAGAAAAAGGATATCGCCGCGTCAGCCCGTTTTTCGTTCCGATGATGATTCCGGATATGGCGGCAGGGCAAGTGTCGATTATGCTTGGAGCAAAAGGAATAAACTCATGTACCGTCACCGCTTGTGCGACAGGAACGAACTCGATTGGCGATGCGTTTAAAGTCATTGAACGTGGCGATGCCGATGTGATGATTACAGGTGGAACAGAAGCGCCAATTACACATATGGCGTTTGCCGGATTTAGCGCAGCGAAAGCGCTCTCGTTTAACCCAGACCCAAAAACAGCGTGCCGTCCGTTTGATCAACACCGCGACGGATTTATTATGGGCGAAGGGGCTGGCATTATTATTTTAGAAGAACTAGAACATGCGCTCGCACGCGGTGCGCGCATTTATGCTGAAATCGTTGGGTATGGTGCGACAGGTGATGCATATCATATTACAGCTCCAGCGCCGGGGGGAGAAGGCGGCGTGCGTGCGATGCGCCAAGCGCTTCATGATGCGAATATGCAGCCAGAGGACATCGACTACATTAATGCGCACGGAACGAGTACAGAGTATAACGATAAATACGAAACGATGGCGATTAAAGAAGTGTTTGGCGAACACGCATATAAATTAGCTGTAAGCTCGACGAAATCGATGACGGGACATTTGCTTGGCGCAGCCGGTGCAATCGAAGCCATTTTCTCCGTTTTATCCATTCACGACGGCGTCATTCCGCCAACGATTAATTACGAAACACCAGATCCGGAATGCGATTTAGATTACGTGCCAAACGTGGCTCGTAAACAAAATGTGCGTGCCGTATTAAGCAACTCGCTCGGCTTTGGTGGACATAATGCGACGATTATTTTCAAAAAATATGAAGGATGAGGTTCGCCTCATCCTTTTTCACATTTTCCTTTCGTTTATCGTACAATGCGATAACGAAAGGAGGGAATGTCATGGGAGTGATCAACACGAAACATTGGTTTGTGGACGATATGTGGCGAAAAAAAATAAAAGAGGACGTGCAACGTCATTTATTTACGCACGGCATGGCGCGGCATCACCAACATGATATGATGAAACAGCTCGCAGAAAAAAACGTATGGGCGTTTGTTGCGAAAAAGTTTGCGGAGCTAAAAAAAGAGTGGAACGGACCAGATGTGCCGATTTATATTTTCCCTGCGGATGCTACAAACCGTTCTCTACAACATGAATTTGGCGGAAAATCAGGCGTCGCTTTTCATGATCAGCTATTTTTATTTTTGCTTCCTCACGTATCGAACGAACATATTTATGCCCTCCTCATCCACGAATATAACCACGTTTGTCGTTTACATGCTGATCCGAAAGATGAGCGCGACTATACGCTTCTTGATCGCATCGTGATGGAAGGATTAGCAGAACATGCGGTGAAGGAGCGACTCGGAAGCGAATATGTCGCAACATGGACGACATATTATACAGAAAAACAACTAAATCAATGGATGAAAAAATGGGTGATCCCAAACCTCTCTACCCGGCCAGACGATGCTCGTTATCGTGCGCTTTTGTACGGTTCTTCCTTTTATCCGCGCATGCTCGGCTATGCGGTCGGCTATGCGGTTGTGAAGCGGGCGTTGGAAAAAAAGACGATGATTGAGCTACTCTCGATGAAAGCTGAAGAAATTTTTTTTACGTAACGCATCGTTTCAATGCTTGTTCATACATATAGTAGTGGACAAGGGGGACTGGCGTATGCGTTTCTTTTTTTATTTGCTTGGGTTTGGCATGTCGGTCATTGGTGGGACGACGATGATTGCGTATTTAAATATTATGGCATCCCGTTCAGACTGGAAAGAATATTTGTTGTTTATTAGCACGAAAGTAGAATGTTATTTTCTCCCGATCGGGTTGTTCATTACGTGGTTAAGCATTTTTTTTCCTTCACACGATGATGGTTAAATTTAGGGGGAAATGGAATAAAATGAGCAACCTCTGACCATACTGTGAACAAATCGTTCGAAGTGAGGGGTTATGCATGTTATATCTTCACGATGTTTGGGTGAATTGGTTTGAAGGGGAAGAAAACGGATATAACGTTTGCCACTTTTACGAGTGGAGAAAAGATGATGCGATTGAGTTGTTGGATCAAGTGCCAGTATTAAAAGTGAGCCCACAACTGTTTTATTACTTAGAAAATAGTTTATCGGAAATTCCGAAGGCGCTGCTTGAAGATGTACATCAAAAAGCGTATGTACGTAAAAATCATGAACGCATCCAGCTTGAATATTGTTTTATTGCGACAGATGGTTATGGGATTATTGCAATTGATACGATTGGTTACCATATCCCGATTCGAAAAAGCCGACTGATTCCGCGCCAAGAGCAGCTTGTGTACGACATGGTGAAAGAGCAAGATGTGCGCCTATATTCGTTTGAACAAAGTGAAAGAGAGTATCACATTTTATCGCCGCATCCGGCGCTGATGAGCGGGTTGACACGCAAAGAACGACAATTGAAGCAGCTATTATTTATGGCGCTCGACCAGCTGTATGGAACGAAAAATGCCGCTGAAGTGCGCTATTGGTATACGGAATGGGCGCCAGAAAAGTACGCATACATTCAACAAATGTCGTTTGAAGAAGCGTGGAACGGCTTGTACGAAGAAGCGAAATACGGTTGGTCCGAACGGCACGCTCATTTATGCGAGCGGCTCGTAAAAGGGCAGCCGTTTTTTGAAAAACTATGGGAAATGGAACAAGAACCGAAAGTCAATTAAAAACTCAGCTCGCGTGGAGCTGAGTTTTTATTTTCTTTTTCTTCCTAAACCAATGGCATTTTCCATTTTCTTTAACATTTTACTTGCGACGCGATTTGCTTTTTCGGCACCTTCGTCTAAAATATCGTCTAATTTCGTGCTTTCCATGAGCTCGTAATATTTTTCTTGAATTGGCATTAGGGCGTCAATAATGACTTGAGCGACATCGGCTTTAAACTCCCCGTACCCTTTTCCAGCGTATCGTTCTTCTAATTGCTCGATCGGTTCGTCCGCTAAAATAGAGTAAATCGTTAATAAGTTCGATACGCCTGGTTTATTTTCCTTATCGTAACGAATGACGCCTTCTGAATCGGTGACAGCACTTTTTACTTTTTTCTCGATCGTTTTCGCATCATCAAGTAACGTAATGTACGATTTTTGGTTCGGATCGGATTTACTCATTTTTTTCGTCGGATCAGTGAGCGACATAATGCGTGCCCCGATTTTCGGAATGCGCGCTTCTGGGATCGTGAAAATGTCGCCGTATCGTTTATTAAATCGCTCCGCTAAATCGCGTGTCAACTCAATATGTTGTTTTTGATCTTCACCGACAGGAACGATGTCTGTCGAGTAAAGTAAAATGTCGGCTGCCATAAGCGGCGGATACGTTAACAATCCGGCGCTGACCGCTTCTTTTCCGGCTGATTTATCTTTAAATTGCGTCATCCGCTCTAATTCGCCAATGTAGGCGATGCATTGCAAAATCCAGCCCGCTTGCGCATGCGCAGGCACTTCCGACTGAATAAATAACGTCGATTTGTTCGGATCAATGCCGACCGCTAAATAAAAGGCAGCTAAGCTGCGAATGTTTTTCCGAAGCGCTAGCCGATCTTGCGGGACGGTAATCGCATGTTGATCGACGATACAAAAATAGCAGTTGTAATCGTCTTGTAGTTCAACAAACTGTTTCATCGCTCCGATATAGTTGCCGAGCGTAATGACGCCGCTTGGTTGAATACCTGAAAAAATGGTCTTCATCGAATCACTCCTTTTCATTTTTTGACAATAAAAAAAGTCCTATCATCTTTAGGGACGATAGAACCGTGGTGCCACCCTAGTTATTGTCATTGCGACAATCACTTTGCCCATGCGTTACGCATGGCGCCTTTGTAACGGAAGGCAACCGTCCAAACCTACTCTCGTTTCAGCTTGAATGCTCGAAAGCCCATTCCATATAACTAGCGGCTTGTTCGCACCGTCCACAAGCTCTCTGAACGCCTCGTTATATGTACTATTCTTTGTCATCGCATCGGTTTTTTGAAACATTATATGACGTTTGCTTTTCCTTGTCAACGAACGTACGACAAAATGAGCGTGAGTAATGTAATGATTAAACCAGCGAAGAAAAACGGTGCTCCCCACTTTGTTCTCCCTTGATTGTCGTCTTGTTCATCGGCATCATCCATTTCAACAGGGGGGCGAAACAACCGTTTAAAACTAGAAATCGTCATATCGAAAAAACCTTTTTCATATATGAAACGAAATCCGCCAATAATAACAAGAGGTTGGGCGATGTAAAAAGAAATATTAATAAATGTGAGCCACCAATCGCTTGAAAAAAGTGCAACCGTTAGCGCAATGAAAAATACGAGAAAGCTTGTCACGACTGCTTTTTTCACCATTCATCCACCTTTCGCGCTTAATCGCTGTGAAGTATTATACTAAAAAAAGTGTAAATTTTCTATTTACAAACGAATAAAAAACAAATAAAATAGTCATCAAGCTGATTTTATCACATATGTTAAAAAACCTTACACTTAGTTAAAATGTTAGAAAATTTAAAAAAAGTTTTTAAAAAATCTTTTCAAATATATTAATTCGTTATATAATGTCCTTGTGTTTCAAATCTTCTGATAAATCAGAAGATGGAAATAAATACAATAAACAGATGAGGGGGAAACTCGCATGAAGAAAAAGTTATCCATCTTTTTCGCTCTTCTTCTTGCTCTGTCCACGTTTTTAGCAGCGTGTGGCAGCAAAGAAGAAGCGAAGCCTGCTGATGAAGGCAAACAACCAGCTCAAGAAGAGCCGGCAAAAGAGCAAGTATTGAACTTGCTTGAGTCATCAGAAATTCCTTCATTAGACTCTACGTTAGCGACTGACAGCGTGTCATTCCGCGTCATGAACAACGTATTTGAAGGGTTATACCGTTTAGACCAAAACAACGAGCCTACGCCAGGAATGGCTGAAAGCTATGAAGTAAGCGAAGATGGAAAAGTGTACACATTTAAACTTCGCGATGCAAAATGGTCAAACGGCGAGCCTGTAACGGCAAACGATTTCGTATATGCTTGGAGAAAAGCGCTTGATCCGAACACAGGTGCTGAGTATGCGTACATTATGTACGATATTAAAAACGCTGAAGAAGTCAATACAGGAAAAGTGCCTGTTGACCAATTAGGCGTCAAAGCAATTGACGAAAAAACGTTACAAGTTGAATTGAAAAACCCAATTCCATATTTCTTAAGCTTATTAGCGTTCCCAACATTCTATCCACAAAACGAGAAATTTGTGAAAGAACAAGGGGACAAATACGGTCTTGAAGCAAACACAACCATTTACAACGGTCCGTTCGTATTAAGCGAGTGGAAACATGAACAAAGCTTCCAATTAAAGAAAAACGAACAATATTGGGATGCACAAACAGTTAAACTTGAAACAATTAACTTTAACATCGTAAAAGATGTAGCGACAGGTGTAAACTTGTATGAAACAAACAAAGCAGACCGCGTCGGTTTAAGTGCAGAGTTTGTTGACAAATATAGCAGCGACAAAAACTTTAAAACAAAATCTGAACCAGTATTATTCTTCATTCGTATGAACCAAAAGAATGAAGTGTTGAAAAACGTAAACGCTCGTAAAGCGATCGCGATGGGCTTCGATAAAGAAGCGATGGTTGCGACAATTTTAAACAACGGTTCAAAAGCAGCGAACTACTTCGTTCCAGAAGGATTTGTTACAGGTCCGAACGGAAAAGACTTCCGTGAAGAAAATGGCGACTTAGTGAAATTCAACGCTGAAGAAGCGAAAAAATATTGGGAACAAGCGAAAAAAGAGCTTGGCAAAGACAAAGTTACGCTTGAATTGTTAAACTACGATTCTGAAAGTGCGAAGAAAATTGGTGAGTTCTTAAAAGAGCAACTTGAAACAAACTTACCAGGATTAACAGTAAACATTAAACAACAACCATTTAAGCAAAAACTTGATCTTGAAAGCAAAATGCAATATGAGTTATCATTTGCTGGTTGGGGTCCAGACTATCAAGATCCAATGACATTCATCGACATGTTTGTCACAAACGGTGCTCACAACCAAACTGGTTGGTCAAATGCGGAGTACGACAAACTTGTGCAAGATGCGAAAACAACGCTTCTTTCTGACTTACAAGCTCGTTGGGATGCAATGGTAAAAGCTGAGAAAATCTTGTTAGATGAGGCAGTTATCGCGCCAATGTATCAACGTGGTGCAGCGTACTTAGAGCGTGAATACGTGAAAGGTATCGTTGATCATCCATTCGGTCCAGACAACAGCTACAAGTGGGCTTATATCGAGTAATCAAAAAGAAAGGAGAGTATATGTGCGAGAGCATATACTCTCCTTTTGCCTGCTAATCAGTAAAATTTCAAAAAGTTTTTAATTTTGTAAGGAGGTGTGCAATATGGCACGATATACGTTACAACGGCTTATTTATATGTTCATTACACTATTCATTATTGCAACAGCCACGTTCTTTTTAATGAAGCTTCTCCCAGGTTCCCCTCTGCAAAATCAAGAGAAGCTATCACCGGAACAACAACAAATCATTTTAGAAAAATACGGATTGAATGATCCGGTGCCAGTTCAATACATTCGCTATTTAGGTAATTTAGCAAAAGGTGATTTAGGGGTTTCTTTCCAATACGATAACCGCCCGGTCACACAACTGATTGGCGACCGCATTGGTCCATCTGCACAACTCGGTTTTCAAGCGCTTGTATTCGGGACAATTGTTGGTATTTTGCTCGGTGTGATCGCTGCTGTTCGTCACAACACAGCGGTTGACTATGGAGCGACGGTGTTAGCTGTTTTAGGTATTTCCATTCCATCATTTGTATTCGGTGGATTGTTGCAATATTACATCGGTGTAAAATTAAAATTACTTCCTGTTGCGTTTTGGGACGGTTTTGAGTACACGATCATGCCAACGCTAGCGTTATCCGTATTCGTTATCGCGAGCATCGCGCGCTTTATGCGTACAGAAATGTTAGAAGTGCTCGGTTCGGACTATATTTTAACGGCGCGTGCAAAAGGAATTAGCGGCTTTGGCGTCATTTTTAAGCATGGATTGCGAAATGCAATGATTCCAATTATTACAATTCTTGGTCCGATGGCTGTAAACTTAATGACAGGAACGCTTGTTATTGAGCAAATTTTTGCAGTTCCTGGATTAGGGGAGCAGTTCGTTCGTTCCATTAACTTAAATGATTATCCGGTCATTATGGGTACGACTATTTTCTATAGTGCGTTATTTATTTTTGTTATTTTTATTGTGGACGTGCTTTACGGCTTAATTGATCCGCGAATTCGTTTAGCGGGAGGGAAAAAATAATGACAGAAAAGCAATTATCTCCTGAGTTGTTTGAGCTAGCGACAGAGCGTCAAGGTGATATGGAAAAAATTAATCGTCCAAGCTTGACGTTTTTACAAGACGCTTGGCTTCGACTAAGAAAAAATAAAGGTGCTGTTTTCGGACTAATCATGATTATTGTCATCACGTTGATGGCTATTTTTGCACCGATCATGAGCGATCGTACGTACAAACAGCAAAATTTAAGTCATGCGAAATTACCACCGCGCATTCCGGTGTTAGAACATATTGATTGGCTTCCGTTTAACGGAAAAGATATGAACGGCATTGACGTATACGAAAAACGTGGTGTAAAAGAGTACTATTGGTTTGGAACTGATGACCTCGGTCGCGATTTATGGACGCGTACGTGGTATGGTGCCCGTATTTCCCTATATATTGGGGTGTTAGCGGCAGCCATTGACTTATTAATTGGAATTATTTACGGTGGTGTGTCCGGTTTTTACGGAGGGCGCGTCGACAATGTGATGCAGCGCATCATTGAAGTGCTCGTCGGTATTCCAAACTTAATTGTTGTCATCTTATTTATTCTCGTATTTGAACCGGGAATTATTTCGATTACGATGGCGATGGTTATTACCGGTTGGGTGACGATGGCACGTATTGTGCGCGGACAAATTTTAAAGCTAAAAAATATGGAATACGTATTAGCAGCGCGTACGCTCGGGGCATCTGATGCACGGATTATCGGCAAACATTTGCTCCCGAACGTCGTCGGTCCAATTATTATTACGACGATGTTTACAATTCCGAGCGCCATTTTCACAGAGGCGTTTTTAAGTTTTATCGGACTTGGTATTCGTCCTCCTGAAGCGTCGCTCGGTTCCCTTGTAAATGACGGTTATAAGTCGATCCAAACTTATCCACATTTAATGATGATTCCAGCGTTTGTGATCAGCTTGCTTATTTTAAGCTTTAACTTATTAGCAGACGGTTTGCGCGATGCGCTTGATCCGAAAATGCGTAAATAGAGGAGGTGGAACAATGGAGAAGGTACTAGAGGTAAAAGATTTGCATATTTCGTTTGATGTGTACGGTGGAGAAGTACAAGCTGTACGAGGTGTATCGTTTGACTTGTACAAAGGAGAAACGCTTGCGATCGTTGGGGAGTCTGGTTCAGGAAAATCGGTGACATCAAAAGCGCTCATGCGTCTACTCCCAATGCCGCCAGCAAAAATTAAGCAAGGTCAAATTTTATTAGAAGGACGCGATTTGACAAAGCTATCGGAAAAAGAAATGCAACGTGTGCGTGGGGCAGAAATTTCAATGATTTTCCAAGACCCGATGACAGCGTTAAACCCAACGATGACGATTGGAAAACAAATTACAGAAGTATTGTTAAAACATCAACAAATGACAAAAGCGGAGGCGAAAGCGCGCGCCATTGAATTGCTTGACCTTGTCGGCATTAAAGAGCCAGCGCTTCGTTTTAAACAATATCCGCATCAATTATCAGGCGGTATGCGCCAACGAATCGTCATTGCGATCGCGCTCGCGTGCAATCCAAAAGTGTTAATTGCGGACGAGCCGACAACTGCGCTAGACGTGACGATTCAAGCACAAATTTTAGAGCTCATTAAAGACATTCAAAAAAAGACAGGCACGTCGATTATATTCATTACCCATGATTTAGGTGTTGTCGCAAATGTGGCGGATCGTGTGGCAGTCATGTATGCGGGGAAAATTGTAGAGAAAGGAACAGTCGATGAAATTTTCTACAATCCGAAACATCCGTATACGTGGGGGTTGCTTGCGTCGATGCCAAGCTTAGAGCACGGAGATGAAGAATTGTACTCTATTCCAGGAACGCCACCAGACTTATTAAATCCGCCAAAAGGCGATGCGTTCGCGCCTCGTAATGCATATGCGTTAAAAATTGATTACGAAATGGAGCCGCCGATGTTTCAAGTGTCTGATACGCACTATGCCGCAACATGGTTGCTTCACCCGAACGCACCGAAAGTCGAACCTCCGAAAGTCGTTCGTGAACGGATGAAAAAGTTCGAAGCATTAACGAAAGATCGAGGAGGGGAGAAGCGATGAACAAACTTGTCGAAGTGAAAAACTTAAAACAATATTTTAAAGTCGGTAAAGGTCAAGTCGTTAAAGCGGTTGACGATGTGACGTTCGATATTTATAAAGGAGAAACGCTCGGTCTCGTTGGCGAATCGGGTTGCGGAAAGTCAACGACAGGACGCACGATTATTGGGCTATATGAGGCAACAGGCGGAGAAGTGTTGTTTAACGGGAAAAGTGTGCATCGGAAAAAATCAGCGAAAGAAGCGAAAGAATTAAAACGGAAAATGCAAATGATTTTCCAAGACCCGTATGCGTCATTAAACCCGCGGATGACTGTTGCCGATATTATTGCCGAAGGAATCGATATTCACGGATTGGCAAAGTCGAAAGAAGAGCGCATGAACCGCGTATATGAACTGCTTGAGACGGTCGGATTGAACCGTGAACATGCGAACCGTTATCCGCATGAGTTTTCAGGCGGTCAGCGTCAACGGATCGGTATTGCGCGCGCGCTTGCGGTTGAACCAGAGTTTATTATTGCCGATGAGCCCATTTCGGCGTTAGACGTATCGATTCAAGCGCAAGTCGTCAACTTAATGAAAAAGTTGCAGCGTGAAAAAGGATTAACGTATTTATTTATCGCGCACGACTTGTCGATGGTCAAATACATTAGCGACCGAATTGGCGTCATGTATTTCGGAAAAATGGTTGAGCTTGCGGATGCGGAAGAATTGTATCGCAACCCGATTCATCCGTATACGAAGTCGCTTTTATCTGCGATCCCGCATCCAGATCCAGAAACAGAGCGGACGCGTAAACGGATCATTTACGACCCGTCTCAACATAATTATAAAGAAGGCGAAGACGTACGCATGCGCGAAATTACGCCAGGTCATTTCGTTTACTGCTCTGAAGCAGAGTACGAAACATATAAGGCGATGTACAGCTAATCTCTCGTTCGAGAGATTAGCTTTTTTCGTTTGATGCACTAAAGTATTATACAATATTTTGATTCATTTGACTATTTTGTTTTTTAAAAAAAGCTCCGAGATTATCTCGAAGCTTTTTTTCCGCCAACTGTCTTCCAGCCGGTTTGAATATGATCACTCATCGCTGTATGTAATCGTTTTTTTCGTCCGCCAAATATGTTTTCACCGATGCCGTTTAAAATGACGCCCATAAGCGCTGTGATACCGATGACTAAAATGGCAACAATCGTAAAGTCAATAAAAAATTGCACCATGTCATTTCCCCCTCTGTTTGCCATGTCTATTTTTATTGTAGAGAAAATTTCAAATGAAAGCAACGAAAAATGAAACCGTTCGTATTGGACAACCGTATAAATATGTGTGGAAGTTAAAAAAGTTGTATCTTTCTAAACTTTTTTGTTGTATAATGTACGTTGTAGAGTTTTTTAAAGTCATTTTAAAATAAGATGTGTTTTAATACAGAAATGTATTCCAGTAACCCATTTTTAAGGGAGTGATATATATGGTTATCGTGTATTCATCGCCAAGTTGCACGTCTTGCCGAAAAGCGAAAGCATGGTTAGAAGAACATCACATTCCGTATAAAGAGCGCAACATTTTTGCGGAACCGTTAACGATTGAAGAAATTAAAAGCATTTTGCGCATGACAGAAAACGGAACGGACGAAATTATTTCAACAAGATCAAAAATTTTTCAAAAGCTAAACATTCAAGTTGATTCATTGCCGTTACAAGATTTATATGAAATTATTCGCCAACATCCAGGACTGTTGCGTCGTCCGATCATTATGGACGAGAAGCGTCTGCAAGTTGGATACAACGAAGATGAAATTCGCCGATTTTTACCGAGAAAAGTGCGCACGTATCAGCTGCGCCAAGCACAGCAGCTCGTCAATAGCAAAGGCTTAGCGTAACATACACGCTAAGCCTTTTATAACAATGGAGAAAGAAGACGAGCGGTTGACTCCGCGATGCGCATCCAAAGCGGGCGATGTTGAAATTGTTTTTTATCGATTTGCGTTGAATCGCGAAAGTCGTTTAAAAAGTCATCGACTAACGTTTGTACGCTTGGCGTTTGATATAAAAACGCATTCACTTCAAAGTTCAAATGGAAGCTGCGCATATCCATATTCGCTGTGCCGATCGACGCGAGTTCCCCGTCGACAACGACAATTTTGCTGTGCATAAACCCTTTTTCGTATTCGTAAATGGTCGCTCCTGCTTCCAGCAATTCAGGGAAATACGAGCGAGAAGCGTAAAACACAATTTTTTTATCCGGGCGCTTCGGCACAAGAAGCCGAACGTCGATGCCGCTTAATGCCGCTACTTTTAACGCCGTCAAAATATCTTCATCTGGAATAAAATACGGAGAGGCGATCCAAATGGAACGCTGGGCCGATGTAATCATCGCAAAAAATAAATGTTTAATGACTTCCCATTTCGTATCCGGTCCGCCGGCGACAAGTTGGACGCCTCCGAGTGCCTCATCGACGGTTGGAGCGCTTAAATAGTTCATCGTCAACAACGTTTGACCGGTCATGTAATACCAATCTTGCAAGAAGATGAGCTGCAACGTACGAACCGCTTCCCCGTAAACGAACAAATGCGTATCGCGCCAAAAACCGAAATATTCGTTTTTTCCTAAATATTCGTCCCCGATATTTAAGCCGCCGACAAAACCAACTTTTCCATCAATGACGATAATTTTGCGATGGTTGCGAAAGTTGATTGTATTGTTTAAAAATGGTAATCGAACAGGAGAGAAAGGAATCATATCGACGCCTGCTTCGCGCATTTCCTGTATGTACGTTTTCGATAGTTTCCAACTTCCGACCGCATCGTATAAAAAGCGGACGTGCACCCCTTTTTTCGCTTTGTTTATTAATATTTGTTTTAAGCGCTGGCCGATGTCGTCATCGCGCACGATGTAATATTCGAGATGAATGTGGTGTTCCGCTTTTTCTAATTGTGCAAAAATGGCGGCAAACGTTTCTTCTCCATTCGTTAAGACGCTTGTTTTTGTCGCCGTTGAAATTGACTCTTTCGTCAACCGTTGCGCTAGTTGTAACAACGGTTGTTGATGAGGTTTCATATACAGTTTTCGCTCATGATCGGCACGGTTTGTTTCGAGTTTGCGAAACGTTTGTTCATCGAGTAGCGCCTTTTTGCGAAAGAGCCGTTTTTTTCGATAATTTTGCCCAAAGAACAAATAAAAAATAAAGCCGATGAGCGGAAAACTGCCGAATAAAACGAGCCATGTGAGCGTTTTTGCCGGATGGCGGTTTTCTAAAAAGATGACGAATGAAATAAAAATGACGGACAAGGTGACAAGTAAGCTGAACGTTCCGAGCAGCCAGCCTTCCCAATAATCTTTCGTGATCGTTAAAAAGCCGATGAAAACAAGGATAAATAATGCAACCTTTAAAGCATTTCTCATATATCGTTCACCTAACCTTGCGGAAAAAAAGCCGATTTCAAGCAATTGAAATCGGCGTTATGCGTTTGGAAAATGCTTTGCGATCATCGTTAGCGCCTGTTGTGCGATGACGATTTTTCCGTATTCTTCAAGACGATGAATCGTCATTTCAGAATCTTGCCCGTATTCGAGCAATATGCTTAACATATTGTCAATGTCGCGATCGGCATCTTCTTCTGTAAATTCGACGTATAAATAATAGTTGTTTTCAAATGCGAATAGGCGATTGTTTAATGTTGAAAAATCGCGACGATGAGCAAGGGCGATGACGTCTTCGATATTTTTAAAGCGGATGACGAACTGAAGCGGATTTTCAGGCGCTGCCGATGATGATGCTTTAATGATATTAAAATGTTGATCTAATATTTGTTCAATTTTCTCATCGACAGGTAAGTCCCTAAATCGTTCATCGTTAATTGGCAGTTCTAATTTCGTTCCGTCTTTTGAAATTTGCGCTTTTGTGACGAGCACTTCAATGCCTTTTTCAAGCGCATGCACTTGAATCCAAAGAGGACCTTCTAAATAAAGTTCCGCTTCTTGATGAATTTCATCAATCATTTCCCAAAATAATTCTTCGCTCCGTTCGCGATTGTACCAAATTTCTTCACGATCAAATCCGCGTTCCTCAATGTCTCCGTACGACATATATAGCTTTAACGTATATTCATTGATGCGTTCGATTTCCATGTTCCTCAGCTCCCTTCTACGATTATCCATTCAGGAAGGGAATTCACCCCTGAGCGTTCGCCCATCCTCCCACATCTTGTACTTCTATTGTATGATAAAATGTGAAAGAAGGGAAATAAAAAACGCCTAATTCAATAAATTTAGTTGTTCCCCTATTTTTTGTATTTCTTGCAGGAGAATCGTTCGCTTTGTTGAAAAATTTATGGAGAAAGGGGAGGTTACATGTTTATTGCTTTATTTAAAAATGGGGAAGTATGTTCGTTATTAGAAGATTGGACGGTCGAACAGTTGCACGTATGGCGAGCGAACGAGTCGTTTTTTTGTCCCGTTTGTCGCAAGCGGGTACAGTTGAAAATCGGAAAAAAACGCATGCCGCATTTTGCCCATGAAGCAAAATGTATTATTGAAACAGAGCGCGAAACGCTCGCCCACTTACAAGGAAAACAACAGCTGTACGAATGGTTGGCAAATGAACGACTGAAAGTAAAAGTGGAAACATATTTACCACACATTCAACAACGGCCAGACATATTTGTCGTCCATCATCAAAAAATGTATGCGTTAGAGTATCAATGCTCCACGATTTCATCCTCTTTATTTACGAAGCGAACGAAAGCGTATATGCACGCAAACATTGTCCCGATTTGGATCCTTCATTCGTCGCATGTGCAGCGCCGTGGGTTATTTTTTCAATTGTCCTCGTTTTCGTGGCTTTTTTTCAACGACCAAGAGATGATTCCATTTTATTGCCCGAAGCAACGCAACATGTCGTTTCTTCATCATCTCATTCCGCTATCCGCAACGATTGCGTATGGGGAGTGGACGACCGTTCCGATTCATACGATCTCGTTTTCTTCTTTGCATAACACACCTCACGGACAACAAGACGCCCTTTTTCATGCTTGGAACATAAAAAAGAAACATTGGCGTCTGTCTCCTCTCTACTACCGAACGAACCGCACGTTTTGCCGCATTGTGTATGAAGCGCATATGACTCCATCGTTATTTCCACATGAAGCAGGCATCCCCCTTCGTCATTCATATTGGTTTGAGACGCCGCCATTTATTTGGCAAACGTATATGTTAATCGAAATGATGAATATTCCGCTTCATGTGACGTTTTCGTTTCATCAATTATATGATCGACTGCAGCATTTCATTCGTCAAAATGTGATTCGCGTCCGCCAGTTGCCGCTTGTGACAACAAGCCATTATTCCTATGCGCTCATGGACTATTTCCATGCGCTCGTTTCGCTTCGTTTTTTAAAAAAAGTTGGAAAAAGCTCATTTCAGCGCATTCGGTCATGGTCGCTTCCGTGCAATGTGGAAGAAGCGATTCATGGAGATGAACACGTGTTGCGACGAATTGTAAGCAAAAAAGAGGATTTTTTTATAAAACGAGAATAATATATAGGTAAACAATTTTGATACAAGAGGTGATCCATATGGCAAAATCGTTGCCGACACGTAAAGACGTTCCGACAGAGTATACGTGGCGTCTTGAAGATATTTTTGCGACTGATGAACAATGGGAAGAAGAATTTCAGGCGATTGCGGCGCTTCTTCCGAAATTTTCGGAGTATAAAGGAAGGCTAGGGGAAAGTGCAGAAACGTTATATGAAGCGTTGCAATATCGCGACCACGTGTTGTTGCGATTAGGGAAGTTATATGCGTATGCTCATATGCGCCATGATGAAGATACGACAAACTCGCTGTATCAAGGATTTGAGTCGAGAGCGGAAGGATTGTATGCTCAAGCGGGCAATGCGATGGCGTTTATCGTGCCAGAAATTTTAGCGCTTGATGAATCGGTCGTCCGCACGTTTTTACAACAACACGAACCGCTCCGATTGTATGAGCATGAACTAGATGAAATGAATCGTCAACGTCCGCACGTGTTATCGGAAAAAGAAGAAGCGTTACTTGCGCAAGCAGCGGATGTGATGAACGCGTCCAGCAATACGTTCGGGGCGCTAAATAACGCCGATTTGCGTTTTCCGACGATTCAAGATGAGAACGGGGAAGAAGTGGAAGTGACGCACGGCCGTTACATTCGTTTTCTTGAAAGCGAAGATCGTCGCGTGCGGCACGACGCGTTTAAAGCGGTATACGATACATATCGTAAATATGAAAATACGTTCGCGAGCACGTTAAGCGGAGCGGTGAAGCGCAACAACTTTTTTGCGCGGGTGCGCAACTATCGTTCGGCGCGTGAGGCGGCATTAAGCAAAAATCAAATTCCGGAAACGGTGTACGACAATTTAATCGAAACGATCCATCGCTATTTGCCGCTGTTGCATCGCTACGTTCAGCTGCGCAAGCGCGTCCTCGGGTTAGATGAACTGCATATGTACGATTTATATACACCGCTTGTGAAACAAGTCGATATGAAAGTGACGTACGAAGAAGCAAAAGAGCTGTTATTAAAAGGGCTCGCACCGCTTGGCGAACAATATATTGCGATTGTGAAAGAAGGATTTGACAATCGTTGGGTCGATGTGCATGAAACGCGCGGCAAACGAAGTGGCGCATACTCGTCTGGTTCATACGGCACGAATCCGTACATTTTAATGAACTGGCAAGATAATGTTAATAACTTATTTACGCTTGCGCACGAGTTTGGCCATTCGGTGCATAGCTATTATACGCGCAAATATCAACCGTATCCGTACGGAAACTATTCGATTTTCGTAGCGGAAGTGGCATCGACGTGCAACGAGGCGCTACTCAACGATTATTTATTACAGACGATCGATGATGAGAAGAAAAAGTTATATTTATTAAATCATTATTTAGAAACGTTCCGTGGTACGGTGTTCCGTCAAACGATGTTTGCGGAGTTTGAACATATGATTCATCAAATGGCGCAAAACGGCGAGGCGCTCACCGCACAAACGTTAACGGAAAAATATTACGACTTAAATAAAACATATTTTGGAGACGGCATCGTCATCGATGAAGAAATCGGCTTAGAATGGGCGCGCATTCCGCATTTTTATTATAACTATTATGTATATCAATATGCGACAGGGTTTAGCGCTGCAACAGCGTTAAGCAAACAAATTTTAGAAGAAGGCACGCCAGCTGTCGAGCGATACATTGAGTTTTTAAAAGCTGGAAGCTCCGATTATCCGATTGAAGTGTTGAAAAAAGCAGGTGTCGATATGACATCTCCAGAGCCAATTGAACAAGCGTGCCAAGTGTTCGAACAAAAGCTGAAACAACTTGAGCAACTATTATAAAAGGCGACAATCCGGTCGCCTTTTATTTATTAACGAAATCCACGAAAGCGGTGGCGGTTGTTGAGATAAGTAAAAAAAGAAAAGAAAGAAAGGAATAGAAACGGAATCGATATGAACAACGGAAATAACCGCATTAATGCAAAAAAGTGAATAATGAGCGCAACGACGATCCAGACGATATATACAATAACCATCGAATCCCTCCTTCTTCTCTATTTATAATAGAGGAGGTGAAAAAGAAATATGACAAATATGTGACAAATGAATAAAACACTTGTCAAGACATAGCGGAGTTTGTTAATATATAAACGTGAAGTGAATCACAATCAAACAAACTTATACCCCTTTGTTTGACCGTGAAAAATTTCTCCCATCCCCTTTGTTGTCTTTATGACAAAGAAAAAAGACTCGGTGTTAGCCGAGTCTTTTTTCTTTGTCAATCCAGCGCCAAAACGAGCCAATTTGTTCCACTTTTTGTTTTAAACGTAGCTTTTTTAATTCACACTCCGCTTTGCAGCGCGGAATGTTATACACCATCGCAATGTCATCGATTGTCACGAACTGAGCGTGATGTAAAAACTGCTCAATTGGTGGAAGCGGGGATGGTTGGGGATGAAATCCAAGCATTTCACGGATTACATCGACATATACGTCGTACGGATAACAGCCTGAAATTTTAATCCCTTCTTCTTCAATATTTTCATTGAAAAAGACGAGCGTAGGGACGTCGCGAACATCCATTTCCGCACTAATTTTTAAATCGCATTGAAACGCTTTGACAGCGATCGGTGAAGATAAATCGTTTATAAATTCTTGTACGTCTAAACCGGCATCGATGGCGCATTGGATGAGCGTGCTCGTGTCTGTCATTGTTTTTTCTTGGATAAATACAATTTCTTGAAGTTGACGTAAAAAACGGATGCTTGCTTGCCGTCCTTGCAATTCTGCTGCTTTAACGGCGAGCGAGGCGACATACGGAATAGGTAGAGGTGCTTCAAGTAGCACCCGATCATCACATGCGATGCCTGTGCGCGTCGCATGCCGATCAATTCGTTTATACGCCACGCCGTTGAGCCGATCGAGTTGCCCTGTTAAGACGTGGCGCAACGTAAAATATTGCCCATATTCCATCCAAAGCTTTTTTAAAACAGGTTCGAGCGCCCAACAGTCCGGACAAAGAGGATCGACAAATAAGTAAATTTCTAGCCGTTTTGTCGTTCCTTCTTGCTTATCGATTCGTTTTTCATTCACCTTCATGCTCCTTTCGCTCATCCTCTGGGGTGTTAATCATATGTTGGGCAGTTAAAATAAGCCGTTGATACAATTCATCACGTACCGGTCCATTTAGTCCGATTGCATCCATCGCTTCATGCATGCAAGCAAGCCACGCTTTCGCGCGCGTTGGCGTAATCGGAAACGGCAAATGGCGAGCGCGCAACATCGGATGTCCATGTTCGGCTGTATATAGCGGAGGGCCGCCTAAATATTGCGTTAAAAATTGTTTTTGTTTTCGCGCTGTTTCTGTTAAGTCTTTCGGAAAAATAGGCGCTAAGTCAGGATGTTTCGCCACTCGTTCATAAAAGGCATCGACGAGCTTTGCGACAACTTGTTCGCCTCCAAGCGCTTCATAAGGGGATTGAAACATACAGAAAACTCCTTTGCCGAAATATATCAATATTGTAACAACGACTTTGTTGAATCTCAAACGATGCGACTCGTAGCATAGTACGTTTGCATCACTTTTTTGACGTAGCTCATCGTTTCACGAAAAGGTGGAATGCCTCCGTACTTATCGACATTTCCAGGCCCTGCGTTATAGGCCGCGAGCGCAAGCGCCATATTCCCGTCATAACGATCGAGAAGTTGGCGTAAATATTTTGTCCCGCCTTCAATGTTTTGTTTCGGATCGAATGCGTCTTGCACCCCTAGCATGCGCGCCGTGCTCGGCATTAACTGCATAAGCCCCATCGCCCCTGCGCGACTTTTTGCTTCTGGGTTAAAGTTTGATTCGTGACGAATGACCGCATAAATGAGCTTCCGATCGACATCATATTTTGTAGCAGCTTCGTCAATCCATTGCTGTATGCTGTTTTGATGACCTGATGCGCTTACTTTTTCATATGTTGGCGCATGCGTTTCTTCCGTTGTCATGAGTGGAAGGGATGGGCGTATCGTTTCTGTTTCTTCCTCTGTTTCGGTTGCTAACAGCTCGCGAAAAAGATCGTGAAACGATGTCGCTGGCGCTTCTTTTTTTCCTTGTAAATGTTGCAACGCTTGTAGCTCTAAAAGCAATTTCATTTGTTGCACGTTCATGACGATCGCTCCGTTTCGTATTTTGCTTCGTAAAATCGTTCAATTTTATTTTTCGTTTGTCGTCTTGGAATATGAAACGACTGCAATAGCTCCGCAAACGTGTTTTCGCCTTCTGTTCGATCTGTTGCTTCGTATTCGACTTCATAGTCCGACACGTTCATATATTCGCTAAAGTCAAAAACGAGCGTGCCGTTTTTATACGGGCGTTCGACGCGGCGTGTCGTCAGCGCCCCGAAGCAAACGACAGCTGTCGGGTCAATATGAAGCAATTGCAGCGTGCGCGCCATCTCGCCTTCAAGTCGTTGCGTGCCTGAAATGAGCGCGTTAGCTGTTTGTTTTGTTAATCGTTCGTGCGTTTCTAACAGTCCGTCTTCATATGGTTGTTTTAATGTTAATGTATATGTGTCGTTTTTCATGCGAATGCGCAATGCGCTTTTTTGTCGTTTTAATTGAAAGTCTGGGGTGTCAAAATAATAATTTTGTTGCACGTTCCATTCATCATCGCGCACCGCAAACGCCGTCGTTAAACGAGCAAACTCGTCAGCCGTCAACATATTTTTAAATTCAATTTCTAATTCGTGCCTCATTTGTTCTTCTCCTTACGTCATTCTACTTTTATTATCGACATATCCATGAAAAAGTGCAACTAGTGAACATCGGTAGGCGAAATGTGGTAAAATAAAGGCGGACATCATGGATGACGGAGGAAAGAACATGAAAATATATGTACATTCAGCAGAGAAAAAAGAAAACGGATGGGTTATGTCGTGTGACGAATCGCTTCAAGGGTTGAAACCAAAACGGCATATGCTTGTCGATTCCGATGCGTGTGCGTTCGTATACATATTAGAGGCAGAAGAAGCGTTCGCTTATGTCGTCATGCCAAAAGCGGTGTGGGAAGCGTTAAAAGAAGTGCTCGCGACAAACGAGCCGATCTTTCTCGTTGGGCGTGATGCGACGATCGAATTAGAAGGCATTCATGAAGAAGTGGCATACTTAATTGACAATATTAAAGAGAATGCAAACTACGGTGAAAAAATGGAACAGGCGGTAACGGCATTTTTCGCATAAGTAGGTGGTTTTGTGGAGAAGCATTGGGAATTTTTTTTAGCCCCGTACAAACAGGCGGTCGAAGAGCTGAAAGTCAAGCTAAAAGGGATGCGCGCTCAATTTGAAATGCAAGGCGTACATTCTCCCATTGAATTTGTGACAGGAAGAGTGAAACCGATTGCGAGCATTTTAGATAAAGCGCAAAAGAAAAATATTCCGCTCGATCAACTCGAACAACAAATGCAAGATATTGCTGGCTTGCGCATGATGTGTCAATTTGTTGATGACATTAAAACGGTCGTTCACCTGCTTCGGCAACGAAACGATTTTACAATTGTTGAAGAGCGGGATTATATTACGCAAAAAAAAGAGAGCGGCTATCGTTCGTATCATGTCGTTATTCGTTATCCGGTGCAAATGATTTATGGAGAGAAAAACATTTTAGTGGAAATTCAAATTCGAACGCTTGCGATGAATTTTTGGGCGACGATTGAACATTCGTTAAACTATAAGTATAGCGGCAAATTTCCGGAAGATATTAAACAACGATTGCAGCGGGCAGCGGAAGCCGCGTATTTGTTAGATGAAGAAATGTCGAAAATTCGTTTTGAAATTCAAGAGGCGCAAGCGGCGTTTTCGCGCAAACAAGAGTTAAAAGATAACGAGGAGTGATGGCGCGTGAAATTTGCGGTCATATCAAAAGGGGATGCGATATCAAACGAATGTATGTATAAAATTCGTACATATTTAACGGATTTTCGTTTCACGTATGATGAAGATGAGCCAGATATCGTCATTTCTGTCGGGGGAGATGGGACGTTATTGTATGCGTTTCATCGTTATCGAAGTCGACTGGAACAGACAGCGTTTGTCGGCGTGCATACAGGACATTTAGGATTTTATGCCGATTGGGTGCCGGATGAAATTGAAAAGCTCGTCATTGCGATTGCAAAAACGCCATATCAAGTCGTTGAATATCCGCTTTTAGAAGTAACGATTCGATATGTCGGTGGCGGGCGCGAGGCAAAATATTTAGCGCTGAATGAATGTACGGTTAAAAGCGTGAGCGGCACGCTTGTGATGGACGTCGAAATTCGCGGCGATTTATTTGAAACGTTCCGCGGAGATGGGTTATGTATTTCGACGCCGTCGGGAAGCACGGCATACAATAAAGCGCTTGGGGGCGCCATTTTACATCCGTCGTTAGAGGCGATTCAAGTGGCGGAAATGGCGTCCATTAACAATCGCGTCTTTCGTACGATCGGTTCGCCGCTTATTTTGCCCGCGCATCATACGTGCATGTTAAAGCCGGTCAACAACGTCGATTTTCAAATTACGATCGACCATTTATCGTTATTGCATAAAGATGTCAAATCGATTCAATGCCGCGTCGCCGATGAAAAAATTCGTTTCGCTCGCTTTCGTCCGTTTCCGTTTTGGAAGCGCGTGCGCGAATCATTTATATGATTGGGCGTAAAACCCCTATGTCTTTAGGCTAGGGGATGTAAGCCCTAGTCGCCTTGTGTTTCAATGTATGGATGTATTTCATTGCTTTTTCAAGCCTTTACGGATCAGTTCATAAACTGCACCTGCAAAACTATAATACACTAGATGTATAATAAACATATACCTAAAGGAGGTGAAGTCAATGCTGGTCAACAAAGCATATAAATTTCGCATCTATCCAAATAAAGAACAAGAAATCCTGATTGCTAAAACTTTTGGTTGTAGTCGATTTGTGTTTAACCACTTTTTAGCAAAATGGAATGAAACCTATCAAGAAACAGGTAAAGGATTAACTTACAACGCTTGTTCTTCTCAATTGACGCAATTAAAGAAACAATTCACTTGGTTAAAAGAAGTGGATAGTATCGCACTTCAATCTTCACTCAAGCATCTGGATGATGCTTATTCTCGTTTCTTTAAGAAGCAAAACGACAAGCCGCGTTTCAAGTCTAAAAAGAATCCTGTACAATCCTATACGACTAGATACACAAATGGAAATATTGCTGTGCTAGATCAACACATCAAGCTACCTAAACTTGGCCTTGTTCGTTTTGCAAAAAGTCGTGAAGTAGAAGGGCGTATCTTGTCTGCTACGATTAGACGAAATCCGAGCGGGAAATACTTTGTGTCCATTTTGGTTGAAACTGACGTGCAAGCGTTGCCTAAAACGGGTTCAGCCGTTGGCATCGATGTTGGGTTGAAGGAATCCGCCGTTCTTTCTGATGGAACAAAGTACGCCAACCCGAAATGGCTTCGTAAGCTAGAAGAACAGCTAGCAAAAGCACAACGTATTCTTTCCAGACGAAAAAAAGGTGGCTCGAATTGGAATAAGCAACGAATAAAAGTTGCACGATTGCACGAAAAAATAACAAATGCACGACATGATTACTTGCACAAAATTTCCACCGAGATTGTCAAAAACCACGACATCATCGGGATGGAAGATTTGTCTGTAAGCCATATGCTAAAAAATCATAACCTTGCAAAAGCGATTCAAGAGGTATCTTGGTCAATGTTTAAAGCCATGATTGAATACAAAGCTAGATGGTATGGGAAACAGATCGTAACCGTAGCAAAAAACTTTCCATCTAGCCAGCTTTGTTCGTGCTGTGGCTATCAAAACAAAGATGTGAAACATCTTGCTTTGCGTGAATGGGAATGTCCTGTGTGCCATACTCATCACGACCGAGATGTGAACGCAAGTATCAATATTAAAAACGAAGCGATTAGGCTTCTTAACCGCAGGAACTGTGGGGATCGCCTACTAAATAACCGAAAAAACTTTCGGTGTTCGTAGGAATCCACTATGGCTTTAGCCTAGTGGTAGTTCAATCAGTAGAAAGGGATTCGTATGTTTCAACTTCGTTGGATTGTGACAAAGCAACAAGATGGAATGGCTGTAAGGGAATTTTTAAAAGAAAAGCATATTTCGAAAACAGCGTTGACAGACATTAAGTTTAAAGGGGGAAATATTGAAGTAAACGGTCAGCGCGTCACCGTTCGCTACGTGCTAAAAGAGGGGGATGAAGTGTGCGTATCGTTTCCGCCCGAGAAAAGAAGCGCCGACATGCTTCCAGAGCCGATTCCGCTTTCAATTGTGTATGAAGACGATTACGTCATCGTCATCGACAAGCCGCCGCATATGTCGACGATTCCGTCGCGTGAACATCCGCATGGAACGATTGCGAATGCGCTATTGTTTCATTACGAAAAGCAACAGTTACAAACGACCGTCCATATCGTCACAAGGCTTGATCGCGACACATCAGGGCTTGTGCTTGTGGCGAAGCATCGCCATGTGCATCATTTACTAAGTGAACAACAAAAAAAAGGAAAAGTGAAACGGCGCTACGAAGCCGTTTGCCACGGGTATGTCACCCCGCTCGTTGGAACGATTGATGCGCCGATTGGACGAAAAGGGGATAGCATCATCGAGCGGCAAGTGCGAGCGGATGGTCAGCGTGCGGTGACGCATTATGAAGTATTGCAATATAAAAACGATATGACGCACGTGTCGATTCAATTAGAAACGGGGCGGACGCATCAAATTCGCGTCCATTTTTCGTACATTGGCCATCCGCTCGTTGGCGATGATTTATATGGCGGTTCGCGCGCCAAAATCGATCGCCAAGCGTTGCATAGTTGTGAGCTGACGTTTGTTCATCCTTTTCTTGAAAAGACAATGACGTTTCACACGCCGCTTCCAGACGATATGGCGAGCTTGCTTTAGTCAAATGAACGAAATTTTTCAGCGACATATGGCATCGTCGATGAAACAGAGACCGTTTCCATTTCTGGATAGCGAAGCGCTGTTAGCTGTCCGCCGAATACGCAGCCGGTGTCGATGTTGACGGTGTTGTTGAGCCAGCGCGGTTTTTTCACAGGTGTATGCCCATATACGATAAGCGCGTCGCCGCGGTAATGTTTTGCCCAATCGCGTCGAACGGGGGAGCCGTCTGAATGTTTTTCGCCTGTAATGTCGCCGTATAAAACGAACGTTTTTACTTTTTGATGGAATTTTCCGATGTAATCTGCGCGAATGCCAGCATGGGCAACGATTAGTTTTCCACCATCTAAGACGGCATAAAGGGGCGCTTGTTCGTACAGTGTCATAAACTGCGTACGAAGGCGCTCTTTCGTTTTCTCATCTGCTTGTTCCCACTCCGCTACCGTCGTTTCAAGCCCGTGCGTAATTTGTACGTTTCGACCGAGAAAAAAACGATATAGCTTGTCGCAGTGGTTGCCCGGAACGTACACCGCTTTATTTTGTTGAACGAGCGCAATGACGGTGTCAATCACTCGTAATGACTGCGGACCGCGATCGGCTAAATCGCCGACGAACGCAAGCTTTCGTCCGTTCGGATGAATGGGGATATCGTTTTCCAAAACGTAGCCAAGCTTTTTTGTTAATAACATGAATTCGTGAAAACAGCCGTGAATATCTCCGATAATGTCGTATATCATCTATTGATCTTCCCTTTTTTACTATTCATTATGTACAACAAATCCCCAGGGCAATACGCGCTGGGGACTACTCATTTTTTTGCCAAAAGATTTTTGGATCATATTCCGTAATTGTCATTTTGTCGTTATAAATACTTACTTGAATAAGTCGATCATCCTTACTAAACATATAACGATTTTCACCAATCTTCTTTATCGCTTCTTCATCTTTCCAACCCTCATTCACAATTATCTGATAGAAAGGATGAGACGGTATTAAGTCAGGTGACATAGGCTCTTTTAATTGGAACATAGCTTGTTCGATAAAGACAGGATGTACCTTACTTTTATCGCTATCTATTTTTATAACTTTTGCTCCTTCAGGAATTGGAAATCCATTGTACATTGGGATGTCTTTATGACTACATCCTATAAAGAAAGCTAACAACGTGAACAACAACATATATTTTTTCAATGTTTTTTCCCCGCTTTAAATTTGTTTAATTTGAATACCAGTAATCATTTGTTTGAATAAAGTAATGTTTTGCTGACGGATTGACTGATTTCCAAGGGCGGTTATAGTCACTTGGAGTATGTTGAGCAGTCAAAGGTTCTCCGTTGCTATCATAATTCACTACAATAGAAAGGTGATCGAAATAACCATCGTTGTCAAAGTCATATCCAACAAGACTACCTATTTTCAAATCTTTTACATTACTTATATAATAAGCACCTAATCCACCAGCATCATCGTTCCTTCTTGCATAATATACATAGTCATGAGCAACAGACCAACTTGTAGTGTTTTGAGTACCTTGATACCACCAACGCAAATCACCCCACCAATCCATATTTACCCCACCACCACGGTTAATTGCTTGTGAAACAAAATTTGTGCAGTTGTTTGCAAAGACTCTAAAGTCAGGGTTATTTTTGTTATACCAATTGTATGCATATGATTTAGCTCCTGATCGATTGTACAAATGTTGCGTGGACATTATACTTATATCGTTAGTTGTTTTAACAGCAACAGTGTGCTGTTTAGCCATCTCTTCGATTGTAGGTAAGTTGAGATTTGGAGATTGTTCATCGGAGTAGTCCATTTCATCCTCAAATTTGTAGTCAACTAGTAAATATGAATCGTTTCTTTTGTTTTCGTTAAAAGAGAAAACAAACTCATGTGTTCTTGTCTCTAGCCATGGATGTTCCTCCATCTGTTTTTTATTTTTGTACTGGTAGTATTTAGCTACCTCCACACGTAAGCTCAATTTGATTGTGTCATTCATTTTATCTATTTGTATATCATCTACGTTTAAAATTTCTATTTTCTTGTAGGATGCACCTAGTTCGTTTATATAATTTTTATCTCTCGTTATAATATTTTCTAATCTTAATTGCGAATTAGTGTTTTTCAGTTGAAGTATTTCACTTTCTTCTTGTTGTTGAGAAATAAGAGAGTTGTATCTTTTTTCAATAACTTTTAAAGCTTCTTGAACAACTTTATTTTTCTCTTGCTCACTTATATTGTTATGGGCTAAAGTAGTAGAAAGAGGAAGAATGAAAAAGAAAAGCAAAACAGAGAGAGTTGAGATGAAAATATTTCTCATATAGAAACCTCCTTTTTTTCTGAAAGAAAATTTTATAAATCAAGAATAATTATAACATGTAAGTAAAAATTATTTCAATAGGGATTATTTACCATAATTATGGTAGTACGTCGTCTTATATGTGAGAGGAGACGAGATGTGAAAAACAATAGGGGAGGTGACAAAGTCTAAACCTCTCCTATTGTTCTGCAGAAAACATAAATTTTTGTGTGCGAGAACGGACGTTTAGGACGAGCCCAACCGCAAGCATGTATGTTGCGAGCGAGCTTCCACCGTAGCTGACGAACGGAAGCGGAAGGCCGGTAATTGGCAGCAACCCGATCGTCATGCCGACGTTTTGGAATACTTGGAACGTAATCATGCCGATGACGCCCGCGCATAAATAGCTGCCAAACGGATCGTGGCACTCTAACGCAATTTGAATCATGCGGTAAATTAATAAGAAAAAGAGCGAAACGACGATGCTTGCCCCGATAAAGCCAAATTGCTCTCCGATAATGCTAAAAATAAAATCGGTATGCGACTCTGGCAAATAGACGTCTAAATTTTTATACCCTTTTCCGTATAATTCCCCTGAGCCGATCGCAAGAAGCGATTTTATGAGCTGAAATCCTTGTTCGCTCGCATATTCATACGGATTCAGCCAACCGTAAAAACGGTTTAATTGATATTGCTTGATTTTTAACACATCTGGAAAATATAAAAACGCCACGATAAACGCAGTCGCTCCAAGGACAGCGAGACCGACAATCGCTGCGATGATGCGCAAGCGAATACCTGAAACAAGAATGAGCGAGCCGGCAATCGCCATAAACACCATCGACATGCCCATATCTGGCTGACGGGCAAGCAAAAATAGCGGCGGCAGTAGCGACAGCGCGATTTTCCCAAGTAATTTCAAGTCGTCTTGCACCGTTGGGTCATGATATTTTTCCCGATGGTTGACGATAATGCGGCTAATGACGATAATCATAAAAATTTTCATCAGCTCAGAAGGTTGGAAGTTTCCGCCCGGAAGGCTGTACCAGCTCGTTGCCCCTTTAATCGTTAATGTACCCGGAACGTTTAATTCTAATCCAAGCAAAAGAATCATCCCAAAACCATATAAATACCAAGCGATTTTAAACAGACGGTCATAATCGACAAGCATCGTCACCGCAATGACGACGGCACCGACGCCGTACCACATGAGCTGTTTTTGCGCAAAGTTAATATGTTGAAGTTTAGCAGGGAGCGTCTCGCGCGCACTTTCAATGGCGATGGCGCTCACGATTGCGATTAAAAATAAAATAAATAGTAAATGATAATCTATTTTTGATTGAACGGTTTTTTCATTTTCCATTACAGTTCCCCCTGTTTGATGATGCACTATCATTTTACATTGTCGCTTGCAAGTTGGCAAAGATTCGCGCATAATAAAAAAAGCGATTTTTGTCGAGAGGAGGCGGAAAAGGATGGAGCATATTGTACAAGCGTTGTATGACGAACAAATGGAATTGTTCCGTCAGCATTTTTTGAAATTGCATCCGTACGATCGGGCGAAGTTTTACGTTGAACAAAGTCCCGAAGTGAGAAAGCGCATGTACGAATATTTGTCGCCAGCAGAAATGGCGGAAATTTTTGACCATCTCGACGTGGAAGAAGACGAGTATAAAGTTTATTTATCGGAAATGGATCCGTTGTTTGTCGCGCAAATGCTTGCGCACATGTATGCCGACAATGCGGCGGACGTATTGAATGAATTAGATAAAAACGAAGTAGCGAATTATTTAACGATTATGGATGATGAAGCGGCCAAAGATATTCAAGGGCTACTTCATTATAAAGAATATACGGCCGGAAGCATTATGACAACGGAATATATCGCCATTCATGCGAATCAAACGGTACGTTCGGCGATGCAAATTTTAAAAAGAGAAGCGGCGCATGCGGAAACGATTTATTATTTGTACGTCGTTAACGAACAACGGCAGCTCGTTGGGGTATTGTCGCTCCGGGAATTGCTGACATCGGATGATGATGCGATGATTTATGATGTTATGAACGATCAAGTCGTGTCTGTGCTCGTTGATGAAGACCAAGAAGATGTGGCGCGCAAAATGCAAAACTACGATTTTTTAGCGCTTCCTGTTGTCGATGCGAACAATCATTTGCTTGGGATTATTACCGTGGACGACATTGTCGACGTCATCTCTGAAGAAGCGACAGACGACTATTCGAAATTGGCAGGGGTTCCTGATGTCGATATTCAATACACCCCGTTCGAAGCGGCGAAAAAGCGTCTGCCATGGCTCATTATTTTATTGTTTTTAGGGATGATGACGGCCAATTTAATTAGCCGTTTTGAAGACACATTGCAAAAAGTTGCCATTTTAGCTGTATTTATTCCGCTTATTGCAGGAATGTCTGGAAATACAGGGACGCAATCATTGGCGGTAGCGGTGCGTCGGTTGGCGATGGGGGATTTAAAAAAAGAAGGAAAATGGCGTATGCTTGCGCGCGAGGCGTTAACGGGGCTTTTGATCGGCTTGTCTTGCGGCATCGTCATTACAATTGTCGTGTACGTATGGAAGCAGCAGTTTTTTTTAGGGGTGCTCGTCGGATTGGCGTTGTTTGCGACATTAACAGTAGCGACCGTTGCGGGTGCGCTCATTCCGCTTGCGATGCATAAGCTGCGCATCGACCCGGCCGTTGCTTCTGGTCCGTTTATTACGACGATTAACGATTTAATTAGCATTCTTATTTATTTTGGCTTAGCGACAATGTTTATGGACTATTTATTATAAATTCCCTATTTGAAAGTAGGGAATTTTTTGTTATAATCATATTAATACTAGGTTCTAATAACAAATCATAATTTAAGGGGATGAACGAATATGCAATTATCGTTACATGGGAAAACGTATGTCGTCATGGGTGTCGCAAATAAACGAAGCATCGCTTGGGGCATTGCGCGTGCGCTTCATGCAGCCGGGGCGCGATTAATTTTTACATATGCAGGCGAGCGTTTTGAAAATGAAGTGAAAAAATTAGTCGCGACGTTAGAAGATGACACAGCTCTTGTGTTACCGTGCGATGTGACGAAAGATGAAGAAATTGAAGCGTGCTTTGCGCAAATAAAAGAACAAGTAGGCGTCATTCACGGCGTTGCGCATTGTATCGCGTTTGCGAATAAAGAGCATTTAGAAGGCGAATATATGAACGTGGATCGCGAAGGATTTTTGCTGGCGCACAACATTAGCGCATATTCATTAACAGCTGTGGCGAAAGCGGCGAAAGAGTTAATGGCGGAAGGCGGAAGCATCGTCACGTTAACGTATTTAGGAGGCGAGCGCGTCGTACAAAACTATAACGTCATGGGTGTAGCGAAAGCGTCGCTGGAAGCGAGCGTCAAATATTTAGCAAACGACTTAGGCAAATACGGCATTCGCGTCAACGCCATTTCCGCCGGTCCGATTCGCACATTATCTGCCAAAGGCGTCGGCGACTTTAACTCGATTTTAAAAGAAATTGAAGAACGCGCACCGTTACGCCGTACAACGACACAAGAAGAAGTAGGCGATACTGCTCTATTTTTATTTAGCGACTTATCGCGCGGCGTCACAGGCGAAACGATTCACGTCGACTCAGGTTATCATATTTTAGCGCGGTAATGAAAAAGCTGTTTGGTCGATGCCAAACAGCTTTTTACGTATGATGGCATGCCCGTTTCTTTTTGCGCATATAGTAGTCGTAAAAAGGAGGGGTGTGGGAATGAAAAAGCATGTGGAAAATGCACCGTTGTTGTATATCGTTCAGCCGAATTTAGGGCCGAAAACGTGCTATATGCAACAGACGTTTCGGACAAAAAAAGAAAAGCCGTCGTATCCACCGCCATCGTTTGCGAACTTTCGCGACATGGATACGATCGAGCGCATTGAGTTTTTAGCGACGCTGCCAAATGAGCTTCGGCCGGTGACGTGCGAATTAAAAACGAAAAATCGAACGTATGAAGGGATCATTCAAAAATGTGATAGTAAAAAAGTGTTTTTTACATTCAGCGGGGAGGAAAAGACGATTACGATCCCGCTAGAACATATCGTATCCGTATCGCTTATTGGCAAATCGTAACGTACAAACGTTCAAGCTGCTCGGCTGTGTTTGCGAATGAAAACGTCGTTTCTGCCCGTTTTCGTCCTTCGCGAGCAAGTGCGAGCGCTTTTTCTTTATTGCAAAGCAATTCGTTAATCGCGTTGGCGAACGCTTTCGGTGATGAGTAGTCGTCAATGACGATTCCGTTGACGTCCTGCTCAATGACTTCACCATTTCCCCCGCGATTTGTCGTAATGATCGGCACGCCAGCAGCCATCGCTTCGTAATGGACGCGAGCGAGCGGCTCGTGCCATTGCGAACTACAGACGAACAAATCGCCCATCGTCAATATGCGCGGGATGTGTTCGGAAGGGATATAGTTTGTAAATAAAATGCGATCTTTGTAAGGGTGAGCGAGCTTGTGCAGGAAGTGCACGTAACCGTTCGGGCGGTTGTCGCTAAACCATTTTCCTCCGACGATGACGAGTTTCGCACGCGGATGATAGGCTAGCACGTCATTCATGCTTTCTATTAACACGTGCACCCCTTTTGCTCGACTTAATCGGCCGATAAATAAAATGACGTCATCTCCTTCCAAACGAAAGCGTTGGCGCATGTCGGCGCGCACTTGTTTTCCTTCCTCCGTCCATGGCGGTGTGTACGGTGTAATGTCAACACCAGAGTAGACGACTTGAACGAGATCGTCCGGCACATCGTATCGGTTCGTGACGGTGCGCTTCATGTACGCGCTGACGGTTGTGATGAGATCCACTTCAGCCAGCACGCGTTCAGCTACGTCACGTTTCATTTTTAGCGGCGAAAACATATCGTTATGCAAGCTTGTGACGAAGCGGCTTGCGTGAGCCACTTGTTTGTACTGTAAAACGTTTGCTGGGCGGTTAAACACATGAACGACGTCAAACGTTCGTTTGCTTAATTCGTTTGCGACATCGTGTTCGTACCGTTCGTTTGGCACGCGTACGTATTCGATGCCGTGACGCCGTTCGTATGTGGGAAGCGATGGGTCTGTAATCGAAAAAATAGTAAGATCATGTTTAGCGGCAAGAAATGGGGCGATGCC
Source organism: Anoxybacillus dikiliensis (assembly GCF_050613275.1). Lineage (GTDB taxonomy): Bacteria > Bacillota > Bacilli > Bacillales > Anoxybacillaceae > Anoxybacillus. Next base: position 661,620 of record NZ_CP187112.1, read on the forward strand.
ATCAATCATCAGTTGAATGGCTCCCCCTTTCACCGCTGGGGACGGTAGCTTTTCTGTACAAATGAATGCGATGCGCATTATGACCTCCCGTAAAGCGAGCGAATGTATTGGACTTCATGACGCAATCCTTCTTGCAATGGCGTCGCTGGATTGTATGAAAGCAGGCGTTCGGCTTTTGAAATGTCCGCCCACGTATGTTTCGGCTCGCCGATCGCTTGATTCATATATCGTTTGTTCGCTCGTTTTCCGATCATCTCTTCGAGCATAGCGATGACGTCGTTTAGCGAAGCTCGTTCTTTCCCGCCGATATTGAACGTTTCCCCGATCGCTTTTTCGTTGCCAAGCACAGCGAGCGTGCCGTTGACACAGTCGGAAATGTACGTAAAATCGCGCGTTTGCGTGCCATCGCCAAAAATAGTGATCGGCTCATCGAACAACATATGGCGAATGAAGCGATGAAAGGCCATATCTGGCCGTTGGCGCGGACCGTACACCGTAAAGTAGCGCAAAATGGTCGTCGGCACATGAAACTCCGAATGATATACGCGGCATAAATGTTCCCCAGCTAATTTCGTAATGCCGTATGGCGAAAGAGGGGTCGGGGTCATATGTTCGGCGACGCGCCCGTCTTTTTCACCGTAAACGGACGATGTGGACGTATAAATGAACTGTTTTGGTCGATGTTGTTTGCATGCTTCAAGCAACCGTTGCGTCGCTAATATGTTGTTTGTCGTGTACAAATCAAACGATGTTCCCCAGCTTGTGCGCACGCCCGGCATGCCAGCAAAATGATAAATGACATCGACTTGTTTTATGATGTCAACGAGCGGCAACGATAAAAGATCGCCTTCGATCCATGTAAAATGGTCGTGTTTGTTTAACGTGTCGATCGTTTTTTGTTTCCATTGTTTTGGCGTTGGACCGATGAACGAATCGACGCCAATGACGTGATGATGCGGCAGCAGCGCTTCGCATACGTGCGAGCCGATAAAGCCAGCCGCCCCTGTGACAAGTATGTTCATCCGCGTCCCACCCCCACATAGTTCAGTCCTGCTTGAATAACATCGTTGCGCGGTAAGCTATTTCGCCCGTCGACGACGACGTTTCCGTTCATCGTTTGTTTCACTTGTTCCCAGTTTAATTGTTTATACTCATCCCAATCGGTCGCGACGATGACCGCATCTGCTTGTTGGAGCGCTTCATCGATCGTTTTTGTTTGCTTCACGTTCATGCCGTTTGGGAGGACGGCTTTTGGGTCGTGCGCCACGACATGAGCGCCAAGGTTGTGCAATGCTTTGATGAGCGATACGGCAGGCGACTCGCGAATATCGTCTGTATTCGGTTTAAAAGCGATGCCTAGGACGGCTATACGTTTATCGGAAAGCGTACCTAACGTCCGCTTTATTTTTTGAATATACCAATGAAGCTGCGTGTCGTTAATCGTTTTTGTTGCTTCTATCATGTACGGGCGCACCGCTTTTTCATACGCCATTTGTTGCAGGGCGGCGACATCTTTCGGAAAACAAGATCCGCCATATCCGATGCCGGCTTGTAAAAAGTGAGGGCCGATTCGTCCATCAAGACCGATGCCGTTTGCGACATCGACAACGTCGACGCCGTATGCGTCACAAAGGCGGGCGATTTCGTTTATGAACGAAATTTTTGTGGCTAAAAAGGCGTTGGCGGCGTATTTAATCATTTCCGCACCGCTTAAACTTGTCACGACGTATGGGGCATGAATACGTGCGTATAACGTCTGCATAACAGAAAGGGAACGATCATCATCGTCACGTAAACCGACGACGATCCGGTCGGGATAGAGGGAATCGAAAATGGCTGACCCTTCCCGTAAAAATTCGGGGTTAGAGACGACGCGTACGTTTTTTCCTTCTTTTGTTAGCTGCTCGTATATGCGTTCGTTCGTGCCGATCGGAACGGTGCTTTTGATAACGAGCGTTTGTTGGTCGTGTAAATGAGGAAGAAGCGCAGCGACGGCACGGTTGACGTGTGACACGTCCGGTTTTCCGTTGTTGTCGGGCGGTGTGCCGACGCAAATAAATATGACATCGGCTTCGTGTATATGTTTTTGTCCGTCACGATGAAAAAAAAGCCGACTTTTATGGTCGGTGAGCAGCTCGGCTAAACCGGGTTCATAAATCGGAACGTCTCCACGTGTTAAGGCGGCAATTTTTTGTTCATTTTCATCTACACAATGGACGGTATGACCAAGTTTGGCAAGCACTGCAGCTGTCGTTAGTCCAACATAGCCAGCGCCGATAATTAAGACGTTCATATGTTCACTTCCTTTATTCGTCTTCGTCGTCTATTTTCGTCGTTCCGATTGCCATCGCCGTCTGTTCGGCAGCTGCGACGAGAGCGTCGGAAGGAAACTCGATCGCTGCGATGTTGCGGCAATGAATCGTTATCGTTTCACCACCGTGTTCGTAAAAGCGGTCGATGTGGAGCGTCACTTCATTTGTCATTTTGTTTACTGCAGCGAGCTGGGCGTGATAATACGTTTGATTGTTCGTATGCACGTGCAGCTCTGTTCCTTCAGGAAGAGTGAGCAATGTCGAGCATATGTCGTTTAATTGTTTTCTTTTTGCTAAAAAGTCTTTGCTGAAAAAAATGCGATACATTCGTTCCACTCCTTTCTTCGTCTATCTCATTGCATTATATGTACGGAAAGGAAAAGGGGAATGGGCGGTTTGCCTACATTTTTTCATCGTATCTCACATACAGTAGAGCGAGGAGGCGAGAAAGATGGATGCGTTTCACTTTTTTCTTTTATGTATTGCTTCGTTTCGCTTGACGCGCTTAATTGTATATGACCGTATTACGTCGTTTTTGCGCGCCCCGTTCCATGAAGAATTTGAACAAGATGGGGAAACGTATATTGTGATAAAAGGGACAGGAATAAGAAAATGGATTGGGGAGCTGTTCAGTTGCCATTGGTGTACAGGGATATGGTGCGCAGCGGCGTTGTACGTTGGCGTGATGTTCGCCCCGTACATTGTCATGCCGTTTGTGTGGATATTAGCGATTGCGGGAGGTGCTTCGCTCATCGAAATCGTTGTCCAACAATGGAGCAAATAAAAAAGCGGGCGAACGCCTGCTTATTTATTGACAACAATATAATTAGAAGATGATACCCCTTGTTTCAGTTGGCGAAAATATACGAATGCTTCAACGACAACGGTTTGGATGATGCGCAGTTCAAATGACGGAAAGCGCAGTTGTTCGTTCGGTAAAAGCGTTGTTTCATCAATTGGTTTTAGCCAATATTCCCCTTCTTTCATTTTTTCACGCCAATTTTCGACCGCAAATGTCCAGCCGCCTTCTTCTTGCATTTGGCGGAATGAAAATTTTCCACTTAGTTGGGCGTGATCGGGAGGGCGGAGGCGAAGGCAAATGATCGGGTCATTGAGCGGTGTATTGCCGCTATTTTCGACGATGAGATCGCCGATAATTATCGCATCTTCCTCTTTTTGTTCTGGCATCATGACAGCGTACGTGAAATAAGCATAGGTGCGCACAACATCTTGTTTTATTTCTTTTTTCCGCCGTTTTTCTTCCTCAAGCGCCACTTCGTAAAAAAGAAGTTGTTGTTTTAACCGTTCAATCGTTTGTTCATATTCGTCTAGTTGCTCAAGTTTTTTTTGCACATATTGATTGCGCAATTGCTCGCGCTTTAACTCCGTTTCGACAAGTTGCAATAGCTGTTTATATTTTGCCACTTCCGAGCGGTAATGAATCACTTTTTGTTGGAGTTGAATATGTTGGTTGTTCATTATGTTCCTCCTATAAACATTCTGGACATCCTTGCCAGCCATTTGGAGCGATATGAATCGGTTGAACGATAAACATCGAGCAAATGAAAAATACGACCAATATTTTTCTTATCATTTCAATCCACCTTCTCTTTCCGTTGTTTCAATATTCATTTTATTTTATAATGTGTCATATATACCAAAATAAAGGTGTGATCGAATGCAGAGATGGCTTTCTTTGCTGGGGACGATGTTATTTTTGTTTTTTGTTCCATATGCAGCAAGCCAAAAAACAGGTGTTCCATATATGGAATGGACGTTTCTTGTCGGACTGGTCGCCACAAGCTTTCTTTTTTATATACATGGTAGCGGATATATGTGGAATAGATCTTCAGAAGAAATGAAAAATACGTGCTATCGTTCTTATTCTTTTTGGATGGCTTGCATATATACGATGATAAGCTATATGTTCATATAAAAAAGCAGGCTATATGTGAGCCTGCTTTACTTATTAATGTGCCGGGAATACTTCTGGGCATTGCGGTGGGAATTTGTCTGTTGGGCAAAGTGTTGCTTCTAAAATTTCTTCGCGCGGTTGGCAGTAGCGTGCTTCGACTTCAAGTTTTACGTCGGCTTCCATTTGCACTTCTAAACATAATGTAATCGATACATCGAGCTGTGAGAAGTTGTCAGTGCAAATTAAGCTGGCGTCACATTCGAAAAATGAAATGTGGCAGTCGAGCGTCGTTCCTTCTGGTGCGCATAAAATAAATGTTTGTGCTGTCGCAAATGGAATTGGGTTTGATTCACAAACGACGTGGCCGTTTGCGTTTACGACTTGCACGACGACGTGACCTTTCACAAGCGCTTTTACTTTTTGCAATGTGACTGTATCTCCGGATGGAAGCGTAACGTGCACCGGTTGACGGCCGTTTGGTTGCAAAATTTCTTGGCAAATGAGAGCATTGTTATCTACTGTTTGATCGATGCGGTTTCCTTCATCGTCTGTTAAGAAGCAGCGAATCGAGAAATCGCCAGCGCTTAAGCCGTTAGACGCGAAAAAGTCACAAACCGTTTGCCCATGGCGCGGACATTTGCTTTCTGGAAAGATCGCTTCCAAATCCCCATTTGAAAAACTACGCAACGGCACATCGATTTGACGAGTAACCCAGTCATACACTTTGCGTGTTTTAATACACACTTTTTCTTTACGCTCTTTATGATGCGTCATGCCTCGTTCCTCCTAATTTCAGTTTTTCCCGTCGCATGTATCGGGACTACTGTATAGTATGAGAAAGGTAGGTAAGTGTGCAGGGATAAGTGCGGAATTTTTTTGTCATAAATAGGCGCGTCATTGAATTGTTATGTAGTAGAGAGGAGGAGGCATATGCAAAACGAGTTAGACGTCTTGCGGGCGGAAAATGTATTATTAAAAGAATTGGCAGCGTTAAGTGAACAACGTTATGAAGAAATGAAGCGGTTGAGAAAAGAAAATGAAGAGCTAAAAAAGCAGCTGGAACAGTTAACGAAACAGCTATTCGGACAAGGGACGGATTCGTGGTTTATGCATACCGTCAAACGCCAACAAGCGTTAAAGCAAGGGGCGCAACCGCCGCTTTCGACGCCGTTTTCATTTGCAGAAAAAAAGAAATAGGAAAAAGGCATAGTCACTCGCTCCATCTTTTTCATATGCTATTGTATCTTACATGTTGTGGAGGGTTTGCTATGGAAAAGAAAAAACCGGTTGTTCTTGGCGGTACACAAACAGCGAAAGTATACACATCATCACCTGCTCCTGTGAAAAAAACAGGCGGTTGCGGATGCGGGAAAAAATTGAAGCAATAGCGGGGAGGGGAAAAAGATGGAGCGCTTTAAAAACTACGGGCTATGGTTAGCGATCGGCGCTTTCATACCGCTTTTCTTGCAAACGTTTGGCGTCGATATTGATTTAGGAAAATATGAGCAATTATGGAATGCGTTTTTAAGCATTTTAGTCATGGCAGGCATTTTAAATAATCCATCGCTTGGGAACGGATTTCGCGATAAACGTTAGCTCCTTTAAGGGGCTATTTTTTTGTATAACTTTTTCGTATCCGCGCATGCTATGTGATGAAAAAACGAAGGAGGTTTTCATATGACTGTCGCAAGTTCTGTAAAACAAACGTTGGCGGGGCTAAAATCAGCCCAGGCAAGTTTTGAAACGTTCGCTCTGCAAACGGAAAATGAAAAGGCGAAACAATTGTATCAACAAGCGGCACAACAAACGCAAGCGATCGTTGATTTAATTGCTCCGCGCGTGCAAGAAATTGAACAAGAAGAGCCACAATATAAACAGTAAGTCATTTGGGTGTCCAATCGGGACGCCCTTTCGTTACATGAATAGAAAGGTGAACGCCATGAAAAAATGGTTTGTACTTATGAGTATGTTTTTTCTTATGAGTTGTGCGCATGAACAAAAAGAACAAAAACAGTCGCTTCAACAAGAAAACATCACAAACGTGAGCCATGACGGAAGCGCGAAACGAAGCGACCAACGGCACGCAAAAAAAGCGGTCGAGATGTTGAAAGCACGACGCGATGTAAAAGATGCGGTTGCAGTCGAAGCGAACGGACGGCTGCTTGTTGCGTATCAAGTGAAGCATATGCAACGCTTCCGCATGAAACAAATTGAAAAAGAGGTAAGCAAAGCGCTGAACGAGGCATTTGGCGAAAAAGTGATCGCATCGCACGATTTAAAAATTTTTTGGAAAACGAAAGCGTTAAAAGAAAAAATAGATACGAAAAATATAAGTGAAAAAGAAATCGAAAAAGAAGTGACGGTCATTCAAAAATTGAGTGAAGAACAAACGTAGCGAGGTGAGAGGATGGCGAACGAAAAACGAAAACATTTAACGCCTGTACAACAACAATATCATCAGTTTGAACAAGCGCGCGAAACGAAGCGTCCGGTGTTGAAAAATTGCGTGCGCGCCTTTTTTGTCGGCGGGCTCATTTGCGTCATCGGACAAGCCATTTCTTATTTTTATATGTACTTTTTCGATTTCACAGAAAAAACTGTCGGCAATCCGACTGTCGCAACGATGGTGTTTTTAGCGATGCTTTTGACCGGTTTTGGCGTATATGATCGATTGGCGCAGTTTGCCGGGGCAGGAAGCGCGGTGCCTGTCACCGGATTTGGCAACGCTGTCATTTCGGCTGCGATTGAGCATCGGACGGAAGGATTTGTGCTCGGTGTCGGCGGGAATATGTTTAAACTTGCCGGTTCAGTTATTTTGTTCGGCACGTTTTCCGCGTTCATCGTGGCGCTCATTAAAACGATCGCGGTGAAATGGGGTGGTCTCGGATGATGAAAGGGCATCGCACGTGGGTGTTTGAAAACCGTCCCGTCATTGTCGCCACCGCCACAGTCGGCGGACCGTTTGAGGCGAACGGAAACATTGCTGATGATTTTGACTTGCTGCATGAAGACCTTTGGCTTGGGGAAGATTCGTATGAAAAAGCGCATAAAGTGTTGTTTGAAGAAGCGTTTTTTCAAGCGATGAAAAAAGCGCGCATCGAAAAGGAACAAGTGCAGTTTATTATTTGTGGCGATTTAATTAATCAAATGACCCCTTCAAGCTTTGCGGCGCGCACGCTTAGCACCCCGTATCTCGGCGTATTTGGCGCATGTTCAACATCGATGGAGGCGCTTGCACTAAGCGCGTTTATCGTCAATTACGGCGGGGCGAAGTACATATTGACAGGAGCGGCAAGCCATAATACAGCGGTTGAAAAACAGTTTCGCTATCCGACCGAATACGGAGGGCAAAAGCCACCGACGGCACAATGGACGGTGACGGGCGCTGGTGTGGCGTTAGTTGGCAGCGAAGGTGATGGACCTCGCATTACGTCCGCAACGATCGGGCGCGTCGTCGATATGGGATTGACCGATCCGTTTAATATGGGGGGAGCGATGGCGCCAGCGGCTGTTGATACAATTGAGGCGCATTTGCGCGATATGCAAGTCGATGCGTCGCATTATGACTTAATCGTCACAGGCGATTTAGGAAACATCGGCCGCACCGTCTCGCTCGATTTATTGCGGAAAAATGGGATGGAACTTGAAGAAGAACGGTATCAAGATTGCGGATTAATCATTTACCGCGAAGGGCAGCCGGTGTTGTCGGGCGGAAGCGGGGCAGGATGTTCTGCGACGGTCGTGTACGGGCATTTACTTAGCCGAATGAAGCGTGGGGAAATTCGGCGCATGCTTGTTGTTGCGACAGGTGCGCTTTTGTCGCCGCTTACGTTTCAACAAGGGGAGACGATTCCGTGCATCGCCCATGCGGTGGCGATTGAATATGGAGGCGATCATGGATGATGGCGATGTTTTTTTGGGCGTTTGTTGTTGGTGGGCTTATTTGCGTCATCGGGCAAGTAATGTTTGATGTGTTTAAGTTAACGCCTGCGCATACGTTAAGCGCGCTCGTTGTTGCCGGAGCGATTTTAGACGGATTTGGGTTGTACGAGCCGCTTATTGATTTTGCAGGCGCAGGGGCAACGATTCCGATTACAAGCTTCGGGAATGCGCTCGTGCACGGGGCGATGCAAGAAGCGGAAAAGCATGGCATCGTCGGGGTGTTAACCGGCATGTTTGAAGTGACGAGCGCCGGCATTTCAGCGGCGATCGTGTTCGGTTTTATTGGCGCATTATTATTTAAACCGAAAGGATAGAGGAAGATGACGATTGGTTCACAAGTAAAGCAAAGTTTAGCGAACATGAAGGCCATTCATGCGACGTTGCAACAGTTGGCGCTCACTTCGACAAACGAAGAAGCGCAGCGGGCGTTTCATGAAGCGATGCTTGAAACGGAACAAATGATTGCGGCGCTGAAAGGGCGAATATCGACGCTTGAGCGCGAGGAGCCGCAATATAAGGGGATGTAAATATGCCAGCATGGTTAGAAGTGGCGATTCGCTCCATTTGCATTTTAATCGGACTGTTTATTATTACGAAATTGTTAGGGAAAAAACAGTTGTCAAAGCTGTCGTTTTTCGAATATATCGTCGGCATTACGATCGGGGATATCGCTGGCTCGATGTCGATGGATTTAGATATTCGGTTAACGGAAGGGATTACGAGCATTTTAATTTGGTCGCTTTTCCCCGTCGTCATTTCGATCATTTCGTTACGAAGCAAAAAATTTCGCGATTTTGTCGAAGGAAATTCAACTGTATTTATTAAAGACGGAAAAATTTTAGAAGATAATTTGAAAAAAGAGAAATATACGGCGGACGAATTGCTTGAACAGTTGCGGAAAAAAGATGTGTTTCGCGTTGCTGACGTGGAATTTGCGACGCTTGAAGCAAACGGCGATTTAAGCATTTTACTAAAGCGCGATAAGCAGCCGCTAACGATCGGGGACGTCGCACCGTACGTTCCGCGCGAAAAAGAGCCACAAACCGTCATTATGGACGGCGAAATTTTAGATGAGCCGCTCGCGACCGCCCGTTTAAGTCGCGGCTGGTTGAAGCAACAACTCGATCAAATGGGCGTCGCCGGTGAAAACGTCTTTTTAGCTCAAGTCGATTCGTACGGCCAATTGACCGTCGATCTATACGACGACCGCATGCAACTACCAGAGCCGCAACAAAAGCAACTATTGCTTGCATCAATGAAAAAAGCAGAAGCCGATTTCGAGCTGTTCTCCTTACAAACGAACGATAGACAAGCGAAACAAATGTACGAACAACAAGCGAAACAAATGCAGCAGCTTATTCAAAAACTGCAGCCGTTTCTTATGTGAAAGATAAACACCGCTCTCATGCGAATAGGCATAGGGGCGGTATTTTTGTTTTTTAGGTAAATACATGATCCCCTCTCCATCTGGGTTTTTTCATACCCAAATATTGTAAAAAATATTTCTAAAAGGCTCTTCACCACAAGTTGTACTTGATCATTTAAGGTAGGTGTGCATAGAGAAAATAGAGGGGACAAAAAATGCGAATTTTCCTGTATGGTAAAGGTGGTTTTTGGCGAAGATGCTCATGGCCTTTTTTAAGATCGCGTTTTCCTCCTCCAGATCCCGAATGCGTTTTTGAAGTTCACGCTTTTCACGATCTTCCGGCTTGAGGTTTCCACTCCCCACAAAGCTATGCTCATCATCTTTTTTATAATCTGCGACCCATTTATGAAGAGTTTTTGGCGAAATATCGAGTTGTCTTGCGGTTTGAGCGACCGCCTTTCCTTCCTCGACCACTAATTTTACTGCATGTATTTTGAATTCTTTATCAAAACGTCTTGTCATTATAGACACCCCTCATCATTGATAGATTTACTGTACATTTCTCTATTCGTTGTGTCTATAATCTAGACTAACATCATTTTATGGCATGGAACTTGTGATTAACTCAATGATTATAGCAATAAGACCTAGAATAATTACCATCAAAGTAGAAAAAAGTATTGCCTTCTTGGCAATTACAAATATTTTCGTATTCGATTTTAAAATTCGGTAAGTCATATAGATTAAAATGCCTAAAAAAGTTGAACCAATCCATATAATTAAACCATAGTTAGTAATCAGTTTTTTCCAATCAAAAACCCAAAAATAGAGAATAGTTATGTGACAGATCACTAATAGCAATGTTATTGAAGGTAATATTATTCTTTGAAATATCATTTATTCTACCTCCTATGTAGATTTTATTATTTGTTTAACCCGTGGTGCTAGTTGAGCGCTAGCGCTCAACTAGCACCACGGGTATATAGATATTTTGTGTGACCGAGTTTTTCGCATTAATAAATACCAACTAGAGCCCGTTGCTTTGGTAAAGAATGAATCATGAAATGTCATGAGGCTGACATCATTTGTCAGCCTTTAATCGTTTGAAGAAACTCCTCGACTTGTTCGCGTGTTTTTGCATTGGCGCTATGTAAGTGGGCGATTTTTTCGCCGTTTTGGAATACAAGCAAGCTCGGAATGCCCATAACGCTGTATGTTTCCGCAATGTCTGGCACATCGTCGCGATTGATGTCATACCATGTGAATTGCGGGTAAGCGGCAATGACTTCATCCATAAATTGATCCATTCGTACGCAATCTGGGCACCATGTTGTAAAAAATTTAACGACAACAGGTGTGCTTGAGGCGATCGCTTGTTTAAATTGTTGTGCGTCTTGTAGTCGTTCCATATGACACGTCCTTTCTTTTGATTTCGTCTTTTATTCTAGCACATGTTTTCGTTTTTTACGTATGAAAAAGCAAGGGGGGAAAAACGATGGATCGATTGGAAAAAGAACTGCAATCGTATGCGCGGGCAAAACATCAAAAACACGATGCGTTTATGAAGGCGTTTGATGCATGGGGAAAAGAGATGGAGATGACGCTAAACAAACTTGAAAAAATAAATGAAATGCTATTTCAACAGTTTCAAGCAAACATGAGCGATGCGGAAGCGTTTTTTGCGAAAAAAGAAAAGCAGTTCGCCCGCATGTTACAGCGGGGAGAGGAATTTTTGTAGGAGCGCCCATACCAAATTCATTTCTAAGCATATGATGTAAGCGACAACGTTGAAGGAGGTGGAGTCTCATGGGCTTCGGATATTGCGGATATGGTTACGGTGGCTACGGCTACGGCGGCGGATACGGTTCAACATTCGTGTTAATCGTTGTATTGTTCATCTTATTGATTATCGTTGGTGCAGCGTTCGTTCACTAAGAAGGGGCGTTCCAAAGGGTCACACCTTTGGAACGTTTTTTTTTTGTTTTTCATATGCTGAAAAAGAAAAATGAAGGAGGCGGAGAAAGATGGATCAACATTTTTTTAAAAATATTGAAAAGAAAACGGGCGTCAATATGCAAGATATTTTTGCGCTCGCCAATTCATTGCAAAACGCAAACTTTAAAGACGAAAAAACGGTGCGCGGCATCGTCAAACGCGTCGCGCAAATTGCGAATCGCAACGTGCCGAAAGAATTGGAAGATAAAATTGTTCAATCGATTATCAACAACGGAAAACAAATGGACTTCAATACGATCGCGAACATGTTAAATAAAAAATAACGAAAAAGCGAAAAGTCTTAGACGAGGCTTTTCGCTTTCGTGTGCGCTCGGCATGGGTGCAATCTCTAGGGTGAAAGTCCCGAACTGCGAAGGCAGAAGTAGCAGTTAGCTTAACGCAAGGGTGTCCGTGGTGACGCGGAATCTGAAGGAAGCGAGCGGCAAACTTCCGGTCTGAGGAACACGAACTTCATACAAGGCTAGGTATCATTGGATGAGTTTGCATGACAAAACAAAGTCCTTTCTGCCGAAGGTGATACAGAGTAAATGAAGCAGATAGATGGAAGGAAAGATTGCACTCTTACCCGAGGAGGTCTGATGGATACGTGAAGTACGCTTCATAACCTACTTAGTGATAGGTAGCTGAACCATCAGAAGTCAGCAGAGGTCATAGTACGAATCGGTCTAGAACGATTCGGAAGGACTGAACAATCAAGAGAAAATAGCCCTTGGCATTCAGTTCGTCATGATGAACACAGAAAACATAGAACCTACCAAGAGAAAGGAAACGGTGAATCCCGTGGGGGATCTGTTGGAGGGTGGAGTGACGACTGGCATAAGAAGATCAGCTATTTACGGAAGGAAGAAGAACGATGCTTTTGAATCAAATCCTGTCACGGGAGAACATGCTTCTCGCATTGAAACGAGTAGAACAGAATAAGGGAAGCCACGGAGTAGATATGATGCCCGTACAAAACCTACGAACGCATATCGTCGAAAACTGGCAGTCCATCAAAGAGGCGATTCTCAAAGGTACCTATGAACCGATGCCTGTCCGAAGAGTCGAAATCCCGAAACATGATGGCGGTGTTCGGTTACTAGGTATCCCAACCGTGACAGACCGTTTGATTCAACAGGCAATTGCCCAAGTATTGTCGAAGATATATGACCCCATGTTTTCTGAACATAGCTATGGCTTTCGCCCAAATCGAAGCGCCCATGATGCAGTGAGGAAAGCACAAGGATATATCAAAGAGGGATACCGATGGGTTGTAGACATGGATTTAGAAAAGTTCTTTGATCAGGTCAACCACGACAGACTCATGAACACATTGGCGAAAAGAATCCACGATAAACCGTTATTGAAATTAATCCGCAAATACCTGCAGTCGGGTGTCATGATTCATGGAGTGGTTTCAAGTACAGAAAAAGGGACACCACAAGGTGGTCCATTAAGTCCGCTCCTTTCAAACATCGTTCTTGACGAGTTGGATAAAGAATTAGAAAAGAGAGGACATAAATTCGTTCGTTACGCAGATGACTGTAACATTTACGTAAAATCAAAAAGAGCAGGAGAACGAACAATGGCAAGCGTTCAACGATTCATTGAACGCAAACTCCGCTTGAAAGTGAATGAGAAAAAGTCGGCAGTAGACCGTCCATGGAAACGAAAATTCCTTGGATTTAGCTTCACCAACGCAAAGGAACCAAACGTTCGAATCGCAAAAGAAAGCCTGAAACGAATGAAAAAGAAAGTACGAGAAATCACCTCTAGGAGAATGCCATATCCCATGGAATATCGGATTCAGAAACTGAATCAGTATGTATTAGGATGGTGTGGATACTTTGCGCTGGCGGATACGAAATCAATCTTTCGGAAACTAGATGGATGGATTCGTCGAAGACTTCGCATGTGCTTGTGGAAGAATTGGAAAACAGCAAAAACGAGGGTGCGAAACTTGATCAAATTGGGAGTTCCTTCGTGGAAAGCCTATGAATGGGGGAATAGTCGGAAAGGATACTGGCGTATTTCAAATAGCCCCATCTTACACAAAACCCTTGGAAACTCCTACTGGAATGACCAAGGGCTCAAAAGTCTACAAGAGCGTTACGAATTCTTGCGTCACTTATCTTGATTGAACCGCCGTATACGGAACCGTACGTACGGTGGTGTGAGAGGACGGAGGTTAATCACCTCCTCCTACTCGATTTGAGAAGAAAGCAAGCGCGAGGCGTTTGCTTTTTTTAAACGGCGCATGGACGGAACGGAAATAAAGAGACGCTCTTTGGCGCGCGTGACGGCGACGTAAAGAAGGCGGCGCTCTTCTTCAAGCGGTGCGACATCGCCGTTTCGGTACGCCTCAAGCGCATAATCGTGAGGCAATAGTCCGTCCACTACCCCGATGATATATACGATCGGAAACTCTAACCCTTTCGAACGATGAATCGTCATAAGTCGAATGCCGTCATCGCATGTCGTGTTGGCGTACGCTTTGGCGCGCGCGACGTGGGAAAGAAACGCGGGAATCGTTTTAAATTTGCGCGCGACAACTTTTACATCGCGTACGTCATCGGATCCTTTTTCTATCGTATTTCCTTCGTTGCCACGCTTTTTTAAAAAGTCGCCAAACCCCATTTCTTTTTCAATGAAATCGATCGCCTCAAGCGGCTTCATTTCTTTCACTTTCGCAAATAGCGGAACGATCGTGCGCAATTTTTGTTGTTGAAACGGTGCGATACGATCGAGTTTAGCGAGCGCCTCCACGAGCGAACAGTCTTGTAAAATCGAGATTGCCTTCAAGTCGTTCATGACCGTTTGTTTTAAAAACAACACCGTCGCCACATCGGCAAGCGCTTGTTCGTTGTTCGGATCGATGCTTAATTGAAGAAAGCTTAATAAATAGCGCACGATGCGTCGGTTGTAAAATGATTCTCCGTCCGTCGTCACCGGGAGGCGAAGTTGAGCGAGCCGTTCAAAGACGGCGCGCGATGCGGCGTTCGTTCGGCATAAAATGGCGATATCGCTCGGTTTCGCCCCTCGTTTCATTCGCTCTTGTATGTCGCATACGATCATTGTCGCTTCTTCTTCCTCATCGTACGGAAAGAAACATGTCGGCATATGTGCGCTATCCGTTTGGGCGTTCATTTGTTTCGGAATGCGCGTACGACTTTTAGAAATAATGCTGTTGGCAAGCGATACGATCGGATGTGGCGAACGATAATTTTCCGTCAACTTCACGATTTTTGTATGTGGAAAATCGTGTTGGAATTGATAAATAAACGATGAATCCGAGCCGCGAAACGCATAAATCGCTTGATCGTCATCCCCAACCGCGCATATATGGTGCGTATGTGACGCAAGCAACTTCATCGTTTCATATTGCACGTGGTTAATGTCTTGGAATTCATCGATAAGAAAATAATGAAACCGTTCGTGATATTGTTTCAGTCGTTTTTCATCCGTTCGCAACATGTCATAACACGCATATAACATGTCATCAAAATCAAATACGTCGTGTTGCCGTTTTTTTTCTTCATATTGCACATACAACTGTGCGACGCGCTCGTCCCATTCGTTTTCAATCGCGATGTCATCGCGTGCGGTGAGCGTATTTTTCCAATACGAGATGCGCTGCATCGCTTCATCGTACGGAAAATCGCGCTCGTCGATGCCGATGTCGCGCCCGATTTCTTTTATCATTCGCTCTTTTTGCCAATCGCGAATGAGCCGCTCATGCCGCCAGCGAAACGGATCGGCATGTTGCAACATGCGATAAAACAAGCTATGAAATGTGCCGATTGTCGGCAGGACATCAAGGTTGTATGCATACAATCGTTCCGCTAGTTCTTTTGCCGCTTTTGTCGTAAAGGTGACGATCATCATGTTTGAAGCTTTTATATGATGATTTGTAATCATTGCGGCAGCCCGCGTCGTTAACGTGCGCGTTTTGCCGCTTCCCGCACCGGCGAGGACGAGAAGCGGCCCTTCGATGTGGCGGACAGCTTCATATTGATCCGCATCGAGCGACACGCCACATACGATCGTCTGTTTTTTTTCTTTCGCTTGAAACGGTTCGTGCGGTCGAATAGCAACCGCGCTTCCTCGTTGTCGTTCTTCTTTTATGCACGGATTCGCAACATGATAAAAGTGCGGGGCATGTTCAATCGCTAAATGCAAGCGAACGATTCCACCGCACATCGGGCACGTCCATTTATTGCGTAAACTTTGTTCGTAAACGAGTTCGTATTTTTCTCTTGGCAATGTATGAAGGTCAAACAATTTGCCTTTATATTGCGCTTTGTTCATCGTAAAAACTCCTTCATGTAACGTCAACGTCTATGTTAACAAAACATACAATAAGAGAAAAGGAGTTTTTCGTTAGATGGCGAATAATATGATAAAGGAGGCGATGAACGTGCATATTCCGCCGATTCGTTCGAATCCATTCACCGTTCCGCGCGTAACAAGCGTACAACGCACAACGAATGAAAAAAAAGAAAGCCCCGCTGAAAAGAAAAAACGCCCGAAAGATCGTTCGTCTGAGAAGAAACGTTAATATGCCTGCACGTGCATTCCTTTCCCTTCTTGCCATTCGGCGTATAAAATGTCGCTGTAGTTTTCAAACCCCGCATGGCGAATATGTTTTTGAAGCCATCGTTCGTCCCAACCGTTTTCTCGTATATTGTCCCAAACGACTTCTCCATCGATAATGACGGTGACGGGCAATGTCGCTTGAGATGCAGATATGTTTTGGTCTTGACGCGTCGGTTGTTCATACGGCGCTTTTTTCATGACGCTTACCGTCCCGTCCGTTTCTAAAATGGCGTATTCCACTTCGCGAATCGAAAAGACGTTGCGAGCGCGAAGTAAATGTTGGAGCTGATTTAAGTCGAGTTTCGTTTGTTTTAATGCGTCATATAAAATTTTTCCTTTTGAAATGACGATCACCGGTTTTCCTTCTAACAGTTCGCGAAATTCTTTTTTCTTTTGCGTCACCATTTCTGTAGCGTAAATAAGCAGTCCCCAAATGGCGATCGCAAACAATATTTTAGAAAGCCCGACATTTGCATCGTATAGCCCGTTTCCGACAAGCTCGCCGAGAACGAGGGCGGAGATAAAGTCAAACGGTGTAATTTGCGTAATTTGTGTTCGTCCGAGTATTTTCGCCATCATAAATAAGGAGACATAGCCGACGACTAACTCAAGTGCGATTTGTCCAAATTCGTTCATAACGATATCCTTTCGTATGTAGCTTCTTTCCTTAGTATGCCAAGTGAAAAAGAAAACATGCGACCGT
This sequence comes from Anoxybacillus dikiliensis, assembly GCF_050613275.1. Lineage (GTDB taxonomy): Bacteria > Bacillota > Bacilli > Bacillales > Anoxybacillaceae > Anoxybacillus. The sequence goes on from NZ_CP187112.1 coordinate 678,449, forward strand.
TATGATCGCATGTTGATTGTTTTGACCATTGTCACATGTGGAATACCAGCGTCAAGGAAGACGTCTGATACCGTTTCATAGCCGAGTTGTTTGTAAAACGGTTCGGCGTGTGTTTGAGCGTTTAGTTTCACTTTTGTGACGTGCTGTTTCGCGTATTGTTCGATCGCTTCCATGATTTTTTTTCCGATTCCGCGTCCGCGATAGGCAGGAAGGACGCAAATGCGTTCAATTTTACCGACGCCGTCTATTGTGCGAAAGCGACCAGCGGCGATCGGTTTGTCGTTGTCGTATAAAACGAAATGAACGGACTCACTTTCGAATGCGTCAATTTCTTCTTCCTCTGATACGCCTTGTTCGTCGATAAAGACGGTGCGGCGAACGAACAAGGCATCACGCCAAAGCGCTTCGTCTTGTCCTCGTTTTACATGCATATAGTTATTCCTTTCCGAGATGAAATGTTTCATATGCTGACCACGATCCGTTTTCAAGTTGATAGAGAAGATGGAATCGGTCCACTTGTTCTTCAAAGTAGACGGACTGCATTTTAAAGCGGCCGAATACGTCTGAATATTCATCGTTTGACAAATCGCGCGCGATTGTAATGTGCGGTACGAACGCATAGTCTGTTTGTTCGACGAACGGTGGACGATGCAATGTTTCGTGTAGCTGAACGAGCGGTTCCGTTTTCTCCACTTTTAAATAAATGACGTTATTGACCGGATAAAACGAACTGAATTTCGTGATGCGCATCGTAAATGGCTCCGTTTCGCGCGCGACGCGATGCAGTTGTTGGACGAGTTCGGCGAGCTTGTCCTCTTCCACATCAAACGCATATTTGAGCGTGATATGAGGCGGGATGAGCGCGTAATGCGTGTCGTATCGTTTGCGATACGAATTAGCGAAATCTTGTACTTTTTTCGATGGAAATATCGCGATACCACATTTCATGCGATGTTTCCTCCTTTCGTCATTATATTTATATATTATAACAAATTTTCGGAAAATACTGTTACATTTCGATAACTTTTTTTAATGCAGCCGGCAAATCTCGTTGCCAGTATGTCCACGAATGATCGCCGTCAAACTCGTGATAGTGATAGCGACTTTGTTTCGTTTGGAGGACGTGCGAAAGGGCGCGATTCGGCTCAATAAAGTTGCGGACAGCCCCATCTGTCGTTTTCACTTCCGTTTCTTGCGTGCCGACAGAATGATAAAGCGCAAGCAAATGCCAATCCGTAAATGATTGCACGTGCGCCATCACATCGTCGTTTACATATGGCGACTGCATGACGACTTTTCCGAACGTATGCGGATATGTCATCGCAGTAAGGAGAGAAACAGTTCCTGCGAGCGAGTCGCCAATGAGAATGCGGCTCGAGCCGATTTGATATGTCGAAAACTGTTCATCGACAATCGGCGCAAGTTCGTTGGCTAGAAAGCGCATGTACGCTTCTCGTTTTTTTCCGTTCGGGTGATATTTCTCATAGCGATCTGACACGTTGCGATATGGCACGCCGATGACGACCGCGCGCACCCCAAGCTCATCGATCACGCGGGCAATTTTTCCAAACATAAAATAATCTTGTCCATCTTGTGCGATGAGGACGAGATGTTTATAAAGCGGTGTGACAGGTTTTGAGCAGTATACGGGCAACGATAGTTTTTCGTCTAAATGTTCGCTGTGAAGTTTTAACTCTTGCATGTTCTCCCATCCTTTTTCGACGTTGTTCTTTCTTATCGTATCACATTTCGGCATTTTTTGTCGCTGCGTGATATAATGATAGAACGAGAGGAGGAATGAAGCATGAAGCGTGTGACAAGCAAAGAAGTGTACGAAAGAACGTTGCAGTTATTGACGGAACGTGGGGTGACGATTCCAGCAATTGCTGAGATTGTATATGAAATGCAAAGCCCATACAACAAAGAGCTAACGATGGCGGAATGTATTGAGAGCGTCGAAAAAGTGCTGCAAAAACGCGAGGTGCAACATGCGATTTTAGTTGGCATCGAGCTCGATAAACTAGCCGAACGAGGCATGCTTTCCGAGCCGCTTCAAACGATTGTCGAGACGGACGAAGGACTGTTTGGCGTCGATGAAACGTTGGCGCTCGGCGCAGTGCTCGGGTACGGAAGCATCGCGGTGACAACGTTTGGTCATTTAGATAAAAATAAAGTCGGGATCATTAAGCAGCTTGACACGAAGCGCGGCAAAGGCGTGCATACGTTTTTAGACGACTTAGTTGCCAGCGTTGCCGCTAGCGCATCCGGTCGCCTTGCCCACAATTTGCGCGACGAGGAAGAAGCTGCGTTGAATGCATAAACGTTTGAGGCTGTCCAAAAAGTCAGCGTAACTGACTTTTTGGACAGCCCCTTCTTGAAAACATGTCGAAGCTAATCTCCTAACCGCTCCCGTATGTCCTTCTTCTCGACCTTGTTTTAAGCTTTTTTCAATCCTTCTTTCAGTTCTTCATCGATTTCTTCTTACCATAAATTGTGACAAGTCGAGTATATGAAATTGTTAAATCGAGGTATTGCATAGAGCTGTGTTTTTCAAGTTGAAAATTTAATTTTTGAAGTGACAAAAAGTAGTTTTCAATATTTCTTCGTTCGTCATGTTTCTTGTTATGTAGCAATCATTTATAATGCAGAAGGTGCAATATGTTTTCGGATTGGTGGTGATTTATTTGTTTAAGCAGTTCATGTCGCAAGGAAAGACGATTGTCGTTTTAGCATTTCCGATTATCATTGAAAATTTTTTGCAAAGTGTAGTCGGATTTGTTGATACGTTATTTATCTCGCAATTAGGTTTACATGAAGTGGCGGCTGTCGGGGTATCCAATACGATTTTAAACATTTATTTTGCAGTATTTCTCGCCATTGCTACGGCGGCGACGGTCATGATTGCGCGCGCGATCGGTGCAGGGGACAATGAAAAAATGGCTGTCGTGATCACTAACTCGGTGTATGTGACGATCGTTGTTGGAGTCGTTTTCGGCTTCTTATCTTTTTTCTTCGCTGAATTTTTACTTCAGATGATGGGGGCGAGCGAAGCGGTTTTACATATCGCGACGACGTATTTTCGCATTGTTGCTGTTCCTTCTGTCTTGATTGCCATAATGTTTACGCTCGGGGCGATATTTAGAGGATTAGGAGATACGAAAACGCCGATGCGAGTGGGCATGATCATGAATGTGATTCACGTTGCGCTCGACTACGTACTTATTTTCGGCGTCTTTTTTCAAGGATTTGGCATGGTTGGCGCTGCGGTGGCGACTGTGTGCGCGAGAGTGATCGGGGTTGTTTTGTTATGGAGACAATTGGTTGTGAATGGGCCAATAACATGGAAAAAAGAAGTGTGGGGAACAGACAAACATACGTTGCGCACGCTCATTCGCCTTGGACTACCTGCTTCTTTTGAACGGTTATTTATGCGCTTCGGACAAGTCATTTATTTTGGAATGATTATTCGCATGGGAGTAGAAGCATATTCTGCACACACGTTGGCAGGGAACTTTACGATGTTTTCTACCATTATCGGTACAGGGTTAGCGACGGCAACAGCAACAATCATCGGGCAACATATAGGAGCGAAACAGATGGAGGCGGTGCGCGCATATAGTCGAGCAGCGATGATCGTGTTAGCGACGACGATGACGACGGTGATGTTTTTTCTTTTTGTCACATCTAGCACAACCGCGAAAATATTTACAAATCATCCGACCGTTTTGTTTCTTATTGTTGCTGTATTAGGAATTGATACATTGACCCAACCTGCAACAGCCGTAGTGACTGCTTTAACTTCTGTTTTGCAAGCCGGAGGGGATACGAAATACCCGATGTATGTGACAGCAATCGGCATATGGGCAGTTCGGACGCTCGGCGTCTATGTGCTCGGCGTTTATTTTAGTTTCGGCTTAATTGGGGCGTGGATTGCGATCGGTGTGGATAACTATGTGCGCGCGGCATTGTTATATTGGAGATATCGTTCATCTCAATGGGTGAAAGCAGTATAAATTGTTTTTGACATAGGGACGTTGTTCAAGCACGGCGCATAACATAGCGATTGATGATATTGAAAGAGGTGGGAATGTGTACTATTATTATCCGAGCTATATGTATGTGCCGATGTATCCATATCCGATGATGGGGTATCCGCTTCCGCGCGCAACCGCGAAAGATTACGGGCCGAATCCATTTGTTGTTCAAATAGAAGAAGCGACGAAACAAAACAATATGTTTCGTACGGTGCTATGGACAGGGCCCCACTTGCAAGTGACGTTAATGAGCCTTCAAGTTGGAGAAGATATCGGATTAGAAATTCACAATCATCTCGACCAATTTTTACGTATCGAACAAGGGGAAGGCATTGTGCGCATGGGAAAAAGGAAAGATCAGCTCACGTTTGAAAGAAAGGTAGCGGACGGATCGGCTATTTTCGTGCCAGCGGGAACGTGGCATAACTTGATTAACACGGGCAACGTTCCACTTAAACTGTACTCGATTTATGCCCCACCACAACACCCAGCTGGAACGGTGCATCCGACAAAAGCAGATGCCCTTGCGGCAGAACGATAAGAGACTTGGGGCGATGCCTCAAGTCTCTTATTTGTATTGTCCAATAAGCTCTTGATAGGATGGCATGCGACTTTTCGGCCAGCCCTTTACGACATTTATTGTTAACAATGGGAGGCGAGGAAATAAATCAAGAAGAGGCTATTTATATAATGGAAGATTGAAAATGGGGCAATCACTCTGTTTTTAATTTTTTATAGACGTTGTCTTTTGCAGAAAGGACAAAATAGGATATGTGTTGAATGTATAATATATAGTAAATAAGGAAAAATTGCGATATGTTATACATAAAGTAAATTCTACTGCTATAATCGTATTTGCGGAGGTGACGATATTGAATGAAATAGAACTAAAAAAAATATTGGATAAATTTAGAAGCCTTCCCTCCGAAAATGAATGGGTAGAGTTTAAAGAAGCCAAAAATAATTTTGGTTTTGATGATTTAGGTGAATACTTTTCAGCGTTAAGCAATGAGGCTAACTTAAAAAATCAGCCTTATGGGTGGCTTATTTTTGGAGTAAAAGATAAAAATAAAGAAATTGTTGGAACACAATACAGAGAAAATAGAGCCGATTTAGATAGCCTTAAACATGAGATATCGAGGCATACAAACGGTGGGCTGTCGTTTGTTGAGATTTATGAACTTTTTTATCCAGAGGGCAGGGTGATTATGTTTCAAATTCCTGCTGCGCCGAAAGGAATGCCGACATCTTGGAAAGGTCATTATTTTGGCCGAAATGGTGAGTCGAAGGTTCCACTCAGCATACAAGAAATCGAAAGTATTCGCAACCAACGTATGAAAGAAGATTGGTCGGCCGTGATTTGTCCCGGTGCTACGATTGATGACTTAGATAAAACGGCCATTGAGAAGGCAAGAGAAGAGTATAAAAAGAAAAATCCACGTTTAGCCGAAGATGTCGATAAATGGGATGATATAACGTTTCTGAATAAAGCAAGGGTAACGATTAACGGACAAATTACGAGAGCAGCCATTATATTGCTTGGTAAACCTGAATCCGAACACTTTTTGGCGCCGGCTGTTGCAAAAATGACATGGATTTTGAAAGACGAACATAATATTGAGAGGGATTATGAGCATTTTGGACCGCCATTTATTTTAAACACAAATGAACTTTTTGCAAAAATCCGCAATTTAAAATATCGCTATATGCCGGACCAAAGTTTGTTCCCAATTGAAGTGAATCAGTATGATCCTTACGTCATTCGTGAAGCATTGCATAACTGTATTGCTCATCAAGATTACACTCTTCAAGGACGAATTAATGTTGTTGAAAAACCAGAGGAATTAATTTTTACAAATCTTGGTGAATTTATTCCTGAAACGATAGAGAATGTGATTGAACGTGATGCACCTCAAGAATATTATCGAAATCGCTTTTTAGCCGAAGCAATGGTCAATCTGAATATGATTGATACAATTGGTTCGGGAATTAAGAAAATGTTTTTAGAGCAACGAAAAAGATTCTTTCCAATGCCGGATTATGATTTAAGTGAACCGAATAAAGTAAAAGTGACCATTTACGGCAAAATATTGGATTATAACTATACTCGTATGCTTATCAGCCATACAGATCTAGATTTGAGTGTAGTGATTGCGTTAGATAAGGTGCAAAAAAAGCAACGCATCACACAAGAAGAAGCAAAAAAATTAAGGGCATTAAAATTAGTGGAAGGCAGATATCCAAACCTATATGTTTCCGCTAAAATCGCTGAAATTACAGGAGATAAAACTACCTATATTAAAAACAGGGCCTTTGATAAAGAGCATTATAAGCAACTGATTATTTCATTTTTGCGTCAGTATAAAGTGGCAAGTAGGAAAGATATTGATGATTTGTTGCTAGATAAACTATCTGATGCTCTCAATGAAAAGCAAAAAAAGAGGTACATCGGAAACCTGCTTCAAGAAATGTCTAAGAAGGATAGAACTATTGTAAATCAAGGTTCTGCCCGCTATCCAAAATGGGCATTAACTAATTAGTTAAACTTAGTTTTAAATTAGTTATAGGTTTAGTTAATAAAATTAGTTATAAAAATTGCTCGAATATTGATTTTACGCGGTTTTTCCATTAACTAATTAGTTATAGGAATAGTTATTGTTAGTTGTAGGATTTAGTTAAAGACATCGGTTAGATTTAAACCGATGTCTTTTTAATATTTACGAAAGAGTGCAACTGGCTTATGTGTACAGTATGTTCGAGGCGAACTGTCACGTCTCTACCGGACTTGACCTTCTCCAAACGAAGAAAGCCAACAGCCTTGTCGAATTTATCCATGGCGCATAACATAGCGATTGATGATATTGAAAGAGGTGGGAATGTGTACTATTATTATCCGAGCTATATGTATGTGCCGATGTATCCATATCCGATGATGGGGTATCCGCTTCCGCGCGCAACCGCGAAAGATTACGGGCCGAATCCATTTGTTGTTCAAATAGAAGAAGCGACGAAACAAAACAATATGTTCCGTACGGCGCTATGGACAGGGCCCCACTTGCAAGTGACGTTAATGAGCCTTCGTGTCGGGGAGGATATCGGTTTAGAAATGCATTCGGGCGTGGATCAATTTTTACGTATTGAACAAGGGGAAGGCATTGTGCGCATGGGAAAAAGGAAAGATCAGCTCACGTTTGAAAGAAAGGTAGCGGACGGATCGGCTATTTTCGTGCCAGCGGGAACGTGGCATAACTTGATTAACACGGGCAACGTTCCACTTAAACTGTACTCGATTTATGCGCCGCCACAACATCCAGCTGGAACGGTGCATCCGACAAAAGCAGATGCCCTTGCGGCAGAACGATAAGAGACTTGGGGCGATGCCTCAAGTCTCTTACTTGTATTGTCCAATAAGCTCTTGATAGGATGGCATGCGACTTTTCGGCCAGCCTTTTACGACATTTCTTTTTGCTGTTTCAATAAATCGCGAATTTCTGTGAGCAGTTGTTGTTCTTTTGTGATCGTTGGTGCGGTTTGTTTCGTTTCTTCTTGTTTTTTGATTCGCTCGGATAAGTTGTTCAGCAGTTTGACGAATAGAAAGATAGAAAAGGCAATGACTAAAAAGTCAACGACAGTTTGAATAAAAGCCCCATATTTCACTTCTGCTTCACCGACTTTCCAAGATAAACTGCTAAAATCAATACCTCCTAAAATGAGACCAACAAGCGGCATAATGATGTCATTGACGAGGGAAGAAACAATTTTTCCAAATGCCCCACCAATAACCACTCCGACAGCTAAGTCGATGACGTTGCCTCGTATAGCGAATTTCTTAAACTCGTTCCACATCGGAATCCCTCCATTAAAATGATACAGCTAAAAGGCTTAAGTTTCCGTACTCATATTCTCGGAACAAAACATGTGGCGAACGATTGCCGGCTCCGTAAGCAATCCAGTACGGTGCTAAATGTTCTTGAGTCGGGACGGCTTGTTTAGCATAAGGGGCTTTTTCTTCATAGTGAAACACATCTTCACTATGGGCAGATGACTGGGCAAGCAACCAATCATCAAAGGCGACAGCCCAACAATCTACTTTTGTTCGTTCTTCCCAACGAAGCGCCATTAAATTATGCACTGTGCCACCACTACCGATGATCATGACACCTTCGTCACGCAACGGGCGTAACGCTTTACCAAGTTGAAATAGCTGCTTTGGTGTCCACGAAGGAACAACGGATGCCTGAATAATTGGAATGTTTGCTTTTGGAAATAGTCGGCTTAACAATACCCATGAGCCGTGGTCAAGTCCGCGCTTCTCGTCGATATTGACGATGGGGGAGACGTGCTTCAGATGATGTTGGACGCGTTTTGCCCATTCGACTGAACCTTGTGCAGCATAAGTTAATTCGTACAATTCACGTGGGAAACCAGAAAAATCATAAATCATTTCATACGTTCCGTCAATCGATGAAACGGTCGGTTGACGCGTCGTCCAATGTGCAGTAAATAAAACGATTGCTTTTGCATCTATGCGTTTACCGAAATTGGTTAAAAACGATGCATATGCGCTATCTTCAATAGCTAACATTGGTGATCCGTGCGCGAGAAATAAAGCAGGTGTTTTCATTATCTCACTCCTTTTTATTCAATGTACCATATATATTTCTGATTTGTCGATTTTTGCATCCGAGGCGCATGGTCGGGCAGTTGTGCATAACATGACGATGAATATGAAAAAGAGGTGAGAACATGTATTATTACTATCCGCATTACGTGTATCCAATGTATCCATATCCGATCATGCCTTATCCGCTTCCACGAGAATATACGGAAGATTACGGACCGAACCCGTTTGTCATTCAAATTGAAGAAGCGACGAAACGAAACAATATGTTTCGTACGACGTTATGGACAGGTCCGCATTTACAAGTGACGTTAATGAGCTTGCGTGTGGGGGAGGATATTGGTTTAGAAATTCATCCGGGCGTGGATCAATTTTTACGTATTGAACAAGGCGAAGGGATTGTACGGATGGGGAAAAAGAAAAACGAGCTAACGTTTGAACGACGAGTGGGCGACGGTTCTGCTATTTTTGTCCCTGCTGGAACATGGCATAATGTAATGAACATTGGAAACGTTCCGCTAAAATTGTATTCCATCTATGCACCGCCACAACATCCAGCGGGTACCGTCCATCCGACAAAAGCCGATGCTCTTGCGGCGGAATGAGAGAAAATTGGGGACAATCTTTGTCCCCTTTTTCACTGCCAAACTACAAAAAATGTGATTGAGTACTCAACTTCAAAACAGAAAAGCTATTGACACAGTGTTGTCGGTTCTATTGGATCTGTGTATTTTGTTCATCATCTTTGGCGAGGAGACCCCGACTTCTAAGCGAGAGCGAAAGTCGGGGAGGAATCGCCCTTCCTCCTTTCTTTTGTATATGATAGAATAAGTGTATATGATAGAATAAGAATGTGGAGAAAACCGTTGAATCAAGGCACTCCAATCCCCGTTACTCGATGTAGGGAGTTGGTTGCAGGAAACGTTGCAACCGTAAAACATCGAGCGTACATCCGTCTGTTGTGCGTGGAAGTCAAGTACTGCCTACAGACATGCCGAGCCACTCGGTAGCGATATAGGCATGACCTATGTCGTTGGGTAGTCGTCAACCTGCCCCTGATGCAACCCCAAGTCAAGGAAGGAGGACGAAGTCCGTTCGCACTTCTGGGGAGTTGCAAGCCCCCGCTTCAAGCGTTAGCTAAGTGGGGGTAGTTGACAGGAAACTGTAACGATTTGAATGCAGAATTTGAAGTATTGATATTATCTCTTTTTATGATTTTGTTCTATTAGTAATTGGATAATGTGTTCGTTTTGTTTAATTTGTATATCGCTATTTTTTTTTAGCTGGTAAGCACATTTCAAAAGAAAAAATAGTGAAAATGCAAAAATAATAATGGCTACAAGTGAAAAGTATCCCATTGCTCTCCGTCCTTAGTAATTAGTTTTCAATTAAATAATAAAAATCATTCTTAGAGCTAGTGAATATTTATTAATCGTCCTACATTCTTGTACTTATAGTAAGAAGATTCCCAGATAAAATTGCCTTAACATAAACATTTGCTCCACCAAGTCCTCCTAACCATGATACATCAGCAGAAAACTTAGCTGTTTTATCCGTATGATTCAAAGTAATGTTATTCAGAGTTCCTCCGATAATCCAATAATCATAGGAATAAGCTTTAATAATTTGAGATTGTTCGATATTGTTAGGAATGTTAACATCAATAAAATAACTAATTCCCATATAAGGGGTTGTTGCTTTTACTTGGTAAGTAGACTTCCCATATGGAAAAAGATGTTGATACGAAAATACACTTACCTTGTCATAATTCATGCTTTCCGATAAAATAAAGGGCTCAACGATAAAGGTTATTTCTTTCCCAAATTCATCGACGATACTTATCTCGTGTTTTTCTTGATTAGACAAATCGAACTGAACGACAACCTCTTTTTCGTTTTCTGTTTCTTCTGTAACAGATAGTTCTGATGCATATGAAAAAGACTCGTAAAACCCGAATACAAAAATATTAGTCAGAAATATTGTAAGAGTAAGAATTTTTTTAATTGGAATACCTCCTAGTAATTATAATTTAAGATATATTTTACATGATTTATAGTCCAAAATTCTATATAATTCACATTATTGTAAAAAATAAGGTTTGTCATATTCCTATATAAGGAGGTATGCGTTCCGTTATATCAGATAAGACTTATCTGTTGTTTTTTATATAAAAAAGGGGTTCATCATCACAACATGTGCTTGACAAGCGATATGCTCTCCTAGACAAGGATTTGCAAAAATCATTGACTCACTGATTTTTCCTTACAAGCGCGAGGGGGGCATGTTGCGAAAAAATCAAGCACAACTTTTAGTGAAGAAAACAGTTGCAATTTTGTTGTAAATGATGTACATTAATTTAAAATCAGAAAATTCGATATTGTTTTGCGTTCTTATCGAGAGAAGCGGAGGGACTGGCCCGATGAAGCTTCAGCAACCAGCCGGAAACGGTCAGGTGCTAAATCCAGCGAATTGGCATTCAATTCGGAAGATAAGAAGAAGCGATTGTCTATGGACAAAAAAGCCTTCTTCTTTGAAGGCTTTTATTTTTTTAGAAAGGAAGAGAGCGAATGAGTCATATCGAAACACGGTTAGCGCAAATTGGAAATCGAAGCGAGACAGCGACGGGGACGGTCAATCCGCCAGTATATTTTTCAACGGCGTATCGTCATGAAGGAATCGGACAATCGACAGGGTACGATTACATTCGAACCGGCAACCCGACAAGGCATATTGTCGAAGAAGCGATTGCACAGCTAGAAGAAGGAGATCAAGGTTTCGCTTGTAGTTCAGGTATGGCAGCAATTCAAACGGTGTTTGCGCTGTTTGAAAGCGGCGACCATTTTCTCGTTTCTGCCGACTTATATGGCGGGACGTATCGTTTGTTTGAAAAAGGATGGCGCAAATGCGGCATGACGTTTACATACGTCGATTTTCGCGATGTTGATGCGGTAAAGGTATATGTGACTGAAAAAACAAAAGCGATTTTTTTAGAGACGCCAACGAATCCTTTAATGCAAGAAGCGGACATCGAAGCGGTCGCGGCGTTTGCGAAACAACATGGGCTGCTTCTTATCGTCGATAATACGTTTTACACCCCTGTACTGCAAAAGCCGCTCACAAAAGGAGCTGATATCGTCGTTCATAGCGCGACAAAATATTTAGGCGGACATAACGATGTGCTAGCCGGTCTCATTGTCGCCAAAGGAAAACAATTGTGTGAACAGCTGGCGATGTATCATAACGCCATCGGTGCGGTGTTGTCTCCGTTTGATTCATGGCTGTTAATTCGCGGCATGAAGACGCTTGCGCTTCGCATGCGCCAGCACGAACAAAACGCAAAGGCGATATATAAATTTTTAGTCGAACATGAAGATGTGACGGACGTATTGTATCCGGGAAGAGGAGGAATGTTGTCGTTTCGCGTGCGCGATGAAAAGTGGGTGAATGCTTTTTTACGAAGTTTAAAGCTCATTACATTTGCGGAAAGTTTAGGCGGTGTCGAAAGTTTTATTACGTATCCAGCGACGCAAACGCATATGGATATTCCAGAGGATGTTCGCATCGCAAACGGGGTGTGTAATCGCCTGTTGCGTTTTTCTGTCGGCATTGAACATGCGGACGATTTAATTGCCGATTTAACTCAAGCGTTTCAACGCGTGAAAGAGGTGTAAAAGATGGACTTGCAAACGCAACTCGTTCACAATAAATGGCGAATCGATGCGCAAACAGGGGCAGTTAGCGTCCCGATTCATCATGCGTCAACGTTTCACCAGTTTGATTTTGATACGTTTGGCAAATACGATTATAGCCGTTCGGGTAATCCGACGCGCGAGGCGTTGGAGGAGACAATTGCGGAATTAGAAGGTGGAGCGAGCGGTTTTGCGTTCGCTTCCGGCATGGCTGCCATCTCAACAGCATTTTTATTGTTGTCAAAAGGGGATCACGTATTAATTACCGATGATGTGTATGGTGGAACGTATCGCATCCTCACCGATGTATTGAGCCGATTTGGCATCGAGCATACGTTTGTCGATATGACTGATTTAGATGCGGTAGCGCGCCACATTCGCCCAAACACGAAAGTCATTTATATGGAAACGCCATCGAATCCGCTATTGAAAATTACGGATATTCGCGGGGTTGTGAAGCTCGCTAAGGCGCACGGGTGTTTAACGTTTTTAGATAATACGTTTGCGACTCCTTTGTTACAGCGTCCGCTTGATCTCGGTGTCGATGTCGTTTTGCATAGCGCGACGAAATTTTTAGCTGGCCATAGCGACGTTGTAGCTGGACTTGCGGTTGTAAAAGATGCGCGCTTGGCGAGAGAGCTGCGCAAACTGCAATATTCGTTCGGGGCGGTGCTTGGCGTGCAAGATGCGTGGCTCGTGTTGCGCGGGTTAAAAACGCTTCACGTTCGGTTAGATTATGCTTCACGTTCGGCGTTGCAGCTGGCGCAGTTTCTCCATCGTCATCCGAAAGTCGCGCACGTATATTATCCTGGGCTTTCTTTTCATGAAGGGCACGTCATTCATCGCGATCAAGCGCGCGGATTTGGTGCGGTGCTGTCGTTTGAATTGGAGGACGAACAAGCGGTGCGGACGTTTGTGAAACATGCGCGCATCCCTGTGTTTGCGGTCAGTCTCGGGGCGGTCGAGTCGATTTTGTCGTATCCGGCGAAAATGTCGCATGCCGCTATGCCGAAAGCGGAGCGCCATCGCCGCGGCATTACGGACGGCTTGTTGCGCTTAAGTGTTGGATTAGAGGCGACCGATGATTTGCTTGCTGATGTGGAACAGGCGTTATCATATGTATAGGCTAGGCACATCGCCTAGCCTTAGCTAATTTGGTCGAGCGCATCACGCTTCATTTGCTGTTCGACCATGCGATCAAGTTGTTGAATTTTTTTCAAGGCGAGTTCGTCATCGATTTGGCGATAATGATGTTTACCGCCCGGTTCTTCATCCGCTTCATCGGCAAGTTTGACGATCGTCTGGAGCGGCTTTCGTTTTAATTCTCCTTCTGGAAGGTACGAATCGGTGTGAAGCAAAATGGCGAGGGCAATTTCTTTCGCATGTTGAGGGTGTTCGCCGAGTCGAATAAGTAACTTATGCGCTCGTTCTGCCCCTTTAATCGCATGAATATCGTTTTGTTTATATGTTTCATAGTCCCACGTTCCGTTTGAGTACCATTCATAATGACCGATATCGTGAAGCAGTGCCGCTTTTGTCGCTAAATCGACGTTCACTCCATAAAGCAAGGCGAGGCGATATGCGTGGTATGCGGTAGCGATGGCGTGCGCGACGCCTGAACGTTTCAAATATTTTTGAGTGATGGGGTGAAGGAAGATGTCAGTTAATGTGACACGTCTCATAGCTCACCATCCCTTTCGAATGTTTTTCTAATTATCATATCATGTCTCTTTTAGGAAAGGCAATACATATTTTTTCTGTTTTTTCTTCATACTAAGTGAAAAAAGGTTTGGAGGACGCGTATGTTTTTATCCTTATTATTATCAGTTATGACGGTCGTGTCGGCTCAAGGGGACGTGTGTACGAAAAAATTGGATGAAGCGAACGTACAGCTATGTGGCAAAGAAGATGGAGAGTGGCTCCGTAACTTAACGCTACATGTCGGAAAGGAGACGTATACGTTTCCAGAATGGGAGCATGTAAACGATCCGAATGCACTTCCGCAATTGTATTCCATGGACGTTACGGAAGATGGAAAGGAAGATATTGTTGTTTTTCTCATAAAAGCGCGCGGAAACGGAACGTATAAAAACGAGGTGCATGTGTTATCTCATCAACGAAACGGCATTGAGGAAGTCCTTGTCGAAGATCCGCGTCCGATCATTTTAAAGAGCGTCAAAATGAACGAGACGGACGAAGGAACAGAGCTGATTATCGGTCATGTCCACGCGCTCATTCCGCACAATCGCGAAGGCGGGAAGGGGATAAAGACAACATTCAATCGCTTTTTAAAATACGCCGTCGATAAACAAAAATTGAAGGCCGTTTTATTGTTGGAAAGAAAAAGGGGCGAATATATCGGCAGTTTAATTGTCTCATACGAATATAAAGACGGCCTCTTTCAAGCAACCCATATCGATTTCATCCGCCATTAGCCGTTGCATACGCAATGGCTAAAAATTTTTTAAAAAAGTATTTGACAAAGTAATGGACAGTACGTATAATGAAAAATGTGTTCGATAACACAACGACATACGATTCCGTAGCTCAGCTGGGAGAGCGCCACCTTGACAGGGTGGAGGTCGCTGGTTCGAGCCCAGTCGGAATCATCGCAAAACCCGAGTTCAATGAAAGAGCTCGGGTTTTTTGTTGTTTCTCCCCTCCTCCTGACTGCCGAGCATGTTCGAGAATTCACCCACATTTTGTATGCAGGAAAATCGTCGATGTTGTCGAATAAAAACGTCGAAATCATTGTATGCGAGGTGACTATATGTCCATTGATCATGACCGTCTGTTTAAAGAGCTGATTCAAACGTTTTTTGAGGAATTTATTGTTCTCTTTTTTCCGGAGATGCATGAGCATATCGACTTTCACCATTTGTCGTTTTTATCCGAGGAGCTGTTCACCGATGTGACAGCAGGAGAAAAGTATCGTGTCGATGTGCTTGTCGAAACGAAGTTAAAAGGCGAAGATGGGCTTGTCATTGTGCATATCGAAAACCAAAGCTACGTGCAACCATCATTTCCTGAACGGATGTTTATTTATTTTAGCCGTTTGTTTGAAAAGTACCGTAAAAACATTGTACCAATTGCTGTATTTAGCTACGATACGATCCGCGACGAACCATCGACATTTACCCTCCAATTTCCTTTTGGCCACGTGCTTGACTTTCGTTTTTTTACTGTCGAATTGCGCAAACAAAACTGGCGAAACTACATTCGTCAAGACAATCCAATCGCTGCTGCACTGCTAAGCAAAATGGGATATACTGAAAGCGAACGAGTAGAACTGAAAAAACAATTTTTACGCATGCTTGTCCGGTTGGAGTTAGACGAAGCGAAACAACGATTATTGTTTGGCTTTTTTGAAACATATATCAAACGATCCGATGAAGAAGAACGAAGACTACGAAGCGAGGTGAATGAAATGGAGACGAAAGAAAAAGAACAAGTGATGGAATTGATTATTTCTTATGAACAAAAGGCGTTAGAAAAAGGAAAAGAAGAAGGGGTGAAGCAAGGAATAAAGCAAGGAATAAAGCAAGGAATGAAACGTCTTGTACAAACGATGGCGAAAAAAGGGATGAGTGTAAAAGACATTGCGAACGTCACGGACCTTTCGGAAGAAGAAGTGGAGCGGTTGTTGGAGTAGGGGGGACTGTCGTCGACCTTTTTGGCGACGGCAGTTTTTTGTTTTACAATGAGTAGGTGCCAATATGATGTTCGTTTGCCGTTTAAAACGCTTTCTTCTAACGTTGCAAATTATCACGAATATTTCTTAAGATGTTCTCATTTTGTTGTCATTGTGCGTGTGTCCGTAAGTATGAGGGTGATAAAAATTTTCATTGACAAACATTTAAAAATCATCAATCCTTCTAAATAAGAGCGTCATTAGTACTATCGTTTATAGTGAAGAAGGGATTGGATTGAAAATAGCTAAGGTAATTAACAACAATGTCTCATTTTTTAATTTTGGTTCATCATCAAAACATGTACTTGACAAACGGTAAATTTCCTTGAACAAGTATATAAAAAAAACATTGGTTCGCTAGTTTTTCCTTGGAAATGTAGTGATGAGCACCATAGTGATTTTCAACCGTCTGCCCAGCTATCGAAGCATAGCTGGGTTTCGCATGTTTTCAAATGACAGTAGTTTACAATAGGAATTTTTGTTATAGTTAAAGTTGTAAGAGATGAAAGAACAAGAAAAGACGGAGGCAACAGTATGAGCAAGTTAACGCTACAACAACTTGAATCTCATTTATGGGAATCAGCGAATATATTGCGTGGCAGTATTGATTCTTCTGACTATAAAAACTATATTTTTGGAATGTTGTTTTTAAAACGATTAAACGATGTGTTTGTCGAAACCGCTGAGCGGATTGAAAAAGAAGAAGGCGAAGATTACGGTTGGTATGATCGCGATGAACATCAATTTTTCGTACCTGAAAAAGCACGTTGGAGTTATATTCAATCCCACTCCCAAGATGTGGGAGCGGTCATTAATAAAGCCTTTGAATTGTTAGAAGATGAAAACCCTTCCCTACAAGGGGTGTAACTATTCAGCCACATGATCAAGTGGGCTGAATTTAAACAGTTTCTCCCTTCAAAAATTAAATTTTCAACCTAAAAAACGGTTCATCCTCCCACTTTTTTACCTCATTTGTCATAAAAATTTTCCGCAAAATTCAATTTTCTACTTTTGCATTTCCCTTATTTCCCGATTTTAATCAAATTGTCCCTTATATTCTACGAAAGGATGATTTGTATGCAATACCTCGATTTAAAAATGGATTTTATGTTTAAACAACTGTTCGGCCACCCAAGTAGAAAGTCAATCACGATGGCGTTTTTAAATGCGTTGCTACATCGGACTGGAGATGATCGCATCATCGACGTACAGTTTGAAAACACCGAACTAACGAAAGAAACAGAAGACGGTAAGACTGGACGATTGGATGTCATCGTTCGCACAAACCGCGGTGAGCGCATTCACGTTGAAATTCAAATCATCCCACAATACGGTATGCCCGAACGGCTATTGTATTACTGGGCAAGGTTGTTTTCATCTTCACTATCGAAAGGAGAACGGTACAACACCCTCCCTCCAACGATTATGATCGCCATCTTAAATTATCCCCTTTTCCCACATGAAACAGATCGCTTCCATACCGTTTTTCACATTCGTGAAGACGAAGAACAGTTTCTTTGGAGCCATCACCTTGAATTTCATGTACTCGACTTGTCACAATTTATGGTAAAATGGAAGAAATATCGGAGAGAAGTGAAACAGTCACCGGAATGGCCATGGCTAACGATGTTGTCGGCTGTCGATGGACGAACGAAAAAAATGGATGAAGAGATGTTTCGTGAATTGGAGGGAATAGCCATGACAGAACAAGACATTTTAGAAGCGCTAGAAGAATGGCAAAGCTTAAGTGTCGATCCCGAAAACCGTTATGCGTACGAAATGCGGCTGAAGTGGCTCCTTGATCAACTCTCAAACATTCGCGGCAGTCGGGATGAAGGAAGACAAGAAGGATTGAAAGAAGGATTGAAAGAAGGATTGAAAAAAGGATTGAAAAAAGGATTAGAACAAGGTCGAGAAGAAGGGAAAAATGAAACGATTCGAAAAATGGTCGAAAAAGGAATGAGTGTAACAGACGTTGCGCATATTCTCGACATGACAGAGGAGGAAATACGGGAGAGGTTGGGAGATTAGCGAACGGTGCTAGGTGCTGTTCGCGATTTGAGCGCAAAGCGCAGCGCTCGGCAAGAACGTTCGAGAAACTGTCCATTCGTGAACAAGTTCCCAGTAACAAAGCGATGCCATGCACGTTCGGAAGAGAAGCCAAGCCTAAAAGATGAATGGCAATGATCACCGCGTCTTCTTGTTTCGCCAAATGACGATTGCGACGTTGAAGATAGCGTTGAATTTGTGACAGCTGGGCAGAAACAAAAAAGAAAATCGCTGCATATTGTTTTTGAATTTTTGCTTTGTCTGTAGTAAAACGAAAGTGCTCTTGCATGGGGATTCTCCTTTCGAATGTTTGGTCGCACTTTCATTCTAAAGGAGATCCGCAGGCAAGGGCTATTTTTATGCTTACTTGATTTTATCTAGCACCACAGGCTATAACAATGAAATTGTTCCATGGGAGCTATCGGAAAGAAATGATCTTGAGTTGGTTTTGAATACAATCAAACAACTGAATGGGAAGCCATTTGGTTAGAATGCCCTTCTTCATTCAGATCAAAGGTTCCAATACACAACAAAATCATATGAAAACCAGCTCGAAGAACTCAAGATTCAAGGAAGCCATTCTCGAAGGGGAAATTGCCATGATAACGCATGTATCGAATGTTTCTTCTCACATCTAAAGACAGAGAAGTTGTATTTGGTGCACCCAAAAACGATGGAACAGGCGTATCAGGCTATTCAAGAGTATATTCATTTTTACAATCACAGTCGTTTTCAAGAAAAACTGAACGACCTTTCCCCGATTGAATATCGAGAAAAGGCCGCAGCTTAATGTACTCTTTTTTTAATGTCTACTTGACAGGGCTATGTGCAAAAAATCGTCCCTCTTTGTTATGTAAGCATCAATTTGTAGATTTTCTTTGCGAGAAATCCTTCCCGATAAATACATAAAACCCCAGCACCGAAGTACTGGGGCAAAAACTATGAATCCCCCACTGACGAGGTGAAATGGCCTGCGACGCGGCAGGCAACTTATCATTAAGTTATGAGTTTTTTGCTGATAATATGCAAAGAGAGGAACCATTTAGGCTCTCCTCTCCGTTGCAAAACAAACGAATCCACGTTTTTTTTACGTGTGAAATGGTCTGTGACGAGACAGACAACGTAATTTGTACTCTAAGTATAGAAAAAACCTAGGGAAATGTCAATACGTTGTCAATACACTGTAAATACGTTGTAAGTACGTTACAGGTCAAATACCCATTTTACACGGTTCATAATCTTATTTAAATCATCCTCGTTTATATTGCCGATATGTTGCTTTAATCGTACTTTGTTGACGGTCGTTAATTCTTCTACCTTTACCGCAGAAGTCTGCGCTAAAAACGGATAAACTTCCTTTCGAAGAAAGTAATGTGTCTTTAAACGAGGTACTACTTTGGTTTTCCCTTTTCGATCTGTAACGGTTTGGGTTTTTAATTTTGTAGACAAAGGAGCTACCTTAACATTTCCGGATGTGCGGTTAATCCAGTCGTTGGAAAGAACAAGCACCGGCCGCTCTCCGTTTTGTTCTGTGCCGATATTTTCTCCAAGTTCACAAGTGAAAATGGATCCTCGTATGATCGGGCGCTTCATCTGTGTTTGTTCATTCTCAATCCATTCGTTTGCTAATGCGATCTTTTTGGGATGCCATTCATCTAGTTTTGCTTTTTTGTCCACTTTTTTTAAACGTAAACGTTCACGTTGAATTGCATCTGATTCCATTTTACTCCACCTCTCCCTCTTATACATCACGCTCATGATTGTATCACATCATACCCTTAAAGTTCGGCAACGCTGCAATATTTTTTGCTATACATTCCCATCATTTTGCCGTTGCAGGATATACCGAAGCGACAATAGAATGATTAATATCACAGCGTTATAACGGGAGGTAACGGCGCTATGACGGGTGATACGAACGAAGGACAAATATTAATGGAGCCAAGTGATGTGTGTGCTTTGCTGGGCATAAAGGAGCCCACCTTGAGAAAGTATGCCCTCATCCTCCAAGACGCGGGATACAAGTTTCACGTCAACGACAAAGGACAGCGAGGCTATTTCGAAAGAGACGTTATAGTCTTGAAGCGCTTCATGGAGATAAAACAGAGTAACGATATGACGCTAGAACAAGCGGCAGAAGCAGTAATGGCATGGGTTCGGCATTCAAATATAGCGGTCAGCGTTATAGAGAAAAAATCGGGATTTAATCGTTATAACTCATATTTCGCACCTTGGTAGGGCGGAACAAAAGGATTTTTTATTCAGTTTTTTAGAATAACTTTTAAACCAACACCAAAAGCGATGGTATCCTTTTTTTACCATCGTTGGTCGTTCTTTATCCCATTAGACGTAAATGCTCTCGTCCATCCCTAATCCTTGCAGAATCCTTCGCTGCTCGTACGTGAGCGGTTGACCTAACGCGCGTTGAATTCGTCCATCCGGCAGTTCCAACAGGACGACTCTGACATACCAAAACAATTGAAAAATCGCTTGTCCGGTCGGTCGGGTCAGTTTCCGGCCTCCCGCGCCCTTTAATGGGTGTTCCGGGGTGATGAACTGACGCACCCGGCGCTGGAAGACGCGGTAAATCGCCAAGGCCAACAGAAACAAATAGCCCAATACCGCGACCCGTTCCGGTTTTTTTACGTAAATCTCATCCGTAAAGAACGGGTCTTTCAAGAAAGAGAAGTTCATTTCCACCGAGATTTGGCCTTTATACAACTTCAAGATCTCTTTCGCATCCATCGGTTGACCTTTCCATTCCTCCGGAACGGTCGTGACAAGGACAAACCGGGACGCTTTCCGTCTCGCCTGTTCCCACGCATCTTGGTCGAATTCCACGTTCAAGCGAAGGGCGTACAGCGTTTCCATGTCCGGTTCCGCCCCTTTTTTCGGACGTCCGCGCCGTTTTTTCGGACGCACGATCGCTTCGACCGACGCCTCGACGCGATGGAACCGGAGACGAAGGGACGCCTTTAGAGACGCTAGGGCTTGTTCGGCGTCTTCCCGGCACGAAAACAGACGGCTTTCCCACTGGGTTTGTTTCTGCCGAAGAAGCTCTGCTTCTTGGTTTCGCTCTTTTTCGAGCGTCTTTCCTTTTCGTTGGTCGAGCGCGCTGGATTCAACGACGATCAACCGGACCGAATGACCTTCGTACGTCGATGTCGTTTCCCACACCCGGTAGGTGGCTCCGTTTTTCTCCGCTAAGGAGAACGAATCGCTCCACGGCGTGTCTTGGGCATCAGCTTTAGCCAGCGCGGTTTTGACGATCCGGAGCGAAGAAGAGCCTCTTGTGATCAAAAAGGCGTTGGCGGCCTTCGTTTGCGCCAGTGTGTCTTTCGTCATGGCGGCAGAATCGGCAACATAAATCCATTCATCTTCGATCTTCGCCTGCTTCAGCTGTTTCTGCACACGGGACAACACCTCGGGATTCCACGTCTTATCCGGCAGGTTGCCGTCGTGTACATCGCCATAAAACGGGATGCCATCCTCGTTGCCAATCAGCCCAAATCCGATCTGCTTTTGCCAACGATGATGCCGGTTGTAGCCATGCGTAATCTGCAAGGCATCCGGCGAGGCCGATTCATACGTACCGTAAACCGATACATCGGTCGTATCGGCATGGAACACCCGAAGAGGGATTCCTTCTTTCTTGTAAATTTGCACAAGACAGGCGGAAAGAACCGCGTGGATATTGGCGTCGTACAGTCGATCGAGATGGCGCGCGATGGCATCGTCGTTGAACCAAGAGGGGGAAAGCCCTGGTCGGATCAGCTTAGGCAAATCGATGTCATGCGCCCATCGTTCCAAATGAACGAGTGCTTGCCGACCGCTCAAGATATCCAAGGTAAGCAGCCAGACAACGTCGCTGGCTCGAGTTTGGCATTGAGAGTCCACGGGAACGAGACGATCAATCAACCGAGGGAGGCCAAGATCCTTGAAAATGGTGCTTATTATATTCAAATAAGAACTTTCATAAATGGCACGGATTTGAACGCTCATGATATAGAAACTCCTTTGCTTTCCTTGTGTTTCAAAGATTCATTCGACATGAAGATAAAAAAATCCTCCCGATTTTTGTCGAGAGGGCGCGAAATGTGAGTTATAACGATGATATACAAGTGCTAAAGGAAATGGTCGCCAAACAAAACGAGTTGCTAAAAGAACTGATGATGAGGTTAGATCAACAACAGAAATACATAGAGAAAAACCTAAAGAAAAGGGATGAACTTCTCATGCAGTCCTCAAGGAGTCTATGGAGACACGCAAAATGATCGCAGCGGCCAAAGAGGAAGATGAGAAGAAGAAAAAAGGATTTTGGTCTCGCCTATTCGGCAAATAGATTATTCGCACTGCTCAAATTTGAGCGATGAAAAGTCGTTTTAGTCCCGACTATTCAGTAATAAATAGCGCCCTGACTTCGCCCAGGGCGCGACATATGATCCCGATATAACTGAATCACATGACGTTGATATAACGGTCAATTCGGCACTTTCCAAGTGAGAACGCCATTCCCGCCTAAAATCCCAATGTCAGAATGAGCGATTTCTGGGATATGTAAAACTGTCCGCATCGTGACGGTTTATTTTATTTGCAGCTGGCGAACATAATACTGGTGATGTTGTTATAGTTGATTACATTGTGTTTTTCGGGCTTCTTGGTTTGAGTATCATATTGTCTATCTTTCACATGAGATTCGATTAAAGAAAAATCCGTTACTGGCACGACACATCGATTATGAATACATAAAATGCGAAAGCCCTATCGAGCGGCGATTGTATAAAGCGTTAAAAGTCAGCAGGTATTATATAAAGTAGATGAACTTTATCGTGAGGTTGGAAAATATAAAGCGCGAATTGACGTACAGTTTGAAAACACTGAACTAACGAAAGAAACAGAAGACGGTAAGACCGGACGATTGGATGTCATCGTTCGCACAAATCGCGGCGAGCGCATTCACGTTGAAATTCAAATCATCCCACAATACGGTATGCCCGAACGGCTATTGTATTACTGGGCAAGGTTGTTTTCATCTTCACTATCGAAAGGAGAACGGTACAACACCCTCCCTCCAACGATTATGATCGCCATCTTAAATTATCCTCTTTTCCCACATGAAACAGATCGCTTCCATACCGTTTTTCACATTCGTGAAGACGAAGAACAATTTCTTTGGAGCCATCACCTTGAATTTCATGTACTCGACTTGTCACAATTTATGGTAAAATGAAAGAAATATCAGAGAGAAGTGAAACAGTCACCGGAATGGCCATGGTTAACGATGTTGTCGGCTGTCGATGGACGAACGAAAAAAATGAATGAAGAGGTGTTTCGTGAATTGGAGGGAATAGCCATGACAGAACAAGACATTTTAGAAGCGCTAGAAGAATGGCAAAACTTAAGCGTCGACCCCGAAAATCGTTACGCGTACGAAATGCGGCTGAAATGGCTCCTTGATCAACTCTCAAACATTCGCGGCAGTCGGGAAGAAGGATTGAAAAAAGGATTAGAACAAGGTCGAGAAGAAGGAAAAAATGAAACAATTCGAAAAATGGTCGGAAAAGGAATGAGTGTAACAGACGTTGCCCATATTCTCGACATGACAGAGGAGGAAGTACGGGAGCGGTTGGGAGATTAGCGAACGGTGTCGGGTGCTGTTCAACTATGTTGTGTCCCTCTTTGTCCCACGTCAATGATGTTGCACAGGTGATTGGGGAGCGATCAGAAAATCGATTCACTGTTCAAATACGTCCTGAATTAAATCATCGAGAAGAAGTATTAAAATAAAAACCGCAGCGTTGCCTCATTGGCAGCACTGCGGTTTTTCTCTTACTAGCGATGCTCATTAGCGAACGGTGCCAGGCACTGTTGTTAGCCGAACGCGATCTTCGCATGGTCAAAGTGAAAGAGAACATCTCGGGTACGTTTCGCGAAGAAACATTCGCCCAGTCTTTTTGTATCACAAGAAGCATCGTTTCCACACTGACGAAACACGAAAAAAACGTGTGGGATTCGTTATGTCTTCTGTTGACGGGTGACACGCTTGATCGCGTTCTTTCTACCACTTAGGGCATTTTCTATTACGGGGATGCCCTATTTGTGTTGCGCTTCTTTACATACTACTATCGGAGTGAATAGTTACAATAGAATTTTTTGATGTAGCTAATTAAATGAATCGCACGGTAAATATTGGGTTGATTTTTTTAAATTCCATTCTTTTTTTGTTTTTCATTCAAATAAATATTTGAATAATAAAAGAAATGGGGGTATAATATATTCAAACGGAAATTTGAATATGAAAGGGGGATAATGAATGAGTAAGAAAGATACATGTGAAATTTATTGTTATGACGAAGAAAAAGTCAATCGAATACAAGGGGAATTGCAAAAAGAAGATATATCTAGTGTTGTCCAGTTGTTTAAAGCACTGGCAGATGAAAATAGGGCAAAAATTGTCTATTCACTTTGCCAAGATGAAGAGTTATGTGTATGTGATATTGCTAATATCATCGGGGCTTCTGTTGCAACAACTTCCCATCATTTACGCACCCTTTATAAACAAGGGATTGTAAAGTATCGAAAAGAAGGAAAGCTAGCATTTTATTCGCTGGATGATGACCATATTAAGCAGTTAATCATGATTGCGTTAGTACATGATAAAGAGGTGAAAGTCCGTGTCTGAACAACAAGCAAAATTATCTGAGAAAGAAATGAAAACCTACCGTGTTCAAGGATTTACTTGTGCAAACTGTGCGGCAAAGTTTGAAAATAATGTAAAATCATTACCAGGTGTTCAAGATGCTAAAGTAAACTTTGGAGCATCTAAAATTACCGTTTGGGGTACAACAACCATCGAAGAATTAGAAAAAGCAGGAGCTTTTGAAAACTTAAAGGTTCGGGAAGATAAAGAAAAAGCAGTAAAGCGTGAACCTTTTTGGAAGCAAAAAGAGAACATCAAAGTGTATATTTCCGCTGTTTTGCTTGTGATTAGTTGGTTTTTAGGGAAGCAATACGGAGAAGAGCATATCTTTGCGACAATTGGATATGCTGCAGCAATTTTAATCGGTGGATATTCGTTATTTATAAAAGGTTTCAAAAACCTAGTTCGATTGAATTTTGATATGAATACGCTGATGACAGTGGCGATTTTAGGAGCTGCAGCGATTGGTGAATGGGGAGAAGGTGCAACGGTTGTTATTCTATTCGCCATTAGCGAAGCCTTAGAGCGTTATTCCATGGATAAAGCTCGTCAATCCATTGAATCGTTGATGGATATTGCTCCAAAAGAAGCATTAATTCGTCGCGGAAATGAAGAAATGATGGTCCCTGTTGACGATATTCAAGTCGGAG
The DNA here is from genome assembly GCF_050613275.1 of Anoxybacillus dikiliensis. Taxonomy (GTDB): domain Bacteria; phylum Bacillota; class Bacilli; order Bacillales; family Anoxybacillaceae; genus Anoxybacillus. The sequence continues at coordinate 703,883 of NZ_CP187112.1, forward strand.
ATATTATGATCGTAAAGCCTGGTCAGAAATTAGCGATGGATGGAATCGTCATCAAGGGTACATCTACGCTAAATCAGGCTGCCATTACGGGAGAAAGTGTTCCAGTAACCAAAACAGTCGGTGATGAAGTCTTTGCAGGAACATTGAATGAAGAAGGGTTATTGGAAGTAAAAGTGACAAAACGAGTGGAAGATACAACCCTTTCGAAAATCATCCATTTAGTGGAAGAAGCTCAAGCAGAACGAGCACCTTCTCAAGCGTTTGTAGATCGTTTTGCCAAATACTATACACCAGCCATTATCATTTTTGCTCTTTTACTAGCCGTTATTCCTCCATTATTTATGGGTGCTGATTGGAGCGAATGGATTTATCGAGGTCTAGCTGTATTAGTAGTTGGTTGTCCGTGTGCGCTGGTCATTTCCACTCCTGTTGCGATTGTAACCGCCATTGGAAATGCAGCGAAAAACGGGGTGTTAATTAAAGGTGGCATCTATTTAGAAGAAGCAGGATCTCTAAAAGTCATCGCTTTTGATAAAACAGGAACATTAACAAAAGGTGTTCCTTCCGTCACCGATGTAGTCACTTATAATGGCGATGAAAATGAACTAATGACCATTACAGCAGCCATTGAAAAAGGCTCACAACATCCACTTGCTTCCGCCATTATAAGAAAAGCAGAAGAAGATGGATTGAATTTTAATGATGTATCGGTTGAAGAATTCCAATCCATTACAGGTAAAGGGGTCAAAGCCAAAGTAAATAACGCAATGTATTATGTCGGAAGTCCAGGTCTTTTTGAAGAACTTCTTCCAAATGGCATCCAATCAGAAATAAAAGAACAAATGACAACCCTTCAAACACAAGGGAAAACGGTCATGGCGTTAGGAACGGAAAAAGAAATTCTGGCGTTAATTGCCGTGGCAGACGAAATAAGAGAATCATCCAAAGAGGTTATTCGAAAACTTCATCAAGTCGGTATTGAAAAAACGGTAATGTTGACAGGGGATAACCAAAGAACAGCCGAAGCCATCGGAAAACAAGTCGGCGTTTCCGATATTAAAGCCGATTTACTTCCAGAAGATAAACTGAATTTCATCAAAGAGCTTCGTGACAAGCATCAAAGCGTGGCGATGGTTGGAGATGGTGTGAACGATGCACCAGCTCTTGCAGCTTCAACCGTTGGTGTGGCGATGGGCGGTGCTGGAACCGATACAGCCCTAGAAACAGCCGATATTGTCTTAATGTCTGATGATTTAAGCAAATTGCCATATACGATTAAATTGAGCCGCAAAGCTTTAGCGATTATTAAGCAAAACATTACTTTCTCTTTAGGGATTAAGGCATTGGCATTACTGTTAATTGTGCCTGGTTGGTTAACGTTATGGTTAGCGATATTTGCGGATATGGGAGCAACATTAATCGTAACATTAAACAGCATGCGATTGCTAAAAGTTAAAGAATAGGCTCTTGGTGCCTGTCACCGCCCGAAGTATGTCGAAAAGCTCTGCGGAGAGAAATCTCTGCGGGGCTTTTCTTTTGTCTTCCTTTTCTTTGATTAAAAAGAAAAAAGGCAAAGCGACAATGGCTTTCCCCTGAAATGGATGTGGATGATATCTAGTCATCTGAGACTTTAATCAAAACTTCTTCTCTTTTCCGTTTTATTCGTTTCCAAAGATATGGTCCAGCGAAGAATAAACGCTTTGTAACTATTCAGCCACATGATCAAGTGGGCTGAATTAAACAGTTTCTCCCTTCAAAAATTAAATTTTCAACCTAAAAAACGGTTCATCCTCCCACTTTTTTACCCCATTTGTCATAAAAATTTTCCGCAAAATTCAATTTTCTACTTTTGCATTTCCCTTATTTCCCGATTTTAATCAAATTGTCCCCTATATTTTACGAAAGGATGATTTGTATGCAATACCTCGATTTAAAAATGGATTTTATGTTTAAACAACTGTTCGGCCACCCAAGTAGAAAGTCAATCACGATGGCGTTTTTAAATGCGTTGCTACATCGGACTGGAGATGATCGCATCATCGACGTACAGTTTGAAAACACCGAACTAACGAAAGAAACAGAAGACGGTAAGATCGGACGGTTAGATGTCATCGTTCGCACAAACCGCGGCGAGCGCATTCACGTTGAAATTCAAATCATCCCACAATACGGTATGCCCGAACGGCTATTGTATTACTGGGCAAGGTTGTTTTCATCTTCACTATCGAAAGGAGAACGGTACGACATCCTCCCTCCAACGATTATGATCGCCATCTTAAATTATCCCCTTTTCCCACATGAAACAGATCGCTTCCATACCGTTTTTCACATTCGTGAAGGCGAAGAACAGTTTCTTTGGAGCCATCACCTTGAATTTCATGTACTCGACTTGTCACAATTTATGGTAAAATGGAAGAAATATCGGAGAGAAGTGAAACAGTCACCGGAATGGCCATGGCTAACGATGTTGTCGGCTGTCGATGGACGAACGAAAAAAATGGATGAAGAGATGTTTCGTGAATTGGAGGGAATAGCCATGACAGAACAAGACATTTTAGAAGCGCTAGAAGAATGGCAAAACTTAAGCGTCGACCCCGAAAACCGTTACGCATACGAAATGCGGCTGAAATGGCTCCTTGATCAACTCTCAAACATTCGCGGCAGTCGGGAAGAAGGAAGACAAGAAGGATTGAAAGAAGGATTGAAAAAAGGCTTAGAACAAGGTCGAGAAGAAGGGAAAAATGAAACGATTCGAAAAATGGTCGAAAAAGGAATGAATATAACAGACGTTGCTCATATTCTCGACATGACAGAGGAGGAAGTACGGGAGCGGTTGGGGGATTAGCGAACGGTGTCGGGTGCTGTTTGCGATTTGATCGCAAACCGCAGCGCTCGGCAAGAACGTTCGAGAAACTGTCCATTCGTGAACAAGTTCCCAGTAACAAAGCGATGCCATGCACGTTCGGAAGAGAAGCCAAGCCTAAAAGATGAATGGCAATGATCACCGCGTCTTCTTGTTTCGCCAAATGACGATTGCGACGTTGAAGATAGCGTTGAATGTGTGACAGCTGGGCAGAAACAAAAAAGAAAATCGCTGCATATTGTTTTTGAATTTTTGTTTTGTCTGTAGTAAAACGAAAGTGCTCTTGCATGGAGATTCTCCTTTCGAATGTTTGGTCGCACTTTCATTCTAAAGGAGATCCGCAGGCAAGGGCTATTTTTATGTTTGCTCGATTTTATCTAGCACCATGGGTTATTTGATATAAACTCAGACTTTTAAAAAATATTTTGGTATGACAGATTCTGTCTAACCTATTTGATAATATAAGTATAAAGAATTAATTGGAAATTCTAAGGGTGATACGGTGGACAAAGAGAAAGAGGCGAAAATAAGTAGGGTGCTTAAATTGTATGATACGTTCCGAAAAGGGGGAGTTATCAATAAGAAGAGAACTGCTGATGAATTAGGTGTAAACGAAAGAACCGTTCAGAGAGATATTGATGACATAAGAATGTTTTTATCTAATAACTGTGCTGGTGAGGAAATACTATACGACTTTTCTAAAAAAGGATATTACCTAAGTGGATTTGTTAAAAATCCTTTAACTGGGGTCGAATTGCTAAGCATCATAAAGATAATTTTGGAGAGCAGAGCTTTTTGTAAATCAGAGATGAATGGGTTAATTGATGCTCTCCTTAGTCAGGCAATTGAAGAGGATAGAAAATTTATAAAAGCTATCATTGGAAATGAGTTAATTCATTTTCAACCATTACAGCATAACAAACCCCTTCTGAAGATGATTTGGGATATTGGTTTTAGCATTAGAAACAAACAAATGATAGAGATAACTTATGAAAGAATGGATGGAAAAGAGTCAGTAAGAATTGTAAAACCCGTTTCGATAATTTTTTCCGAATATTATTTCTACTTAATTGCGTTTATAAAGGATAGTGAATATCAATCACCAGCTTTTTTTAGAGTGGACAGAATTAAGCATTTTAAGCTGTTACAAGAGAAATTCAAATACTCCGAAAAAGACAGGATAGAAGAAGGGGAGCTTAGAAAGCGTATTCAATTTATGTATGCAGGAGACCTAATGACCATTAGATTTAAATTTTTTGGTCTTTCGCTTTCTGCTGTATTGGACAGGTTTCCTAATGCTAAAGTCATTGAAAAGCTTCCAGAAGGATGGTTAATTGAAGCGGAGGTTTACGGAAAAGGATGCATGATGTGGCTATTGAGCCAAGGAGAGCGTGTAGAGGTTATCAGTCCTCAAAGCTTAAGAGATGAAATGAAAAGAACCATTCAATTAATGGCTGATAAATATAATTAAAAGAAAGGGGTTGGGTCATGCTTAAGAGAAGTATTAAATTTCCTTTGATAATGAAGTCAGGTGCAAAGGTGCGAACTATAGAAGAGTTAAGAGCAAATTTTGACTTGGAATCAGTGATGGAGCTATTTTTTGATGGCAGGTTAAAGGTATGGTTAGAACAGAGATTTTATAAAAACGAACTTGAACAATTGGAAAGAATTAAGGATATACCTATTGAAGAGGCAGAAACTATTGCAAAAAGATTGTTTGAAATTTTCAACATCCCATTTTCTGAAGATCATTTGGATGTTAATTACATAATTAAAAAAAGACAGAAGATAGAAATGTTAAAACAATTCACAAATGAACAAATTGAAAATGTAGACCAGGTAGCAACATCGCAAGAGGAACTATGCAAGATTTTGGAGAACAGCGTGTTAAATAATGAAACAACAGTATATTTATTGGGAGATATTTTTGAGGTCAGCGATAAATATTCACATGTTCAATACATTGGTTTAAATAATCCCAAAGTAAAACTGTTGTGTGAAGGGACTTTCAATGCCAAACAAAAGGATATCTCTTTCGCTAATTTAGTTCTAACTTCAGATACAGATATTAGATTCAAGCCAGGTACGAACTCTAATGTTACATTTGAAGGAAAAAATATATCGTTGCAAAAAGGTGATTTTAATAATCTTATAGGAAGTATAAAGATTGATTACAGTCAGTTTGGAGATTCGGGTATTTCTAAAGGTCATAGAAATATTTTTGTATACGAAAATACGATTGTAGTTAGAGAAGGAAAATGTTTTGTTTTTTATGATCTAAGCAGCGGAGAGAAACTTAAACAATTCAAATTGCTTAGCTCTTATGTAAAGTTATGTAGAGAAAATAATATGTTTTATATTTTAGATTATGAGGAAGTAAAGGGATCGAGAAAGTATAAGAGTGTGTTATATAGTTTGGATTTAATAAATCCGTATGAAATGAAAAAGCAAGAATTAGATTTAATATGGAATGTAGAAGATATATCCGATTTTGGAAGTATAACGGTTGAAAATAATCAATTATTTATTAATGAATTTTCTCGTGGTAACAGACGACAACAAGAAGAGGCTAGTTATTATTCATATTCCATTAATTTAAATGATTTTCGTGTTGCTACTAACCATGTGCTTAGAAAAATTGACAAAAGCCCCTTTGAAAGAGTTGCTACATTATATGATCTGAAAAATTCTCACTGTTTTTCTTTCTTTAAAGGAAAGCTTTATTATATTCCTGTTATTCCCCATAGATTTTTTCATTGGGAGGGAGCGGGAAAAGTGTTTAGTGTAACTTCCGATTATCCAATGTTTGATATTGGAATGAATAGCTTTAGGATTGCATCCGATAAGATATTTGCTGTCCGAGGCCAAGGAAGCCAATATAGTATTGATGCGGGATTATATTTCTCTAGTTCTCCATTTGCAGACTCTTTTGAGTTGGGGGGATTTTTAAAATTTAAAGGAGAAATAACGGTTTATGATTTAAAAACAGGCACGAAAATAGCAGAGTTACAGAGTTACGAATTTGATTTTATGAATGTGATTGACACATATTTAGTAACCGCTAAAGTTGGTCGGAAAAAGGAAGATGGTACAGAAAAACCAGGAGAAATTAGTATTTGGGATACTGATACATTGGAGAAGTTAAGTACAATCAATGTACCAGGGCTATTTGATAAGGATATTGATATTGATATTAGTGGCGATAGAATGGCGATTCTTTGCGAGGACCAAGTGTTTGTTTATGGATCGTAGGGAGGGGAGCAAATGCTTTTAGAACAGGTAAAAGAAAAGGTATTGCATTACATTGACGCACAATTTCCTATTCTTTATTTAAATACATTTGAAGAAGCAAAAGCTGATGAAATCATAAAGAAATCTGCTTATGGAAGAGAAATTTTAGAATGGAATGCATCAAGAGGGTTTGTTGATTTCCGAACAAAACTTCCTCTTCTGGAGGGCACGGATCGATTAGAAGTTACTTTATCGTTTTTGAATAATAATGATGAACTAAGAGGAAAAATCCTCGTAATAAAAGACGTGCATCACTTTATTGACAATCCTTATGTCATTAGCAGGTTAAAAGACATTTCTCTTCGTATTCATAATGGATTGGAAACAATAATCTTTCTGGTTTCGCCAGTTTTGAAAATTCCTGTTGAGTTAGAAAAGTATACAACCATTATTGAAATTGATTATATGGGAGAAAAGGAAATAAAAAGTTTGATTAAACAGTTTATAGAGGTAAATGAACTCCCCGATATACCTGACTCTTTGTTAGAGGAGTTTACCACTGCCTTTAAAGGATTGACTGAATATGAGATTATCAATATTTTATCCCTTGCCTACTCAAGAGAGGGTAATCTAAATCATAAAGATTTAGAAATTGTATATGAGCAGAAATTCCAAATGATTAAGAAGTCAGGAATTCTTGAGATGATTCCTCTAAAGGAAAGCTTCGATGAAATCGGAGGGCTTGATAATTTAAAAAAATGGCTTTCCAACAAATCCATCGTCTTTAAAAATATGAACAAAGCAATGGAATATGGAGTGGATATTCCAAAAGGAGTTTTAGTTGTAGGGATGCCTGGCTGTGGAAAATCATTAAACGCTAAAGCAACAGCTCACCTTTTTGGTATTCCTTTACTTCGGTTAGACATGGGAAGATTAATGGGGAAATATGTTGGAGAGTCTGAAGCGAATATGAGAAAGGCGATTAAGTTAGCGGAAGCGATTTCTCCTTGCGTTCTTTGGATTGATGAGCTTGAAAAAGCCTTTGCAGGTATCGGGAACAGTGGTAACACAGAGGTAGCGAGTCGATTGTTTGGTCATTTTTTAACATGGATGCAAGAAAAACAGAGCCCAACTTTTGTAGTCGCTACTGCAAATGATATTTCCAACTTACCACCCGAATTATTAAGAAAAGGTCGTTTTGATGAGATATTTTATGTAGATTTGCCTACAGAAGATGAAAGAAAAAAAATTTTTGAAATTCATATTGGAAAACGAAGAAAAGAAGATTTGGAGAAAATCGATGTAGCTAAACTGAGCAAAAAAACGGATGGGTATAGTGGAGCAGATATTGAAGGAGTCGTAAAGGAAAGCATAGAGAAAGCGTTTGTTGCTGGTAAAGAGCATATTACAACTGAAGATATTCTTGCTGTAATAGAGAATACTCGTTCTTTATCAGAACTATTTAAAGAAAAAATAAAACTCTTAGCAGAAATTTATAAAAATAATCACTTTAAACCTGCATCCCAAAAATAAGAGAGGGGAAGAGAATGAGTTATAGGGGAGACAATCAGGAGGCATTAGAACTTATCGAACTTATTCAAGGTACTATTGAGAGTTATTCAAAAAAAGAAAAAAGTTTAACAGACGATGCTTGGATTAAAAATGAGTTGCGAAACAACAATTTAGAGATTGATGAGAAAGAGATTGAGGTATTCAGTAAAGAAGTATTAGAAACCATAGAATTGAACAATAGGAACATTGAAAGTATTAATAGAGCAATTGAAAATGGGGTTTCTAAAGAAGCATGGTTTCAACAGAAAGTGCAGGAAGCTTCTGCTGGAATGTCGGTGAACCAAGTTGGGCAATACTTGCAAAACATTGATAATGCAATTAATAATGCAAACGATTTAATGAGTCAAGTAATTCTGAATAATGATGGTACTATTAATCGTAATATTAATCTTGATGGTTTTATTTTTGAACAACATCATGCTAATTCCTTCAATTTAGACGTTGCATTAAAAGGTGGAGATTATAAAGCCGAGGCTTTGAAACCAAATCCTAGGGAAATTTATAAAAGAAATTCTGTGGATTTAGTTATTAAGGATAACCAAGGTAGAATAGTAAAGAAATATCAAGCAAAGTTTTCCTCAGATTATAAAAATGCAACCATAGCCTTTAAGAAAGGGAATTATAAATTTCAGGGAAAACTTGTTGCAAAGGGTCAAGTCGAAAATGTGGCAAAAAGCACAGACACGATAAGCATTAAAAACTATAAAAGCACACCTTTAAGTAAACAAGAGGGAAAAGAGCTTCAGAAACTTGCACAAAGCGGAAAACAAATAGAGGTTGATTGGAACTACTATAAATTAAAAGATTTAACGAGTCATATGACTAAAAATGTAGCATTAGCTGGTGTGCGATCAGCGGCCATTGCGGTTGGGTACGATTTAGTTTATAAATCGATGACCAATAAAAATATTGAAGTAAATGAAGTGGTGGAGTTAGCACTTAAAACAGGGGCGGATTCAGGTGTAAAGACTTCAGTAACGGTTGCTTTAAAAATAGCCTCAGAAAAAGGGCTTTTAAAAGCAATCCCACCTGGAACCCCCCCAGCAGTAATTGCCAATATTGCAACTGTATCCATCGAAAACGTGAAAGTTTTAAATAAAGTGGCTAATGGTGAATTGAGTGTTACTCAGGGACTTCAACAAATGGAGAGAGTAACAGTTGCTACTGTTGCTGGATTGGCAAGTGCAGAATTAGGAACTGTTACAGGCTCGGTAGCAGGAGCTTTGGCTTTAAGCTGGATACCGATTGTGGGTAGTCTAGTAGGTGCTGTAATAGGAGGAATTGTTGGAGGTACAGTTGCCTACATGGCTGGTTCAACAATTGGTGGTAAGATATGTGAAACCGCCCAAAAGGTTAGGAAAACTGTCGTTGCTTCATTAAAGACAGGAGCAAGAGCAGTTGGAACAGCGGTTAACAAAGCAAAAAATTTTGTTAAATCACTTTTTTAGTTTGAGTGAGTATTTTTCCATTAGGATCGCAGTGCACAGGCACTCTTGTCTGGAAGGGGGAAACAACATTGAACATTCGCCACGCAACGGTCGATGATGCCAAACGGCTCGCCGCGCTCATTTTGCAAGTCGAGTCGGAGTTTGAAGCGGGGGAACGCAAGCTCACTCCCGAACAGCAGCGCAGTCACCTCGAAGCGATCACGAACGAAGACAACGCGACTATATTGCTTGCCGAGATGGACGAAGGGGAGTTGGTCGTCTATTTATTGGCAAGGGGGGATTTGCAAGACGAAACCGACATTCCGTTTACATTGTCATCGGGCTGCTTGCCGCTTTTCGGGGAAAAGGAGTCGGCACGATGCTGCTGACAGAGCTGGAGCGATGGGCGCGGGAAAAAGGCGTTCATCGCCTTGAACTGACCGTCGTGATAGACAATGCCCCTGCGATTTCGTTATACCAAAAGATGGGTTTTGAACAAGAAGGCGTCAAGCGCCATTCGCTGAATATCAACGGTCGATACGTCGATGAATATTGCATGGCAAAATTGCTGTCATAGCTTGTACGAATGAGGAAAAAGGGGGGGAAGAGGTAGACCGTGTTTGTTTTTTCACCGGATTTCCGGAGGTTATTGCCTCGATGTTGCTTGAGGAGCTGATCGCGAAATGGGCTCCAGAAAAGATTTATACGTTTGTGCTGTCCAATATGAAAGACAAGAAAAGTCCGACGCTGAATATTTCAGGGAATGGTTTTTGTATGAGTTCGGTATTGAACCGGACTCATGCTGTGTTATTTAACTAATGAGGAAGATTTCAATCACTCTTTAAATTTCGTGCATCAAATTATTTGCTGAGACGTAAAACTTGTAGACGGCGATTCGATTGAGGACATTCAAAAGCATTCGTATACTTTTCGGTCATATGCGACAAATAAGGAAGAGCCGTTATAGAAGGTTTTTCTTTGACAGTGATGGTAAGCCGAACAAAGTTGAAGTAATGCAAAATCAAACGAGCTTGCAATACGATGATATGGACACGTTAATGCCGCTACCTCTGCACCTTGCACAAAAGGCAAAAGAATATGCTAAGATGGTGTTGTAGAACGAACAGACAGGAAACAGTGAAAGGAATGGTGCGCATGAATATACAGAAAATTGTTCAGCGGCTTTCTCGTGACGAATTGTTGGAGCTTGTGTTGAACTTAATTCGATCGGACAAGCGTGTTCAAGAACGGGTGCTTGATTTTTTGGAACGAAATGGGTGCTTGACTGCCAAAGAAACGGCACAAAAACATAACCGCGAATATCGGGAGAAATTTGCGGAAGCAATCGGTATTGTTAAGGAATTTAATATGTATGGTGGTGGACCTGAGGAAGAAGAAGACATTGTTTACGAACATATGGAAACAATCCTCGCGCTCCTTCAAGACGGACATCTTCCTGAAGGCGCTAGAGAAGAAATGATTCATGCGTTAATGGAGCAATATTTAGAAGGTAACTCAGGATTTGAGGATGCGATATGGGAATGGATCGAGCAAATCGCTTCTACTGAAACACATTGGCGCACGATCGTCGATTATTTAGAATCATTGGGGGATAGATACTATCAGTCGCTCATATTAGATATTTATCGCTACAAGCTTGATGATGCGCATACATATGAACAAAGACGGGCTCAGCAGCTTCGCTATGGAAGCGATTATGTCGAATATGCTTTATTTTTAGAGGAAAAAGGCGATCGGGATAAAGCATTGGAAATTGCGGAGAAGGGACTGAAAGAGGGAGAAGGGGCGCTAGACGGCTTGTATGCCTATTTGTTCAAGCGGTACGATGAAATGGGAGAGAAGGAAAAAGCACTTCAATTATTGAAACAACACTTTTTCCATCGTCCTTCTTATGAGCTGTATCAACAAGCGATTGTATACGCACCGCCAAACCAAAAAGAAACAGTGAAACAAGAATTGTACGATTGGCTCGAAAGCCATCCTGTGCACGCTTTCCTCAAAGCGAAAATTGACTACAGCGAAGGAAATAGCGAAGCGCTGCTTCACTATGTGACAAAACGTTCGCGTGCTTTTGATTATTCCAGCCCATCAACATATGAACGGTATTTGAACAAGCACTATCCACTTGAAATGATTGCATACTATAAACGAATCGTCGAAGCGTTACTTGCGGAAAGAAAGCGTTCCGCCTATCGACGCGCCATTGTGTTTATTAAAGAAATCGAGCATGTATACACGAACATTCTCAAAGAGCCGAACAAATGGGACTTCTATTTTCAAAGTTTTATCGTGCCGCATCAACATCGTCTCCCTGCCTTTTTAGATGAGTGGAAGAAGCATTGGGATTAGGATTAGAAAGTGGTTGCTAAGGCGGTGCATATTCGCACCGCCTATTTTTATCCAACAATTGCTTTCGTAAACTCAGTAAAGTCTGTTAAATGGCTGTCGAGTATTTTTTGTAAAATGGTCAAATTCAGTTCTTGATAGTCATGCACGGCGATATTGCGAAATCCGACCATCGCTTTCATTTTTTGCGATAGGGATGGAGAGATGATGCCGTGTTGTTCTAAAAGAGTAAAAGCGTCTCGGCTTGTTTGTGGAAGTCCGAGCTTTTTTTGCGCGACGATGTGCATCGCTAAGTCAATGCTCGCTTCACACGCTCGTTGAAGATTGAGGACAATGGAATCTTGCTTTGTGTAGTTCTCCAAATGTTTTGGATTGTTTTCGTATTCTTCCTGAATACGCTTCAGACACCGTTCAATCACACTTACTTTATTTAAGATGACATCATTAATCATAAACCGACCCACTTTCAGCAATGTTTCGCAAAATTTCTGCTCGTTCTTCGTTTAGCTTCGCATACATTTTCAGAATTCGCCATTCGTACTCCGCTTTTTTTTGTTCGTCTGCACAATAGATGACTTTGCCGCTACTGACGATTTGTGCTTGAAAAACGGTGCTCGCTTGCTTTAAATCGATGAGGTCAACGTCTCGTTGTAATCGCTCTGCCGATTGTTGTGCAAGCATAAAGCGTTCATAATGATCCAACGATCGTTTATCGCTTAAGAAAGCAATATCTATATCGCTATCGGGACGAACGTGTCCTGTTGCTGCTGAGCCGAACAAATAAATAACATATGGGGAGACTGCATCTTTTAACATTTCGACTATGATTTGTTCCATTTGTTCCGTCATGCCACCATTCCTCCTATTTCCAATTATATTATTTTCGTTTGTGCCTGTCACCTGTCGAAACTAGACCCCCTCGACTTTAGTCGTTGGGAGATTCGGGAACGCATTTTCTTTTCCTCGATTCGCATAGGTTTGCACATCAATCCCGAAGTCATATAACTGAACCATGCTCTCGTCCCCCTCCTCCGAAACAATTCACTAAAAATTTAGCATACTGTTTCAGAAAAGGGGAGAAGGATATCCCGGAGGAATTTGCAAAAAAGAAGGCGTTTTATTCGGAGATAAAATGATAATTTACAAAAATGAGGAAGCGCGCAACGACCATTTCGGCGAAGTGAAAGTGTATGTGCAAATGTTGTATGGCTTGCCGATGCAAGTGAAGCTAACAGACGGGCAGGAAGAGAGACGAGTTGGTTTGCCAAAGCCGTTTATCGATGCGGTGCTCGAAGCGCAAAAACATGCAGGAAATGTTGTCGTGGAGCGAAAATGGGTCGAAAAGGGCGTTCGGTACGGAACGTTTGAAAAGAGAATTACGTGAAGAGCTTGGCATTGTTGTTGATATTCATGACGAGTTACTATTTGAAATCGATGTATCCATTGGAGGAAAAAACGGTTCTTTTATAAGCCGTAGTGGAAGCGATCCGCGCGTTATTGGCAGAAAAGCCTGTCGGCAATGACATTTGGATCGCGCTCGTATGGTGTTTAGGTATTCTCATTGTTGCGTATATAACTGCAATGCGCGTCTACAGACGAAAAATGGCGTGAGGATAGGGCAAGCAGATGATTTGAAGTGAGAAAGATATGTTCGTTACAATAAGGAAGAAAATTCCCTCCGATCTGGAGGACAAAACCGAGGTGTGACGATGAAAATTGAAGTATGGTCCGATTTTGTTTGTCCGTTTTGCTATATCGGCAAGCGGCGGTTAGAAGAGGCGCTTTCGTCTTTTCCGCATCGGGAGAATGTCGAGGTCGTCTTCCGTAGTTTTGAACTTGATCCGCATGCAAAAAAAGAAACGCCATTTAGCATTCACGAAATGATTGCGCAAAAATACGGCATTTCCGTAGAAGAAGCGAAGCGGGCAAACGCCGATATTGGCAAGCAAGCGGAGGCGCTTGGTCTTACGTTCCGTTTTGAGACGATGAAACCGACCAATACGTTTGATGCCCACCGTCTCGCGCAATATGCGAAGGAAAAAGGGAAGCTTGATGAAGTAGTAGAGCGGCTGTTTTACGCCTATTTTACCGAATCGAAGCGAATTAGCGACCGCAACGTGCTACTGGAGCTTGCCGAAGCAGCAGGGCTTGATCGGAAAGAGGCGGAAGCGGTGCTTGATAGCGAACGTTATGCCGAACACGTGCGAAACGAGGAAGCGATAGCGGCTCAACTCGGCGTCCGCGGTGTACCGTTTTTCGTGCTCAATCAAAAATATGCGATTTCTGGCGCTCAGCCCGTCGATGTATTCCGCCAAGCATTAGAAAAAGTATGGGCAGAAGAACAGCAGTCCTCATCGCTACAATTGCTTGCGGAAAAAGGAAAAACGTGCACGGACGAAAATTGCGCTATCGACTAAATTCAAGCAAATAAAAAGCCGGCTAGGGAATCCTGACCGGCTTTATCTTAGTGTGCTCGGCATGGGTGCAATCTCTAGGGTGAAAGTCCCGAACTGCGAAGGCAGAAGTAGCAGTTAGCTTAACGCAAGGGTGTCCGTGGCGACACGGAATCTGAAGGAAGCGAGCGGCAAACTTCCGGTCTGAGGAACACGAACTTCATATAAGGCTAGGTATCATTGGATGAGTTTGCTAAACAAAACAAAGTCCTTTCTGCCGAAGGTGATACAGAGTAAATGAAGCAGATAGATGGAAGGAAAGATTGCACTCTTACCCGAGGAGGTCTGATGGATACGTGAAGTACCCTTCACAACCTACTTAGCGATAAGTAGCTGAATCATCAGAAGTCAGCAGAGGTCATAGTACGAATCGGTCTAGAACGATTCGGAAGGACTGAACAATCAAGAGAAAATAGCCCTTGGCATTCAGTCCGTCACGATGAACACAGAAAACATAGGACCTCCCAAGAGAAAGGAAACGGTGAATCCCGTGGGGGATCTTTTGGAGGGTGGAGTGACGACTGGCATAAGAAGAACAGCTATTTACGGAAGGAAGAATAACGATGGTTTTGAATCAAATCCTGTCACGAGAGAACATGCTTCTCGCATTGAAACGAGTAGAACAAAATAAGGGCAGCCATGGAGTAGATATGATGCCCGTACAAAACCTGCGAACGCACATCGTCGAAAACTGGCAGTCCATCAAAGAAGCGATTCTCAAAGGTACCTATGAACCGATGCCTGTCCGAAGAGTCGAAATCCCGAAGCCTGATGGCGGTGTTCGGTTACTAGGTATCCCAACCGTGACAGACCGTTTGATTCAACAGGCGATTGCCCAAGTATTGTCGAAGATATATGACCCGATGTTTTCCGAACATAGCTATGGCTTTCGCCCAAATCGAAGTGCCCATGATGCAGTGAGGAAAGCACAAGGATATATCAAAGAAGGATACCGATGGGTTGTAGACATCGATTTGGAAAAGTTCTTTGATCAGGTCAACCACGACAGACTTATGAGCACATTGGCGAAAAGAATCCACGATAAACCGTTATTAAAATTAATCCGCAAGTACTTGCAGTCGGGTGTCATGATTCATGGAGTGGTTTCAAGTACAGAGAAAGGAACGCCACAAGGTGGTCCATTAAGTCCGCTCCTTTCCAACATCGTCCTTGATGAGCTGGATAAAGAATTAGAGAAAAGAGGACATCAATTCGTTCGTTACGCAGACGACTGTAACATTTACGTAAAATCAAAAAGGGCAGGAGAACGAACAATGGCAAGCGTTCAACGATTCATCGAACGTAAACTTCGCCTAAAAGTGAATGAGAAAAAGTCGGCAGTAGACCGTCCTTGGAAACGAAAGTTTCTTGGATTCAGTTTTATCGATGCCGAAGAGCCCAAGATTCGAGTGGCAGAAGAAAGTCTCAAACGAATGAAGAAGAAAGTACGAGAAATCACCTCGAGAAAGATGCCATATTCCATGGAATACCGAATTCAGAAACTGAATCAGTATTTATTCGGATGGTGTGGGTACTTTGCGCTGGCGGATACGAAATCAATCTTTCGGAAAATGGACGGGTGGATTCGTCGAAGACTTCGTATGTGCTTATGGAAAAGTTGGAAAACACCAAAAACGAGGATACGAAACTTGATCAAATTGGGAGTTCCTTCGTGGAAAGCGTATGAATGGGGAAATAGTCGGAAAGGATATTGGCGTATTTCAAATAGCCCCATCTTACACAGAACCCTTGGAAACTCCTACTGGAATGACCAAGGGCTCAAAAGTCTACAAGAACGTTATGAATTCTTGCGTCATTGATCTTGATTGAACCGCCGTATACGGAACCGTACGTACGGTGGTGTGAGAGGACGGAGGTTAATCACCTCCTCCTACTCGATTTCCACATCATCCATATGCAAGATGGAATTAAGCGAAATTGCTAAATCTGGATACAAAAAAGACGTTAAAACATCTTTCGGGCCGAATACTGCGCGTTTTTGAAACCGCCCGTCTTCTAAGCCGATGACTTCAATCGTCCGATTGCTTGGGTCCTCCATCCAAACCTACCGGACGTGTTTTACTCGCTTGCGGATTTTGGATTCGACCAGTTTTTTGGTTCCTGGATGAGCCGCCCGCTCCTCACGGAAGCTGTGCCTTGATTTCTTCCATTTGCGCGAGGTGGCGCTGTTCATGATAGCCGACAAATTCCACCCATTGCTTCAAATTCAGTGGCCCAAAAATTGGATGCGGGAACGATTTGGCTTCCAAGTCAGCCGGGTTGGCTTGCTCCGTGATTTGGCGCAACCGCTGCCGCGATTGATGCAATTTTTCTTCCAGTTCGTGTCGAGTGAAAAAGCGGTCGCTCGGGCGGGCGAAATCAGGCGCCTCCACTTTTTTCGAACGGTCAACGGTCAAGTGGATCGGTTTCTCCTCGACCGGTTGGCTCTCGCCATGCTTTAATGTATGGGCGATCATGGCTGCGATCGATGTTTCGATTAAGTACAGGTGTTCGAGCACTTGGGCAATCGTCCAACTTCCGTCCGCCACTCGGGTGTTCAGCTGTTCGTCCGACAGCCCGGAAACGCTTTTGATCAGCTGTTGGCGCACTTGCTCATTATGATCCATCATGTTTCCCTCATTTCGATGTAGATTTGGTTTTATCGTATCATAAGGAAGATCAACCGTAAAGCCGTTTTGTGTTCGCCGTGATCATGGTTTTGACTTGTTCGATATCTCGGCCATAGTGTGCCGCCACGGCTCGCGCGGAGTCCAATTGGGATCGGTGCCTGTCACCGCCCAGGGGTGCCGCTGTTTTGGCCGTTTTCGTCCAAGCGGTGGAAAGTGCCGCTCTATCGGACGGGAAAAGGGATGGAGAAAGCATTAGTTGGCATCGCTTGGATCGCATTCGTCTATTTTGGCGTCAACGGCTTGTTTCACGAATGGTGGCGGTCATGGTTGTCGATGTGGTAACGGCGTCCGATCAAAAAAAAAGGAAAAAAGAGGTGAGGTGGCGAATATAGTGAGAGGAACGGATTTGACTAGATAAGGGGGAGAGGAAGATGAGCGAACAATATCCGGTGCTCTCGGGCGCCGAGCCGTTTTACGCCGAAAACGGGCCGGTCGGGGTGCTGCTCGTGCACGGATTCACCGGCACGCCCCACAGCATGCGTCCGCTCGCTGAAGCGTATGCGAAAGCCGGCTATACCGTTTGCCTGCCGCGCTTAAAAGGGCACGGAACGCATTACGAAGACATGGAACGGACGACATTCCACGATTGGGTCGCCTCGGTCGAAGAAGGATATGGATGGCTGAAACAACGATGCCAAACCATTTTTGTCACCGGGCTGTCGATGGGTGGGACGCTCACGCTTTATTTGGCGGAACATCACCCAGACATCTGCGGCATCGTGCCGATTAACGCCGCTGTCGACATCCCGGCCATCGCCGCCGGGATGACGGGCGGGGACGAGCTGCCGAGGTATCTGGATTCGATCGGTTCGGACTTGAAAAATCCGGATGTGAAAGAGCTGGCATACGAGAAAACGCCGACCGCTTCGCTTCTTCAGCTGACTAGGCTGATGGCACAGACAAAAGCGAAACTCGATCGCATCGTCTGTCCGGCGTTGATTTTTGTCTCCGACGAAGATCACGTCGTGCCGCCGGGAAACGCCGACATCATCTTTCAAGGCATTTCATCGACGGAGAAAGAGATCGTCTGCCTCCGAAACAGCTACCATGTGGCGACGCTCGATTACGATCAACCGATGATTATTGAACAGTCTCTCGAATTTTTCGCCAAGCACGCCGGATAGGATCGGTGCCTGTCACCGCCCGAAGTATGTCGAAAAGCTCTGCGGAGAGAAATCTCTGTAGGGCTTTTCTTTTGTCTTCCTTTTCTTTGATTAAAAAGAAAAAGGCAAAGCGACAATGGCTTTCCCCTGAAATGGATGTGGATGATATCTAGTCATCTGAGACTTTAATCAAAACTTCTTCTCTTTTCCGTTTTATTCGTTTCCAAAGATATGGTCCAGCGAAGAATAAACGCTTTGTAACTATTCAGTCACATGATCAAGTGGGCTGAATTTAAACAGTTTCTCCCTTCAAAAATTAAATTTTCAACCTAAAAAACGGTTCATCCTCCCACTTTTTTACCCCATTTGTCATAAAAATTTTCCGCAAAATTCAATTTTCTACTTTTGCATTTCCCTTATTTCCCGATTTTAATCAAATTGTCCCTTATATTCCACGAAAGGATGATTTGTGTGCAATACCTCGATTTAAAAATGGATTTTATGTTTAAACAACTGTTCGGCCACCCAAGTAGAAAGTCAATCACGATGGCGTTTTTAAATGCGTTGCTACATCGGACTGGAGATGATCGCATCATCGACGTACAGTTTGAAAACACCGAACTAACGAAAGAAACAGAAGACGGTAAGACTGGACGATTGGATGTCATCGTTCGCACAAACCGCGGCGAGCGCATTCACGTTGAAATTCAAATCATCCCACAATACGGTATGCCCGAACGGCTATTGTATTACTGGGCAAGGTTGTTTTCATCTTCACTATCGAAAGGAGAACGGTACGACATCCTCCCTCCAACGATTATGATCGCCATCTTAAATTATCCCCTTTTCCCACATGAAACAGATCGCTTCCATACCGTTTTTCACATTCGTGAAGACGAAGAACAGTTTCTTTGGAGCCATCACCTTGAATTTCATGTACTCGACTTGTCACAATTTATGGTAAAATGGAAGAAATATCGGAGAGAAGTGAAACAGTCACCGGAATGGCCATGGCTAACGATGTTGTCGGCTGTCGATGGACGAACGAAAAAAATGGATGAAGAGATGTTTCGTGAATTGGAGGGAATAGCCATGACAGAACAAGACATTTTAGAAGCGCTAGAAGAATGGCAAAACTTAAGCGTCGACCCCGAAAACCGTTACGCGTACGAAATGCGGCTGAAATGGCTCCTTGATCAACTTTCAAACATTCGCGGCAGTCGGGAAGAAGGAAGACAAGAAGGATTGAAAAAAGGATTAGAACAAGGTCGAGAAGAAGGGAAAAATGAAACGATTCGAAAAATGGTCGAAAAAGGAATGAGTATAACAGACGTTGCCCATATTCTCGACATGACAGAGGAGGAAGTACGGGAGCGGTTGGGGGATTAGCGAACGGTGTCGGGGGCTGTTCAACTATGTTGTGTCCCTCTTTGTCCCACGTCAATGACGTTGCACAGGTGATTGGAGAGCGATCAGAAAATCGATTCGCTGTTCAAATACGTCCTGAATTAAACCATCGAGAAGAAGTATTAAAATAAAAACCGCAGCGTTGCCTCATTGGCAGCACTGCGGTTTTTCTCTTACTAGCGATGCTCATTTCCTCCGCCCCAAAGGGAACGGCCGCCTGTATGTCCAGTTTGTTCATGAATGTCTTCATCGACTAACTGTAAAAGGCCAGGTTCTTCGTTATGATGCCAAGTATAGCCTTCTGGAGTTTGTCCATTGGCAAGAGCTTGTACATCAGTTTGCGATAATTCTAATTGGTGGGCAAGGCTTGGATTCTCTTGAATCGCTTGATACAATGTATCGTTCGCCAGTTTAAAATGAACCTTATCGCTTTCTAAATACAAATCTTCGGCAATAATTAGCGAACGGTGCCAGGCACTGTTGTTCAAAACGTTTGTTTTTTGTTGAAAACAATTTCTAAATTGTGCTTGCCTAAAGTGAGCTTCAAACTGTCGAACTCGGGGTAGAAGTTCTGTGTCCTTTTTGGGAAGAGACTATACGATTAGAATTGAAAAATGCCCCAAGTGTTTTTCATCACTTGGGGCATGGACTGAAGTTGCGTTAGCAAATTCGTTCCTTATTTCTTATATTATATTATTTGCTTTTAACCATTCTTCAAATAGCTTACTTCCGACTTCATAAGATAAATCATCTGCATCAACAGTAAAAATCTTGTAACCATATTTTTCATGGAAATCATACTTATCTAATATTTTTTTAACTAATGTAGTATCTTGTTCATTATCTAAAAAAACTACCCATTTATTTTCATTCTGAATTTTATATGCGACTGCTTCTAAATCAACATTGTTCTCATAATATCCTAAATGAAGATGCTGATTTGGATCAAATTTCACGTTTATTCACTCCCTATAATTGATTACCATATGAAGTGATGTTTTTTCATATTAGGAGCTACATGATAATGTATATACATCCAAATTGACATTTTAACCTCTGATTCACACAGCACACCCGATGCGGCGTAACACCTCATCTGGATGTTGTAAGACGTACTGTTCAAAGCGAGTAATGGATTGGGCAATGTCATTTTGATCCTTGTGAAAAACGTTGGCAATCACTTCATCTTTCAACCACTTCCACAGCCGTTCAATCGGATTTAACTATGGAGAATACGGTGGCAAAAAGATAAAGTGAAAAGTAGCCCCTTCTTGACTATTAAGGAACGCTCGCACCATCTTGGCATGATGAATACGCGCATTGTCCAACACAAGCACGAGGAATCGGTCCGTATATTTCTCTTTCAATCGGCGCAAAAAGTCGAGGAACGTTTCGGCATTGGCGGATGATGCGCGATGAAATACCACATCGCCTTGTTGAACATCGACGGCGCCAAAAATAGAAACGTGGGCGTGGTGACCGTAGCTCGGCACGTGTTTTTGATTTCCTACTTCTGCCCATGTCGTACGCAACGCTTGATAGGCACGAACATGTGTCTCATCCACATAAAACATGGTAACATTCTCGGTAATTAGTTTTTTTTATAAATTCAAGTTCTCTTTGAAAAGCAGCTT
The DNA here is from genome assembly GCF_050613275.1 of Anoxybacillus dikiliensis. GTDB lineage: Bacteria > Bacillota > Bacilli > Bacillales > Anoxybacillaceae > Anoxybacillus. The sequence goes on from NZ_CP187112.1 coordinate 724,630, forward strand.
GACGCTTAGCGTCTCCTTTGACGAGCTTATACGTCGGGCGTGTCCATGACAAACGCAAACGATGCAACAACTTGCGAATCCCTTCCCGTGACATCGAAACACCATAAGTTTGTTGAATGTAAGATTGTAAAATGCGCGTGTTCCATGACGAAGCGATGCCCCAGCCAGCATCCACAGGTGTAGTAGTTAACACGAGTTGTCTAATTTCTTGTTGTTGTTCTTCCGTAAGAAATGGCACGCGACCAGGTGGCAACCGACGATCGAGTAGACGATCGAGCCCACCTTGATTAAAACGTGCAACGTAGAGGGCAACGGATTGACGGCACAGATTGACCATTTTGGCCACATCTTTGCCGAGGTGACCTTCCATGACAAGACGAACAGCGGTCACCCGAACGCGAAGAGAAGCATCTTTGATTTTCCGTTCTTGTTTCCAAAGTGTTCGAGGCGTCCAGCCGTGATCATTTGTGATTTTCAAACGTTTCATACCAATTCCGCTCCTTTTGTATAGAAATATTTAGGAGCAGTATAGCCATGAAAAAAGGTGTTCATACAGACATCAGTTGTTTAACAAGCATCAGTTCATCCCGAATCGGAATGCCGTCTGCGCTAAAGAGCGGAATGCTCGGTTTAATTTGTCTTGCTTTTTCCACGGCATTCGGGAAGACTTTAACAATCTGGTAGCCTCGTTTTTGATAAAATCGCAATGCGCGCAAATTATCGTTCGTAGTAATTAGGCGAATTAAGGCACATCCATGCTGCGCGGCGAATGTTTCCACTTGTTCCAAAAGAGCGCTGCCGATCCCTTGGTTTTCAATCACACTGTCTAGTGAAACAATCTCGCATTCCCCTTTATGGATGACAAAGGTGATTAGCCCCGCTATTTCCCCGTTGTCTTGGAGAGCGGCAAAACCGTCCAGCTTGCTGCAATCATACACTCCCGTTGAAACAACCATTTGCGGACTTCCCCAATGGGCATTAAAAAACTTCTGCACTGTCGAATGGTCAGCAAGATGAGTAGGGATGATGTTCATATTAATCTACCTTTCATGTCTGATTGATGTGTATCCTAATCTTCAAACTCGGTCAAGTCCTGATTATTGTGTAAAATTTCGCTCTCGTTCCAACGAATTTAGGCCTTGGGAAAATTAAACAGCTTTTTGCCGTTTCTTTTTACACAAAAACTCGGACTTCATCGATTATTGCGGTCATCGTCTTATTGACGGTTGGTGTGACTGTTACGCATGCGACGTTATATTCCATCGCCATCGTCGTCGGATTTATAAACCGCGACTCGAATATGAAACTTGTCGATATCGTTTATGCGCTTGTAGACGGAGCGCGGACAGCGTTAGGGGTCGCCGCCGCTACTGCAGCTGCCGGAATTATTGTCGGCATCGTGACGAAAACAGGATTAGGGTTAAAGCTCGCAAACGGATTGCTTGATATTGCAGGAGGGCATTTATTGCCGACGTTATTTTTAACGATGATTGCGGCGATCGTTTTAGGAATGGGGTCGCCAACAACCGCGAACTATGTCATTACGTCAAATGTTATTGTATATAAAGATAAAACATATTATTCAAAAAAACAACCGCGAACTATGTCATTACGTCAACGATTGCTGCGCCAGCCATTATTTTGCTTGGTGTTCCTGATTTATCGGCTCATTTATTCGTGTTTTACTTTGGGATTATTGCAGATATTACTCCTCCGGTGGCGCTCGCGGCTTTTGCGGCTGCTGGTGTATCAGGTGGGGAGCCGATTCGCACCGGAATTCAATCGGCGAAGTTGGCGATTGCGGCGTTCATTATTCCGTACATGTTCGTCTTATCCCCACAGCTGCTTATGATTGATACAACGATGACCGAGTTAGTTTGGGTTGTTTTTACAGCTATCATAGGGATGGTTTCGATCGGTGCAGGGATGATCGGATATTGGATGCGCAGTTTGCATTGGATTGAGCGAGTCGTTGCGGTTGGCGCCGGTGTGATGCTCATTAACCCGACTGTTTGGTCAGATGTCATCGGTCTTGGCAGTTTTGTAATTTTACTTGTTTTACAATTCGTTTGGAAACGAAAATAACTAGCTTACAACTGAAGAAAACAACAGAAAGTCAGCGTATGATACGCTGGCTTTTTCTATTGATTGGAAGTAACAAGAGTATATACATAAAATTCATTATTTTTAATCAAAAACATAATATATAACATAATAAAAATATTAATTATATATTTCTTTTTATTTGATTTTTATTTCTTATTTAGTATAATTCTAAATGTATAATGATTTTCATTTTAAAGTGAATGGAGGAAAGGAACATGGAAAACAACAATCAAGCAAACGGAGGAAAATGTCCTTTTCATCACGGTGGAGCGACAAGTGTACAATCGAGTGGCACAGTAAATCAAAATTGGTGGCCGAATCAATTAAACTTAAATATTTTAAGACAGCATGATAAAAAGTCGAACCCGATGGGAGAGCAGTTCGACTATGCTGCGGAGTTTGAAAAATTAGACTATGAAGCTTTGAAACAAGATTTGCGCGACTTAATGAAAAACTCGCAAGATTGGTGGCCGGCAGATTACGGTCATTACGGCCCTTTGTTTATTCGTATGTCTTGGCATGCGGCAGGGACGTATCGTATTGGCGATGGCCGAGGCGGTGCTAATCGTGGCACGCAACGTTTTGCCCCTTTAAATAGTTGGCCTGACAATGCGAATTTAGATAAAGCGAGACGGCTACTATGGCCGATTAAGAAAAAATACGGGAATAAAATTTCTTGGGCGGACTTGCTCGTTTTAGCTGGTACAGTGGCGATTGAAGATATGGGTGGAAAAACGATTGGCTTTGGAGCTGGGCGCGAAGACGTTTGGCATCCTGAAGAAGATGTTTATTGGGGAAGCGAAAAAGAATGGCTAGGAGATGCACGCCATACGGATGATCGCCAGTTAGAAAATCCGCTTGCTGCCACGCAAATGGGGCTTATTTACGTCAATCCTGAAGGGCCAAACGGCAATCCGAATCCGCTCGCAAGCGCACGTGACATTCGTGAAACGTTTGCGCGCATGGGAATGAACGATGAAGAAACGGTCGCTCTCATCGCAGGCGGCCATACGTTCGGTAAAGCGCATGGAGCAGGGGATGCTTCTCATGTCGGTCCCGATCCAGAAGCGGCGCCGATTGAAGCGCAAGGATTAGGATGGCTTAGCACATATCGTTCTGGCAAAGGAAGCGACACGATTACGAGCGGGATAGAGGGGGCATGGACGCCTACACCGACGACATGGGATCATAGCTATTTTGATTTATTATTCGGGTACGAATGGGAGTTAACGAAAAGTCCTGCCGGGGCTTATCAGTGGAAGCCTGTGCAACCGAAAGAAGAACATCTTGCGCCCGATGCGGAAGATGCAACGAAAAAAGTGCCGACGATGATGACAACGGCCGATTTAGCTTTACGAATGGATCCAGCGTACGAAAAAATTGCTCGCCGTTTCCATCAACATCCTGAACAGTTTGCTGATGCTTTTGCGCGCGCTTGGTTTAAACTAACTCATCGCGACATGGGGCCAAAAACGAGATATTTAGGTCCAGAAGTGCCGGAAGAAGATTTTATTTGGCAAGATCCGATTCCTGCAGGAGATGTGGAATTGACGGAAGAAGAGATTGCACAATTAAAAGAAAACATTTTAAACTCGGGCTTAACTGTGAGCGAGCTCGTTGCGACAGCTTGGGCTTCAGCGAGCACGTTTCGCGTTACCGACTATCGGGGAGGAGCGAACGGAGCGCGCATCCGTCTTGCGCCACAAAAAGATTGGGAAGTGAACGAACCGGAGAAACTTCAAAACGTATTACGCGTATTCGAACGTATTCAAAGTCAGTTTCATAAACACGTGAGTCTCGCTGATCTGATCGTGCTTGGCGGCAGCGCAGCAGTAGAAAAAGCAGCCCGCGATGCCGGGTTTCATGTCACTGTTCCGTTTGCGCCAGGGCGCGGCGATGCGACGCAAGAACAAACTGATGTAGACAGCTTTGCGGTATTGGAGCCTATTGCTGATGGGTTCCGCAACTATCAAAAGAAACAATATCACGTCAGTCCAGAAGAGTTGCTAGTGGAAAAAGCATTTTTACTCGATTTAACAGCGCCTGAAATGACCGTATTAATTGGCGGGTTGCGCGTTCTTGGGGCGAATTATAGTAACGCGAAACATGGCGTATTTACTGATCGAGTAGGCGTGTTGACGAATGACTTTTTCGTCCATTTGCTTGATATGAACATCGAATGGAAGCGACAAGAAGGTGGCATTTATGAAGGGCGAGACCGAAAAACGGGCGAATTGCTTTACACAGCAACAAGAGTCGACCTTGTCTTTGGGGCAAATTCCATTTTACGTGCTATCGCAGAAGTGTATGCCCAAGATGACAATAAAGAAAAGTTCGTCAACGATTTTATTCAAGCTTGGGTCAAAGTGATGAACGCCGACCGCTTTGACTTAAAACGAAAAAAGCAAAACAAACAACAAACGATATCTAAACGATCATGATATGTCAGCTGTCGTCGAAACAATCGGCGGCAGCTTTTTCTATGTGCCATATGCGGAAAGATGAAAATAAGGTAAAATAAAAGATAAATAGAAGGTGGTAACGACTTGTAGAAAAAGAAGGAGAAAGAAGGATGAGACAAACGTTTCTCGGTTCGTTGTATTTATCGCTCGCGGCTAGCATTTGGGGTGGGATGTATGTCGTGAGTAAATATGTGCTTGATTACGTTCCACCCTTTACGCTCGTATGGCTTCGTTATGCGATCGCTTTTTTTGTATTATGGATGATTTTACGGCTAAAGCGCATCCCAATGCCGAAAGGAAAAGACGATTGGAAGCAGATCATACGTATCGGCATCGTCGGATATGTTGTTTCCATTTCACTCCAGTTCGTCGGGACGAAATGGTCGGATGCGCACACCGCGTCGCTCATTACGTCAGCAACTCCTGCGTTTATCGTCATCTTCGCTCGCTGGCTGTTGAATGAAACGGTGACGCCGCGAAAACTAAGCGCCCTTTTACTAGCAACGATCGGGGTTGTTGTGATCGTTGGCTGGAGCGAGGGAGAGGCGACGTCGTTTTTCGGGAACGTGCTACTCGTCGGAGCTGCGGTGACGTGGGCGCTTTTGTCTGTGCTCGTCAAAATGGTATCTGCGCGCCTTTCCGTATTAGTGATGACGACATACGCGATTTTTGTCGCCCTCATTGGCACAACGCCGATGATGGTATGGGAATGGCTAGAACGGACGCCACAAACGTTTTCGTTTTCAGTCGTGCTCGGGATTTTTTATCTCGGGATCGTGTCGACGGCAGGAGCGTTTTTTCTTTGGAATAAAGGGATGGAAATGATGGATGCGGGCGTCGGTTCACTCTTTTTCTTTTTCCAGCCACTTGTCGGTTCTTTATTCGGTTGGCTTTTTTTACATGAACAATTGCGTCTATCTTTTTGGATTGGCGGGGTGTTCATTATCATCGGGGTCGTCATTGCTGTTTTCGAGAAAAAAGAAAGAAAAAGTCAGCGCCTCACACGCTGACTTTTTTAGTGTGCTCGGCATGGGTGCAATCTCTAGGGTGAAAGTCCCGAACTGCGAAGGCAGAAGTAGCAGTTAGCTTAACGCAAGGGTGTCCGTGGCGACACGGAATCTGAAGGAAGCGAGCGGCAAACTTCCGGTCTGAGGAACACGAACTTCATATAAGGCTAGGTATCATTGGATGAGTTTGCTAAACAAAACAAAGTCCTTTCTGCCGAAGGTGATACAGAGTAAATGAAGCAGATAGATGGAAGGAAAGATTGCACTCTTACCCGAGGAGGTCTGATGGATACGTGAAGTACCCTTCACAACCTACTTAGCGATAAGTAGCTGAATCATCAGAAGTCAGCAGAGGTCATAGTACGAATCGGTCTAGAACGATTCGGAAGGACTGAACAATCAAGAGAAAATAGCCCTTGGCATTCAGTCCGTCACGATGAACACAGAAAACATAGGACCTCCCAAGAGAAAGGAAACGGTGAATCCCGTGGGGGATCTTTTGGAGGGTGGAGTGACGACTGGCATAAGAAGAACAGCTATTTACGGAAGGAAGAATAACGATGGTTTTGAATCAAATCCTGTCACGAGAGAACATGCTTCTCGCATTGAAACGAGTAGAACAAAATAAGGGCAGCCATGGAGTAGATATGATGCCCGTACAAAACCTGCGAACGCACATCGTCGAAAACTGGCAGTCCATCAAAGAAGCGATTCTCAAAGGTACCTATGAACCGATGCCTGTCCGAAGAGTCGAAATCCCGAAGCCTGATGGCGGTGTTCGGTTACTAGGTATCCCAACCGTGACAGACCGTTTGATTCAACAGGCGATTGCCCAAGTATTGTCGAAGATATATGACCCGATGTTTTCCGAACATAGCTATGGCTTTCGCCCAAATCGAAGTGCCCATGATGCAGTGAGGAAAGCACAAGGATATATCAAAGAAGGATACCGATGGGTTGTAGACATCGATTTGGAAAAGTTCTTTGATCAGGTCAACCACGACAGACTTATGAGCACATTGGCGAAAAGAATCCACGATAAACCGTTATTAAAATTAATCCGCAAGTACTTGCAGTCGGGTGTCATGATTCATGGAGTGGTTTCAAGTACAGAGAAAGGAACGCCACAAGGTGGTCCATTAAGTCCGCTCCTTTCCAACATCGTCCTTGATGAGCTGGATAAAGAATTAGAGAAAAGAGGACATCAATTCGTTCGTTACGCAGACGACTGTAACATTTACGTAAAATCAAAAAGGGCAGGAGAACGAACAATGGCAAGCGTTCAACGATTCATCGAACGTAAACTTCGCCTAAAAGTGAATGAGAAAAAGTCGGCAGTAGACCGTCCTTGGAAACGAAAGTTTCTTGGATTCAGTTTTATCGATGCCGAAGAGCCCAAGATTCGAGTGGCAGAAGAAAGTCTCAAACGAATGAAGAAGAAAGTACGAGAAATCACCTCGAGAAAGATGCCATATTCCATGGAATACCGAATTCAGAAACTGAATCAGTATTTATTCGGATGGTGTGGGTACTTTGCGCTGGCGGATACGAAATCAATCTTTCGGAAAATGGACGGGTGGATTCGTCGAAGACTTCGTATGTGCTTATGGAAAAGTTGGAAAACACCAAAAACGAGGATACGAAACTTGATCAAATTGGGAGTTCCTTCGTGGAAAGCGTATGAATGGGGAAATAGTCGGAAAGGATATTGGCGTATTTCAAATAGCCCCATCTTACACAGAACCCTTGGAAACTCCTACTGGAATGACCAAGGGCTCAAAAGTCTACAAGAACGTTATGAATTCTTGCGTCATTGATCTTGATTGAACCGCCGTATACGGAACCGTACGTACGGTGGTGTGAGAGGACGGAGGTTAATCACCTCCTCCTACTCGATTGTCACACCATCGTATATACCGTTAGCACGAGGACGGATATTAAGACGACGCCCATGATGTTGACGCCGAGCCAAGAAGCAATGACAGCGCTGAAAAAGCCGAGAATGCCAAACAACCGATCGTCTTGGATAAAAAAAATGCCTGGGATAATTAATGCGCCGAGCGTGGCGTATGGAACGTTTCGCAATACACCGCGCCAAAACGGCGGCAATTCGATGCGATGAAATAGCGTCAATGGCAACATGCGCGGAATGTATGTCACGATGCCCATGCCAAGAATGATGAGAAAAATGTTACTGTGCATATTCCGTCTCCTTTCCTTTTTCTACAACCCATTGAATACATATAGCGGAAATGATTGTAGAGATGACGATCGCCCATCCTTTCGGGACGTGAAGCCATAATAAAAGCACGCAGTTGATGGCACCGGCGCAAACGGCGAGCCATAGCGCTTTCCGTTCTGTTTTGACGGCAGGAACTAACAAGCCGATAAACATCGCATAAAGGGCAACGGATAAGCTTACTTGTACATTTTCGGGCAAGTGCGCGCCAACGATATGTCCGATTGCAGAATGGACGACCCAGCTGCTGTAGGAAATGAAAATGAGTCCGAACATATACGAAGCAGAAACGGTACCTTGTTTCATCGAGGCGACCGAAAACGTTTCATCTGTAATGCCGAATGCGTATAGCGCTTTTTTCCATAGCGAATCGTTTTCTGCTTTTTCATTGAGCGACGCCGACATTAAAAAATGCCGAATGTTTAAAATAAACGTCGTTAAAATGATTTCAAACGGACCGGTGCCAAAAGATAGTAAATTGAGCGAAATGTATTGCGCCGCCCCTGCAAATACAATCATGCTCATAAGCGTCGTGTCCATAAGCGACAGCCCTGTTGATTTCGCTAATAAACCGAACGTCAGCGCAACAGGCGCATATCCGATCGCAATAGCTACTCCTGATTTTATCCCATCTCGAAACATGTGCATTCCCCCTTCTTATGTATTTTCTTAAAATTTTTTCTATTTCGCAAGGATATACTTTAAATATGAAACTTTTTTCTTATTTTTCCGTATAGTAAGCTATCCGTTATGAAGGGGATGATAACCATGCTGAAAAAATTGCTTGAGATGCTTTTACACAAAAATATGCACAAGCATCGTTACAGCAGCAGTGACCGTTATACGTACCGTCCGCATCGCCATCCGTCGCAATACGGCCATAAACATTATAAAAAGAAGCATCGTAGCCATAGCGTATTTTCTAGCTTTTTTGGCAGTTCATGATTTTTATTGAAAAGCCGTATCGGGAAGGAACGGTCGTAAACGGGCGATACACGATTGAAGCGCGGCTCGGTGAAGGAAGCTACGGGATAACATATGTGGCGCGCGATGAGGAGACGAAGGAGCTTGTCGTTTTAAAACAGATGAAGCGAACGAAAAAAAAGAAGCGAATCGTATCGTTTGAACGAGAAGCGCTCATGTTACGAAAGCTAAACCATCCGCAAATTCCAAAGCTATATGATATGTTCGATGCGCGCGGCATTCCGCATCTTGTCATGGAATATATTGAAGGGGATACGATCGAAACGCTTATTTTCGAGAAAAAACAAACATTCGGTGAGAAAGAAGCGTTTTTCTTGTTGGCGGATGTGTTGATGATTGTGCAACACATTCACGCCCACGAAATCGTTCATCGCGATTTGCGCATCCCAAATATCGTTTTTCGCGACGGTGTTGTATATGTCATTGATTTCGGACTTGCCCGTTTTTTCCATGAACAAGATGGCCCGTTTTTGACACTCGAACAGAAACTTCGGCGTCAAGTTGATGTGAAAAGCGACATATATGCCCTCGGTCATTTTTTACGAAAACTGCATTATGAAAGCCCATGACTTTAGTCATTGGGATGAAATAATGTGATATTAAAATTTTTAAAATATTTTTATTAGATACTTGCAATATATCTAATATTTTGTATAATAAATATTAGATAGGAGGTGTTTATCTAATGTCTAATGATAAGTATATTCATAAAAATGGAATTGTTTATTTGAATCAATATCATGTTATATTTTGTCCAAAATATAGACGCAAAGTATTAGTTGGTGATATTGAAAAAGATTTAAGAGAAATCTTTTATGGGGTAGCAAAAGAAAATGATGTAGAAATTAAAGCATTAGAAATCATGCCAGATCATGTTCATATGTTTATTTCGTTTGATCCAAGACAACATATCCATAAAATAATACAGCAATTTAAAGGAAAAAGTAGTCGAATACTAAGAGAAAAATACCCGTCATTAAAAAGTAGACTTCCTTCGCTTTGGACTAGAAGTTATTTTTGTTGTACGGTCGGTCACATTTCAGAAGAGGTAGTAATGAAATATATTGAAAATCAGAAAAATGTATGAAGGAGGTGAAAACATATGAAACTTACAGTAAAATTTAAGATTCTCCCAACAAAGGAACAAGAAAAATACCTACAAGAAACTTTAAATGAGTATATTTTAACAGTAAATAGTATCGTTCAGACCATGATTGATACTCAATGTGTGAAATTCACATCAAAAGATATTCAAGCTAATTTACCAAGTGCAGTAAAAAATCAAGCTATACAAGATGCTAAGAGTGTTTATAAGAAATACAAAAAGACAAACAAGTTACCAATTTTAAAGAAGCCAGTATGTATTTGGAACAATCAAAATTATAAAATCGCTGATTGTTTAAGTTTTCCTGTTTTTGTTAATGGAAAAACTAAAAGAATCAAAGTAAAGATATTATTAACTGATTATCAAAAACAGCAATTAAATAATAACTTGGGTACATTAAGAATAACTAAAAAGTCGGGAAAATGGATGGCTCAAGTAGCTGTAAAAGTTGTTGAAAAACAAAACAATGACGAAAATATAATGGGTGTAGATTTAGGTTTAAAAATCCCTGCTGTAGCAGTAACAAGTAATAGCAAAACAAGATTTTTTGGAAATGGTAGACAAAACAAATATATTCGACGAAGATATAAAGTTCTTCGACAACAATTAGGAAAAGCAAAACAGTTAAAGAAAATTAAACAAATTGGCAATAAAGAACAGCGATGGATGAAAAACCAAGATCATAAAATTAGTAGACAAATTGTCAATTTTGCAAAAGAAAATCATGTTTCGGTGATTCGTCTTGAAAAGTTAACGAATATCCGAAACACGGCAAGAACAAGCCGTAAAAACGAGAAGAATTTGCACACATGGTCATTTTATCGCCTCTCTAAATACATTGAGTATAAAGCAAATTTGGAAGGTATAAAAGTTGAATATGTGAATCCTAAATATACAAGTCAAAAATGCCCTAAATGTCAAACGTTAAATAAAGCAAATGATCGAAAATATGTGTGCAAATGTTGTGGGTATAGAACTCATCGAGATCGAGTGGGTGCGTTAAATATAATGAAAGCACCTATGGCAGATGGTGTAGCGTAAAGCGATAGTCCGCCAGCCCTAGGGTCTATATGATCTGCCTAGGGATGGGGTGATGACACACCCCCGAACTTGGGCGTTGTCCGAACCAGAAATGGATGAGGACGCTAACGACCCAAGAATCCCCTGACTTTAGTCATGGGGAGTGTCAATGTTTTTATTGTATTCGTCTTATGAGCCAACAGAGGACAAAGAGAAAAGTTGGGAAGACGAACTTTCCTTGTCAAAAGAAGCGCGCTATGTGTTGCGGCGCATGTTGCAGTTGGATTTGCCGTATGCATCTGTTGCGCAATTGGCGCGCGATGTTGCTGATGTGATTGGATAGGCGTTGCATGGCGCCTATTTTTTATTTTCGATGTCGCGTTTTGCGCGGATGAATGCGATGAGTTGAATGATTTCGTCTTCCGTCACGGCTTCACCGTCTACTGTCAGTCGAACCGTCGGGCGAGTGAGCTCAATCGACGGTTGTTCCTCGTCTGTTGCCCCGAGTAAGTAGTCTGTCGTTGTGCCAAACAACGTTGCCAGCTCCTTGACCGCTTCGAGAGACGGCTGGCGATAACCGGACTCATACCCGGCGTATGTGCTTTTTGCGATATTAAGTTGATCGGCAATATATTGCAACGACCATTGCTTTCTCTTTCTTAATTCCGATAATCGTTTTGAAATCATCGTTTTTCTCCCCCTTTTGCTGTTCGCAAAACGAATAAAAATACTTGTTATTTTCTATTTTCCTAAATATAATTGAAGTAAAGGTACGCGAAACGCGAACAATTTTATTTATAGTTTACACTACATGACACAAAGAATACAAGAGATGACTTAAAATCGCCATATTTGAGGTGACGATAATGAAAAACATTTTGTTGCTTGCGACAGGCGGCACGATTGCTTCCGTGCCGAGCGAAGAAGGGTTGACACCGAAGCTGACAGCAGAACAATTGACGAGCTACATTACGGTCGACAATCAGCCGTATCGGCTACATAGCCAAATTTTAATGAACATCGACAGCACAAACATGCAGCCGGAGCATTGGCGTGATATTGCTCAGGCGATTTATGAGCAATACGATCGCTATGACGGCTTTGTCGTGACGCACGGCACAGATACGATGGCGTATACGGCGGCCGCGCTGTCATATATGCTGCAACACGTGAATAAGCCGATTGTATTGACCGGCTCCCAAGTGCCGATCGGCTTTCCGAAAACGGATGCGAAAAAAAATATACGCGATGCGCTTCGTTTTGCGTGCGAAGACGTCGGCGGGGTATTTGTCGTCTTCGATGGTCGCGTCATTTTAGGAACGAGAGCAGTAAAAATGCGGACGAAAAGCTATGATGCGTTTGAAAGCATTAACCATCCGTACGTCGCCTACATTCATCGAGAAACGATTGATTATCAATATGAGCTTCCAAAGCCGAGCGGCAAGTTGCAATTTGATCCGTCGCTTTGCCCGGACGTGTTTTTACTGAAGCTTCATCCGGGCACGAAGCCAGAAATATTTGATTACATTCGCCATTTATATCGCGGCGTCATTATCGAAAGTTTTGGAAGCGGCGGTGTGCCGTTTCAAGGGCGCAATTTGTTGCCGAAAATAAAGGAACTCATTGATGATGGCATGGCGGTTGTCATTACGACGCAATGTTTAGAAGAAGGAGAAGATTTAACATTATATGAAGTTGGGCGAAAAGTGGCGCAAAATACCGTCATTTTATCAGGCGATATGAACACGGAAGCGATCGTGCCGAAGCTCATGTGGGCGTTAGGGAAAACGACGAATGTGCTTGACGTAAAAAAGATAATGGAAACGCCGATTGCCAATGACATGACAGAAAAAGAAGGGGAAAGTTGGGATGCATAAATGATGCAAACGAAAGCAGTACGAATCGAACGCGATTTGCTTGGTGAAAAAGAAATTCCGTACGATGCTTATTATGGTATTCAAACGATGCGTGCGGCCGAAAATTTTCCGATTACAGGGTATCGTCTTCACCGCGAGCTCATTCAAGCGATGGCGACCGTAAAAAAAGCGGCAGCGCTCGCGAATATGGAAACAGGTCAACTTCCGCGGCGCATCGGTGAAGCGATCGTGAAAGCAGCCGAGGAAGTGATCGACGGGCAATGGCACGATCAATTTATCGTCGACCCGATTCAAGGTGGCGCAGGAACGTCCATCAACATGAACACAAACGAAGTGCTCGCGAATCGCGCACTTGAATGGCTGGGGGAACGAAAAGGAAGTTACCATATCATTAGCCCAAACACGCACGTCAATATGTCGCAATCGACAAACGATGTGTTTCCGACTGCCATTCATATTGCGGTGTTAAACATGGTGAACCAATTGCTTCAAACGATGGAACATATGCATGACGTGTTCGCCGATAAAGCGAAACAGTTTGACCACGTCATTAAAATGGGACGAACGCATTTACAAGATGCTGTTCCAATTCGGCTCGGGCAAGAATTTGAAGCATACCGCCGCGTTGTCGCTCGCGACATGAAGCGCATCGCTCAGTCGCGCCAACATTTGTATGAAGTGAATATCGGGGCGACGGCAGTCGGAACGGGCTTAAATGCTGATCCTGCCTATATTGAACGCGTCATTTTTCATCTCGTTCGTTTGACAGACTTGCCGCTTGTGCGCGCAGAACATCTCGTTGATGCGACACAAAATACAGATGCGTATACAGAAGTGTCGGCTGCCTTAAAAATATGTATGATCAACATGTCGAAAATCGCGAACGATCTTCGTCTTATGGCGTCTGGCCCGCGCGCAGGGTTAGGGGAAATTACGTTGCCTGCCCGCCAGCCGGGGTCGTCCATTATGCCGGGGAAAGTGAATCCGGTCATGGCGGAAGTCGTCAATCAAGTGGCGTTTCAAGTGATCGGAAACGACCAAACGATCTGTTTAGCATCGGAAGCAGGGCAGCTCGAGTTAAACGTCATGGAACCTGTGCTCGTCTTTAACTTGCTTCAGTCGCTTCATATGATGGACAACGTATTTCGCGTGTTTACAGACTACTGCTTAGCTGGCATTGAAGCGAATGAAGAACGGTTAAAACAACATGTCGAAAACAGCATCGGCGTCATTACGGCAGTCAATCCGTACATCGGTTATGAAGCGGCGTCGCGCGTGGCGAAAGAAGCGCTACAAACAGGAAAATCGGTGCGTGAATTATGTATCGAGTACGATTTGTTGAATGAAAAACAATTAAGTGATATTTTAGACCCGTATGCGATGACAAGTCCAGGTATCGCAGGTAAGCATTGAAGAAAATGATGAAAAGGAAGGTTACAACATGGCAAGCGGAGCAAACATGCACATCACGATTCGGTTACAATTTGCGAAAACCATCGTCTCTTTTAGCGACATCGCCACGGCGATTGGACAAGCTGGCGGTGATATTGTCGGCATCGACGTCATTTCCTCCAGCAAAACGCATACGGTGCGCGATATTACAGTAAGCGTCCTCGACTCGAAACATGCGGATGTCGTCGTCGATACGTTGCGCAAAACGTCTGGCGTGAAAGTCATTCACGTTTCAGATCGGACGTTTTTAATGCATATCGGCGGGAAAATTGAAGTGAAATCGAAAATTCCGATTAAAACGCGCGATGATTTAGCGCGCGTGTACACGCCGGGGGTGGCGCGCATATGTACAGCGATCGCGGAAGATGCGACGAAAGCTTATTCATTGACGATTAAACGAAATACCGTTGCGGTCATTTCAGACGGCACGGCGGTGCTCGGTCTTGGGGATATTGGGCCGTATGCGGCGATGCCTGTTATGGAAGGAAAAGCGATGTTATTTAAACAGCTTGCGGGCGTTGATGCGTTCCCGATTTGTTTAGATACGAAAGATACGGACGAAATTGTTCAAATCGTAAAAGCGATTGCCCCAGCTTTCGGCGGCATTAATTTAGAAGATATCGCTGCGCCGCGCTGCTTTGAAATTGAGGAGCGGTTAAAACAAGAGTTAGATATTCCTGTATTTCATGATGACCAACACGGTACAGCCGTCGTCTTGCTTGCAGGTTTACTGAATGCGTTAAAAATTGTAGATAAAAAGATTGAGGATATTAAAGTCGTATTAACGGGCATCGGAGCAGCAGGAATCGCTTGCACGAAAATATTGTTGGCGGCCGGTGTGAAAAATATTATCGGTGTCGATCGACAAGGGGCGATTCATCGCGGCGTCCAATATGACAATCCGTATTGGAACGAATATGCGCACATGACGAATCCGGAAAATATAAGCGGCACGCTTTCAGACGTTATCGCCGGGGCGGACGTATTTATTGGCGTATCCGCACCAGGCATTTTAACGGTAGAAGATGTGAAAAAAATGGCGAAAGATCCGATCGTTTTTGCGATGGCCAACCCTGTTCCAGAAATTGATCCAGAAGTGGCGGAACCGTACGTTCGCGTCATGGCGACAGGACGATCCGACTATCCAAACCAAATTAATAACGTTCTTTGCTTTCCGGGCATTTTCCGCGGGGCGCTAGATTGCCGCGCCATTGAAATCAATGAAGAAATGAAACTCGCTGCCGCTCAAGCGATCGCCTCGGTCGTCACAGACGAAGAACTAAGCGAAACATACATTATCCCGAGCGTGTTCAACAATAAAGTGGCAGAAAAAGTGCGCGAAGCCGTCATGAAAGCGGCATATCAAACAGGCGTTGCCCGCAAGGACGATATGATGTTCAAGTAAAACATGGCGTCATCACGCCATGTTTTTTTGAATTTTTTCACATCACATATACATGTTTGAATCAGTTATACTTTGAATAGGGTAGCGTAATTTTTCATTGCGTCTTGTCGTCGTTTGGCATAGAATGAGGGGGTTAACTCAATTTATTTGATAGGTGAGTACATTTGATGAAACGATTATATGCGCTATACGCAACGTTCGTCGCTTTATCTGGATGCATGTTATTTTTGTATAGATGGCCTTTTGGGCATATCGAACAACAATGGTCGATGTTAGTTTTACTTTGTATCTCTGTCATTTTACTAAGCGTTTATATGATTCATCTTCCTCCGAAAGGAAACGGATTTTCGTTAGACTCTGCCGTCTATTTAGCAACCGTTTTTGTATATGGATTAGAGATGGCGTTAATGGTTTTATTTTTAAGCATGCTTCCGACATATTTATTTCATGAGAAGAGTATGAAGTGGTGGAAGCATGTTTGTAATTTTGCTATGTATGCGTGGATGATTGTCGGGGCTTACTATTCTTTTATTATGTTCGGAGGAGA